>NZ_AP018712.1:2160753-2502404 GCF_014701195.1 Tepiditoga spiralis
GGTTCTCTAAGTATTTTTTCTTCAAACATATTTCCTTTGTATACCCATTCAGATGGAGTAATTGGTTTTTGTAATAAATAAAATAATTTGTTTTTCAATATTTTTTGATTTATTTTTGAATTATTACTTGAAAAAGCATAAATTCTACCAGAGCTTGATGTAAGAATCATTAAATAAAAATTTTCAAAATCTATTAATTCTTTTAAAATCATAAATATTCTTCTCATCATATATTCATCGTCATTAATATAATTCGATAGTTTTAAAATTTCTTTATTTATTATTTCAAATTTCAAAGTTTCCTCTAATATATCAACAAGTTCTCCAAATGGTTCTTTTCTATATTTATATAATTCTCTTGACCACTCTACATTAAAATTGTTTTCTAAAAAATTAAGAATTTCATTTAACATTTTTTTATTATCAGATGATTTTTTTATAAATAAATCAACACCACTTCTTAAACTCCAAAAAGAATTAAGAGTATCTTCTGAAGCAGTTAATAAAATTACTCCAGCACTTTTAAATGTATTATAACTTCTTATAAACCGACAAAGTTGTATGCCATTCATTTTTGGCATTACATAATCTGTTATAATTACTTCTGGTAAAAAATCAAAAGCCTTATTTATTCCTTCTATTCCATCATTAGCAACTTCTACTATATGACCTTTATTTTCTAATGAGTCTTTTAAAAATTCTCTCCAAACTTTACTATCATCTACAATCAGTATTTTTTTTTGCATATTTAACACCTCATTTATATTATATAACAAATAAATTAATATGTCAAAATAATATTTGTATAATATTTATTCATGTTGTATAATAATAGTAAAGTTATTAAAAATGATGGAGGTAAAATGCATGATATTTTTATTTAGACATATATTAAATGATTATTGGAAAACTAAGATAAATTATCTTGAAAATAAGTATAAATTAAAAATAATAACTGATGAAAATGTTGATATTTCAAAAGTTGATGCTTTAATTGGAGGGACTATTTCAAAAGAAGAACTTAAAAAAGCTAAAAATTTAAAAATTATTTTTGTTCCATATTCAGGAGTAAATATATTACCTTCGAATGAAATAATTGAAAAAAAAATAATTGTTGCAAATGCAAAGGGAAATGGAAAAATAGTTGCAGAAAGAGCTATAGCATTAGCTTTATCGCTTCTTGGAAGAATTCCAGAATTTCATAATGATCTTTCAAGAGGAATTTGGCATGGATTTACTATTGGAGAAAAACCAAATACTTCTTGGACAAGCATTAGAGAAAAAAAATGTGGGATTTTAGGTACAGGGAGTATAGGTGGATACATTGCTAAGTATCTTAAACCATTTGAATGTAAAACAATTGGTTTCAAAAAAAATATTAATAATAAAGTAGAAAATTTTGATGAATTGAGTAATGATATTAATTATGTTGTTAATAAAAGTGATATAATTTTTGTGGCCCTTCCATTAACAGAAAAAACAAGAAATTTAATAAGTGAAGATATTTTATATAAAATGAAAGGTAAGTATTTAATAAATGTTGGTAGAGGACCAATAGTAAACGAAAAAGCTCTTTATGAAAGCATTAAAAATAATATTTTGGCAGGAGCAGCTATAGATGTTTGGTATGATTATCCAAATAAAGAAAATAAATATAAAATTCCTTCAAAGTATCCTATACATACATTTAAAAATGTTATAGTTTCCCCACATGTAGCTGGATTTAATGAAGAATCAGTTAGATACAGTATTGACTGGACAATTGAAAATATTGAATCGTATATTAATACTGGTAAACCAAAAAATATAGTTGATATGAAAGAAAAATATTAATAAAAAGGTAGCATAAAAAAAATAAAATTGGTTTTAAAAACCAATTTTATTTTTTTAAAAGTATTTTTTTAAAAGTATTGCTATATTTTCTAAAAATTCTTTATCTCCATCATCAAAAGCATTAACCTTATGACTATCTATATCTATTTCGCCAACAATAGAATTATTTTTTCCAAAAATCGGAACTACTATTTCAGATTTTGTTTTAGGACTACAAGATAAATAATTACTTTCTTTATTTACATCTTTTACAACAAAAGTTTTTTGAGTTTCGGCAGCTTGACCACAAATACCTTCTCCAAACTTTATTTTTTTATGTTCTGTAGGTTCACCTATGAACTCGCCTAATTTTAATTCATTATTTTCAACAAGATAAAAACCAGTCCAGTCAAAGTAGTCAAATCTTTTATCTAATATTTTTACTATTTTTTTCATTGCAATATTTTTATTTTTATTATCATAAACTACTTTTTTTATCTCATCATATGTTATCCAAAAATTAGCTTTTTTTTCATTTACTTCATTATTTTCTATAAAGTCTAATATAGCTTTGTCCATAATTTCTTTTATTGTCGTTTTTTCTTTATTTTTATAAAAATATAAATAATCAATTAATATAATAGTTCCTGCATAAGTATCAACAAATTCATAAGGTTTATCGCCAGTTAAACCAATTATTCTTACTGTATAATCTCCTCTTTGTAAATTATATTTTTGTACATTTTTCCCAACCATTTTTATAATTTCTGTTTTTACTTTTTCAGCATTTTCAAATTTATACCAAAACATTTCATCTAAATATTTTCTTCCATAAGAAAATAATTTATTTAATATTTTTTCATCACTTAATTCGTTCTTTTTTTGATACAATTCAACATATGGAACTTTAATTTTATAAATATGCCAGAATTTATTCCATTCTTCTTTTTTATATGATAAAATTTCAAAAAAATTATCTGTTATATCTCGAAAAACACTTCTCATAAAATCACTCCTTTAAAAAAAGCAGACTTTTTTGTCTGCTAAGTATGGTGCCGGAAACGGGATTTGAACCCGTACGAGATTTCTCTCATAAGAATCTGAATCTTACGTGTCTACCAATTCCACCATCCCGGCATCATTTTAAATCATTATACCCTTTTAAATTTAATTTTTTTTTACTCACTTATGAATTAAATATTTAATTTCTTCTAATTACAAAAATATCTGGTTCTTTATCCTTATAATAAACTCCAAAAAAAACAAATTTTTTATCTGGTGAAAAACTTGGGTAGTAACAGTCGTCCGATATCATATAAGTTAGATTTTTTATATTTTTATTATCATAAGAAAATATTCTAAAATTTCCAAATTGAAATTGTGAATATAACAAGAGATTTGAACCGTCTGACCATGAATCAGCTTGATTGTATTCACCGTTTAATAATGTTTTTATTTTTTCATTATCAATATAATAAATATTTAAGTCAGCATTTTTTAGATCTTGACCATAAAAAGCTATTTTATTTTTATTCCATTTTATTGGTCTAAATTTCATAATAGTTTTATCATTTGTAATTTGTTTTACTTCATCATTCAATATATCATAAATCCATATTTCCATTATGTTTTTATTTTCTTTTGTTCCCATACTAAATAAAATTAAAGAATCATCATAAAAATAAGGTGAATAAGCATTTAATCCTTCTGGAGAAATTCTTTTAAATTCACTTGTTTCAGTATTGTACAATACTATATCCCATTTTCCAAACATTGATGTTTGAAAAACTACATACTTTCCATTTGGTGATACATCAGGAAAATATTCTGAGGATAATTCAAGTTGTATAGTAGTTTGATATCCTGTTTTAAAGTTTATTATATTTATTTCTCTATTACCACTATATCTATCACTTATAAAATATAATTTACCATTAGAATAAATAGGATATTCATCTACACCTTTCCAATAAGTTAATTGTAAAACATCCCAAGTTTTATCATATAAAAATCTATTTTCTGCTATTTTTTCTAAAGTTTTTCCAGAAAAATATTCTACCCATTCTTCTGTATCTTTTATATCTGAAGACAGATCAAATGTTCCATTTTTAAAACTTCCATAGGCTCTAATTTTATTAGTAGAAGCATCTGAAGTAATATTTAAATATACATCTGCCTCTATATTTATATTTTCCCAAACTTCTGTTGAATCATCTGTTATATAACCATAAGGTGTTTTTTCTATAATTTTTGTATTATACATATACTCTGATAATTCGGAAATTTTTTTTGCAACACGATTAGTAATCCATTGTTTATCATGGATTGTTATTAACATCATATTTTTTACCATGCTTTGTGCATACATAAAAACAGAAAATAATAATATAAAGAAAACTATATATTTTTTCATTTTATCCTAAAATTTCTTTTACTATTTTTGATATTATAGAACCATCTGCTTGATTTCCAATTTTTTGAATAGCAGTTTTCATTACTAATCCAAATTGTTTAGGTGTTGCATTCATTTCTTTTATTATTGAACTTATTATATTTTTTATTTCTTCTTCACTCATTTCTTCTGGTAAATAATTTTTTAAAAACGCTATTTCTTTTTCTTCATTTACTACTAAGTCATTTCTTCCAGCATCTTTAAATTGTTTTATTGATTCGTTTCTCATTTTAACTTGCTTTTTTATTATTTTTATAATTTCATCATCATTTAGTTCTTTTTGTGTATCTATCTCCGCTTTTTTTATTTCTGATCTCAATAATTTTACTGTATTTAAAGCAATTTGATTTTTTTCTTTCATGAACTTTTTTAAATCTTCCATTAATTTTTCTTTCAACATAATTTTATTCCTCCTTGAGTTTTTAATTATAATTTTTAAAAAATTCTTCTTCTAACATAATTGATATTCCAAATTTTTTTGCTTTTTCTAATTTGCTTCCTGGATTTTCTCCAACCACTAATATTTTTGTTTTTTTAGTTACATTATTGGAAAAAATACCACCTTTACTTTCTACATATTTAGAGAATTCCCTTCTATTCATATTTTTTAATTCGCCAGTTTGTGAAACTATATACCCTGATAATTTTCCTTCTTTTACTTCTTTTTTATAAACAGTATTTACATTAGCATTTTTTAATTTCAAAAGTATTTTTTTTACATCTTCTTGATTAAAAAATTCTTTTATTGAACGCGCCATATCTTCTCCTATACCTTCAACTTCCATTAATTCATGTAATGTTGAAGTTTGAATTTTGTCAATTGATTTAAATTTTATGGCAAGATTTTTAGCATTTTTAATTCCAACAAGAGGTATACCTAATGCAAATAATAAATTTTCTAAATCAGAGTCTTTTGATTTTTCTATTTCTGATAGAAGATTATTTATGGTTTTTATGCCTATTCCACTTCCAAGCGTTGCAAGTTTAAAAGAATTTAAATAATATAAATCACTTGGATCAGAAATCAGTTTGCTTTTTACCATTCTTTCTATTAATTTTGGTCCTAATCCTTCTATATTCATCCCATCTCTTGATACAAAATTTTCTAATATTCGTATTAATTTTGCAGGACAAAGTGGGTTTAAACATCTTATTGCAACTTCTGAAGGATTAATTTTCCCTGTTTTTCCACCACATTCAGGACATTTTTGGGGTTCTAAAATAATTTTTTCTTCACCCGTTCTTTTTTCTATTTTTACACCTACAACTTGTGGTATTATACCACCAGCTTTTTCAACATAAACAAAGTCTTTTTCTCTAATATCTCTTTCTTTTATATATTCAAAATTATGAAGACTAGCCTTTTTTACAGTAGAACCTTCAAGTTGTATAGCTTCAAATTCTGCAACAGGAGTTATTATGCCACTGCTTCCAACTTGTAATTTAATATTTTTTATCTGAGTCAATTTTCTTTCAGCTTTAAATTTGAAAGCAATTGCCCATCTTGGTGCGCGTGAAGTTTCTCCAAGTTCTCTTTGCATTGAAAATTCATTTACTTTTGCAACAGCTCCATCTATATCATAATCTAAATTTTTTCTATTATTACTCCAATATATCCAATAATCGATTAATTCATTTTCATTTTTACATATTTTATTATGCTCATTTATTTTAAAACCTAGTTTTTTTAAAAAAATCATAGCTTCTTCTTGTGTTTTTAAATTATAATTATTTGGAAATAAAATATAATAAATAAAAGCATCTAATCTTCTTTTAGATACTTTTGAGGAGTCTAAAAGTTTTAAAGTTCCAGCTGCAGAATTCCTTGGATTTGCAAATATATTTAAGCCTTCAATTTCTCTTTCTTCATTTATTCTTTTAAATTCATTTATTGGCATAAAAACTTCCCCTCTAACTTCTATATCTATTTTTTCATTTAAATTTAAAGGGATACTTCTAATAGTTTTTATGTTTTGGGTTACATCTTCACCAAAAATTCCATCTCCTCTAGTTAAAGCCTGTATTAATTTACCTTTTTTATACTTTAAGGATATTGATACACCATCTATTTTTAATTCACAATAATATTTTACATTTGGAAAATTTTTAATTATCTTTTGATTAAAGTCAATTATATCTTTTTCATTATAAGTGTTATCTAAAGATAACATTGGCAATGTATGTTCTACTTTTTTAAATTCATTTACAATAATTCCACCAACTCTTTGAGTAGGTGAATCTTGAGTTTTTAATTCAGGAAAATTTTCTTCAAGAGTTATTAATTCTTTAAATATTTTATCATATTGAGTATCTGAAATTATTGGATCTGATTTTATATAATATCTATAATTGTGTTCTTCTATTTCTTTTTTTAATTTTTCATATTTTTCTCTTAATTTAGCAGGTACAGACATTTTAATCCTCCAATTTTTCTACAATAACCATTGCAATAGCATATTCTTTTTCATGAGATATTGATATGTTTATATTAACATTACCAAACTTATTTTTTAGATACTTATGAGTTTCTTTTGATAAGTAAGGAACTTCATTATCATCTTTTAATACAGAAATTTTATCCATTGGAATGAATATTTTAAAGGCTTTTGTTAAAGATTCTTTTACAGCAAATCTACCTGCAGCAAATTCTAGTTTTCTATTTATAGCATAGTTTTTACATATTTCTCTTTCGCTTTCAGTTAATATTTTATTTAATAATTTAATATTTAATCTGCTTATTTTTACTATATCGGTACCTATTCCTAAAATCATTTATAATTAAACCTCACTGATGAATTTGGTGGAAGTGTTTGCATAAAACTTTCTACTTTTTTACCATTTATATATATTTCAAAGCTTGTTATTGTTCTTGTATCTATTGAAAGATGTGCCAATAAATCTATTATAGTTGGATTTTTTTCTATTTTTTCAATAATATAATTTTCTCCCTCAGATATTTTTTTGTTTTTATCTATAATTTTATTTCCAACTTTAATTAAGCATTCTTCTTCAGGTAAAAAAATAGTTTTTCCATTAAAGTCTATTGCTCTTTTTTTTACATCAACATCTATAAAATCACCAATTACTGGTAAATCAACTTTTTCAATTTCAAATGAATCCATATTTTTTATTTCATAATCATCTTTTAAAACTTCACCGTTTTTTAATATAACGGTATTACTAGGTATTTCATAAGGTATACCATCTATGGTAAAATAAATAGTTTTATTCGAACTATTTGTTACATTTTTTAAGTATATTTTTTCTAAAGTTATTTTATCTCCATCTTTTATTATAGTATCTATATTTGATTCTTTGTTATTAACTATTATTTTTGGATAAATTTTTTGTGGTTTTCCATTTAAAAAGTATTTTATTGGATTTATTACATCTTTTACCTTTAATATTAATGGTTCACCATCTTTTGGAGTTCCAATAGTTATTCTATCTCCAGAATTTATTTTTGTTTTTAAAGAAGCTGGTCTATCATTAACTGATATTGGTGCTTCTTTTCCCATATTTCCTTTTTTTATAGTTAATTCACCATTTACTTCATAGGTTATTGCTGGTGATGGCTTTCCTATGAGTTGAGATAAAGAATATCCATCTTGTAATAATACTTGTAATACAGTTAAATTAGTACCTACCATCATCATATTTACGGTTTTTCCATTTATATAAACAGATGTAAAAACATTCCCTTCATTTTTCAAAGCCACATTTGCAATTCCAACAGGTGTAATAAATTCACTTCCTACTAATTCTTTTTCACCTTCAAATTTTATAGTATTTAATGATTTTAAATCTTTTAAAGCTATTCTATTTTTAGGTAAACCTAATTTTTCACCTAATTTTTCTTTAAAACCTGGTACTTTTCCTCCTCCACCAACAACCATTACTGCAACTGGTGGTTTTCCATTTAATTCTAAAATTCTATCAGCTATATTTGTTGTTATATTATTTATTACTGGTTCTATTATTTCTAAAACTTCTTTCTTAGTTATTTCTTGTTCAAAATCCAAAATATCTTTATATATAAATTTTTCTTTTTCGTGTAAATGCTTTTTTATTTCTTCAGCCGCTTTAAAATCTATTAATAATTTTTTTGTTATAGAATCTGTAATTTCATCACCTGCCATAGGAACCATTCCATATCCAACTATAGTTCCTTCATTTGAAACAGCTATATCACTAGTTCCTGCTCCAACATCAACCATAACAATATTTAAGTTTCTTAAATCTTCTGGAACAACAAGATTTATTGCTGCTATAGGTTCAAGAGTTATATGTGCTGGTTTTAAATCGTTTAATTCCAATACAGATATCATAGCTTCAACTACATTTTTGGGTAAAAATGCAGCAATAACTTTTACAGAAGCCTTTGTACCTCTTTGTCCTTCTAATCTTTTTATCCATTCGTCATCTAATTCATAGTAAAGTACTGAATAACCAACACAATACATTCCATTATTTTCATTTAATTTTTGAGTAGCATCTTTTACAGCTTCAATTTCAAAAGTTTTTACCAAAGAATTATCAATATATCTTGTACTACTTATATCAGCTATATGTTCTCCCGTTGTTGTTATTAAAAATCTTCCAGCAAGAGCTACAGCAACATCTTCAAGTTTTTCACCTAATTTTTCTTCAAGTTCCTTTTTTACTTTTGTTACTCCTTTTGCAACTTTTTGAACATCATGTATTTGTCCGTCAACCATTGCTCTACTTTCATGTTCTCTTATTGAAGTATGTTTTATAATTAAATTTTCATTTTCATCATAATCAGCAATAACACCAACTAATGTTCTTGTACCAACATCAAGGCTAAAAATCATTATTACACCTCCACAACGGTAACCCCTGTGCCACCTTCATTTGGTTTTCCAACCCTAAAACTTTTTATTTCTTTACAATTTCTTAAGTATTCCCATATTCCCAAAGATAATTTTCCAGTTCCTTTGCCATGAATTATATAACCTTTATTAAAATTTGAAAATAACATATCAGAAATAAGATTTTCTATTTCTGGTATAGATTCAGCTACTGTAAACCCTCTTAAATCTATTTCTGGTATTTTTGTACTTGAGTTTGAAAAAGAGGTAACTTTATTTATTTTTTCTTTTTTCTTCGTTGGTATTAATTCGTTTATATTATAAGTTAAATTAATAGGTGAATTTTCAATTTTAATTTCTGCTTTATTCTTTTTTATAGATATAACCCTTCCAATAGTTCCACCTGGAGCTTTTACATCCATACCAACTTTTATGGTATAACTATTCTTAACCTCATTTTTTTTATTTAATATTTCAATTTTATTAGAAATATCTTCTAATTTTTTTAAATTTTTCTTTAAAGAATCTGTGTTTTTTTGATTAGATGCATGTTTTATATCACTCATTATATTATAAACTTCATTTTTTAAAAATCTTATTTCATTTTTAAGTTTTAAAGTTTCATTATCAAGTTTTTCAACTTCTTTATTTTTCAATTTCTGATATTTTTTTTCATATTGTTTTTTCAATTGTTCTATTTCATATTTTTTCATTTTTATCTTATTCTTTTCTTCTTCAATTGTTTCAAAAGAATTAGCCATTTTTGAAAATAAATGCTCACTTTTTATATATTCTTCGCCTATATTATTTTGTGCATCTCTAAGTAATTCTTCATCAAATCCCATTCTTCTTGAAATTTCTATTGCATGTGAAGCACCAGGAACTCCTATTAATATTTTATATGTTGGTCTTAATGTTTGAACATCAAACGACATGGAGGCTGTTTCTAATCTTTTTTCCTCTATTGAATAAGTTTTTATTTCAGAAAGATGTGAAGTTATAAATAAAATGGAATTTTTATTTAATAATCTTTTTATTATAGCTCTACCTAAAGCAGCTCCTTCAATTGGATCTGTTCCTGTTCCAAGTTCATCTATTAAGATTAATGAATATTCATTTGCTTCATCTAATATTATTTTTAAATTTTTTAAATGCGAAGAAAATGTACTAAGATTTTGTGTTACGCTTTGTGAATCTCCTATATCTGTAAATATATTTTTTATATACGGTAATTTTGCCTCATAAGATAATATAGGAAAACCAGCATGAGATAATAAAAAAGCAAGACCTATTGATTTTAATGTGACTGTTTTTCCACCAGTATTTGGACCAGTTATAATCATTCCTTCTTCATTTAATTTTAAATTCAAAGGAATAACTTCACTTTTAGGGATTAAAGGATGTCTCAATCCATTAAAAAATATCTTTTTATCTTGTTCACTTGGAGTAACATATATTCCTTTATTATTTATTGCATAATTTGCTTTTCCTATCATACTATCTATGTATGAAATTACTTTTATATTATTTTTAATAGATTTTAATCTTTTTACCGTTTCAAAATTTATATGTGAAATAATTTTTGAAATTTCAGTTTTTTCATCAGACTTTAATTTCAAAAGTTCTTCATTTAACTCTATTAATTTTTCGGGTTCTATAAAAAAAGTTGATCCAGAATCAGATTTTCCAACAAACATTCCTTTAACTCTACTTCTATATTCACTTTTTACTGCAAGACATTGTCTTTCATTCCTAATTATTGGTCTATCTATTGATAAATATTTTCCAAACTTATTTATCAAAGATGATAAAGTTCCAGAAGTTTTATTTTTTATTCTATTTATATTTTTTCTTATTGTAAATAAAGACAAAGTAGCGTTATCTTCTATTTCACCATCTATGCTTATAGTTTTATAGAGCATAGATACATATTCTCTATGATAAATAAAATGAGAAAATTGTTCTTCAATATTTTTATCAAAGTTTTGTTTATTTTTACTAAAGATATCATATATTTGATTTAAAAAATTTGCAATATTTCTATACTCTTTTATTTCTACTAAAGAATTTAATTCTATTTTTTCTAATGTTTCTGTTATATCTGGTAAACCTCTTAAATCAATGTATTTTCCTGTATTAAAAAGATTAAAAAAACTTATTGAAATATCTATTTCAATTTTTATTTGATCTATATTGAGCATTTTAAAATTATTTTTTATAAAATCCCTTCCATATTTTGTATGACAATTTTCAGAAATTTTATTTAATGTTTCATATATTTGTAAGTCATTGTATAGTTTTTCTTTTAAAATTGTAACTCCACCCCCAAAAATACAGGTATATAATTAATTATAGTATAATCATCATTTGATTTATAATATCTTGTTTCATAACTAGAACTCAAATGGAATATTCCTATATTTAATCCACCTCCAACTAATACTTCCGTTGAAAAAGATACTAAATTGTCTTCGCTATGAACACCACCATATGCAATTATAGAGTAATTTATATTTTCTATTATTTTACCTTTATACACTACGTTTAACCCCAATGAATAAGATATTGTTCCAATTTTCGGATTATATAAATTTAACATTGTATCTTTAAAATTATTATAAAAAAAACCAAAGTATGGTCCAAAATATATTTCATTTGAATCTTCTGTTGGAACTAAATAACTTATTCTTCCTCCAATATAATCTGCTTTCAAATTTGTATCAAAATTCGTTATAGCAGATGTAGCACTTTGAGTTACTTCATAAGAATAATTAAAAAATATTTTAGAAAAATTAAATATAGTAAAAGATATGATTATAAATAAAAATATTTTTTTCAAGATAAATTCACCCTTTCAAGTATCTTTTCAAAATTAGTTTTTATAGACACTAAATCAAGTTCACAAATTTTTAAAAGTTCTTCACGCGTTCCATGAGTTACAAAATCCTTTATACCATATGCATATACCTTTTTATTTTTTATTTCTTCATTAAAACCGCCTTGTAAAATACCTTCTTCATAAGTAATTACTATAGATGCATTCTTATTTATTTCATTCATTATATTATTATCTATTGGTTTTATACTTCTTACTCCTATTATATTAACTTCATAATCTTTTAAAGCCTTATAAACAGTTTTAGATAGCGTTCCAACGGCAAGTGCATAAATATTTGAATTTGATTTTTTTAAATACTTCCAATTATAATTTACTTCTTTTAGACTCTTAAAAAGATCTTCCTCTTTTCCAAGATAATATTCTTTTGGAAATCTTATAAACCTTGGTTTATTTATTTCTTTAACTATTGACGTATAAATCATGTTTGCTAGATCAAAACCATCCAATGGAGTTAAAACTTCTATATTTGGAATTGGTCTTAAATAAGCTATATCAAAAATCCCATGGTGAGTTGGTCCATCTTCACCAACTAATCCAGCTCTATCTAATAAAAATAAAACAGGTAAAGATTGTAAAGAAACATCGTGTATTAAAGAATCATAAGCTCTTTGTAAAAATGTAGAATAAATATCAACAATAGGAAGTATACCTGTTAAAGATAGTGCTGCTGCTGTAGTTACTATACTTGGTTCAGTAATTCCCATATCAATCATTTTTTCTGGAGCTTCTTTTTTTAATTCATCAAGTCCTGTCCCTGATGTCATAGCTGCTGTAAAGGCTAAATATCGATAATCTTTTAATATCGATAAAGTTTTACCAACTATTTTGCTATAAGACAACCCTTCTTTTTTTATAGACATACCATGAAATTTAGATGGATTCTTTTCTGCTTTTTCAATTCCTTTTCCTTTTGTTGTAAGAACTTGTAAAACAGCTGGACCATTATTATAATTTTTTAAACACTTCATAAATAACTCTAATTCTTTTATGTTATGACCATCTACTGGGCCATAATACTTTATTCCCATATCTTCAAAAAAACCAGCTGGTTCTGAATAAATACTGTATTTCATTCCATTTCTTAATTTTTTTAATATTAGTTCTAAATCTTGCCCTATTTCAGAATCATTTAAACTCTCTTTTATATATTTTTTTATTGTATTATATGATTTTTTAACACGTATTTTAGAAAACAAAGTTGAAAGTGTTCCAACATTATTTGATATAGCCATATCATTACTATTTAAAATTATTTTTATGTTTGTTTTTTGATACTTTAATTGATTTAAAGATTCTAAAGCCATTCCACTTGTAAAAGCACCATCTCCAATTACAGTAACAATACTTCTTGATTTTTCTAAGACTTTATCTCCAAGTGCATAACCAATACCTGCTGCAATAGAGGTTGCTGCATGTCCTGCAATAAATCTATCAGTTCTTGATTCATTTATATTTGTAAAACCACTAATACCATTTAATTTTCTTAATGTTTTAAATGCTCCCCACCTTCCAGTGAGGAGCTTATGTACATATGCTTGATGACTTGTATCCCATATAATAACATCTTCTTCTGGATTAAAGGTTCTGTACATTGCAAGAGTTAATTCTACAACTCCTAAATTTGAAGCAAGATGACCATTTCCTTTTGACACAATATTATAAATATACTTTCTTATATTTTTTGCAAATCCATCAAGTTGTTTATAATTCATTTTTCTTGTTGCATTATAAAGCATTTTTTCTTTTTTATAATCTTTCATATTTCCTCGCAATCCTATCTAATATTCCATTAACAAATTTCCCAGACGTTTCTTCTGAATATTTTTTTGATAATTCAATAGCTTCGTCTATTATAACCTTAATGGGAGTTTCTTTTTTTTCTAATATTTCATAAATTGCTAATCTTAATACACTTTTTTCAACATTTCCTATTCTATCAAAAGACCAATTTTTTAAATTATCTTCAATTATTTTATCTATTGAAGATAAATTTTCTTTTATATACTTTACATAAATTAAAGGTTCTTCCATATTTATTTTTTTTTCTTTACATATATCATTAAGATTTTCAATTAATTCATCTAATTTTATTTCAAAAAAATTTAATTGAAATATACTTTCTATAACAGCTTCTCTAATTTTTCTTTTTGGTACAGGCACTTTATCACTCCTCAGTTTTTTCTTCATATTCTTTTGTTTCAATTATTGATTGTTCTAATTCTTCGGTAATAGGGTATTCAAGAGATTCTACAATTACTTCTATATTAGTTACATAAACATCAGCCATTTTTTCTAATTCGTTTTTTATTAATTCTTGTAATTTTTTAGAAAATTCAACTATATTTTCTCCATATTTAGCAGCTGTTTTAACTGTAACTGTTATACTTTGATCCTCATTTTTTCCTATTTTTATATTTTTTGGTAAATCTTTTTCTATTTTTAAATTATATATTTTTTCTTCCTTTAAAAATTTTTCAAGAGATTTGTAAGCTATATTTTTTAAAACAGTTTCAGAAATATTTATTTGTCCAAAATTATTTTCTTCTTTTATAGACATAGTAATTCCTCCTTTTGAAATTTAATTACTATAAAATTATACCATAATTCAAAATATTTTTATTTGCCCTTTAGGAACTTTATATCTCTTTTTCTTTACATTTTTCATTTTTTTTAAGTTATTTTCTAAATCTATCTTATTTGATATTAAATCCAAAACTTCTTTAGAACGTGTAATTATATCAATTGGAAACCCTGCCAACTTTGCAACTTCTATTCCATAGCTGTTATCACTTACACCATCCTCAATTTTGTGTAAGAAAATGACACCATTTTCAGTTTCTAAAACTTTAACCCTTTTAGTAGTAACACCTTCATAAATATCAGCCATCATAGTTAATTCAGTATAATGAGTAGCAAATATAGAAATTGATCCTATTACTTGAAAAATATATTCAGAAATTGCCCAGGCAACAGAAATACCATCTAAAGTACTCGTACCTCTTCCAACTTCATCTAATAAAACCAAACTATTTTTAGTAGCATTATTTAATATAGTTGACATTTCCAACATTTCCATTAAGAAAGTTGATTTTCCTGTAATGATATCATCTCTTGCGCCTATTCTTGTAAAAATTCTATCATAAATAGGTAAAAGTGCCTTTTTAGCAGGTACAAAACACCCAATTTGAGCCATTACACTTATTATTCCAACTTGTCTTAAATATGTCGATTTTCCACTCATATTTGGTCCTGTTAAAATTATAAAAAAGTTTTCATTATCTATATCAAAATCATTTGATGTATATTCTTTTGAAAATTTTTCAACTACAGGATGTCTTCCTTGCATTATTTTAGATTTTTTGTTTTCTGTAAAAGTTGGTCTTACATAATTATTTAACACAGAAATTTCCGCAAAAGATCTTAAAACATCTAATTCAGAAATTTTATCAGATAATTTTTTAATCTTTTGAGTATAAGAATTTAGCCATTCTAATAATTCTAAATACAATTTTTTTTCTATTTTCCTAATCTTATCTTCTGCTATTATCATCTTTTTTTCTAAATCTTTTAATTCTTCAAAAATAAATCTTTCATTATTAGTTAATGTTTGTCTTCTTATATAGTATTCTGGAACTAAATTTGCTTGCGTTTTTGAAACTTCTACATAAAATCCATATATTTTGTTTCTTCCAACTTTTAATTTAGTAATACCAGTTTTTTCTTTTTCTTTATTTTCTATTTCTTTTAATATTTTATCTATATCAAAAGATAAATTTCTATACTCATCTAATTCTTTAGAAACACCTTCTTTTATTACAAAACCTTTTCCTACATCATTATTTGCATTTTCAAATAATGTGTTATTTATTTTTTCTTTTATATTTTGAAGTAAATTAATATCTTCAAAAAAATTTGATAGCTCACTACTTTCTAATAATTCATAAATATAAGGTATAGCATTTAAAGATGTTTTTAAAGCTAAAATATCACTCGGAGTAGCTTTTAATAAAGAGATTCTTGTAGAAATTCTATCAATATCTCTTATGTATGATAAATATTCCTTTAGTTCATTCATTAAAAGTCTATCTTTGTACATTATTTCAACATTATTCAATCTGTTTTCTATGACGTTTTTATCTATTAAAGGCCTTAATAAATATTCACGTAATAATCTATTTCCCATAGGAGTCTTTGTTTTCTTTAAAATATCATATAATGTTTTTCCTTTTGTTTCATTAGAAGGTATTAATCCTAAATTTGTAACTGTATTACTGTCAATATACATATATTCTAAGGTTTTTAATCTTTTTGGAATTTTAAAATGTTTTACTTTTGAAAATTGTGTTACTTCTAAATACTTTAAAACAGCAGAAAAAGTTATTAATTCATCTTTTGAAAAACCTAATATATTAAAATCAATTGAACCATAACTTTCTTCCAATTGATTTTTATAATTTTTTGAAAAATACCATTCATCTAAAGATTCTATATAAATTTTATTATTAATTTCTTTTATTTTTTTTGATAAATCTTTTAGTTCTTCAGACAAAAGAATTTGTACAAAATTTGATGAAATAATAAAATCTATTAATTCAGATTCATTAAATTCAAAAGAATCTAAATAGACCTCTCCAGTTGAAAAATCAAAAATGCTGACAATATATTTTCTGTCATCATTTTTTTTAATCAATAATGAAAAACTATTAATTTCATCTAGCATATTTTCTTCTATAATTGTACCTGGAGTAATAATTCTAGTTACTTCACGTTTTATTATACCCTTTGCATCTTCTGGATTTTCAAGTTGCTCACAAATTGCAACTTTCAAACCATTTTCTAACAATTTTTTTAAATAATTATCAAGAGCATGATATGGAATACCAGCCATTGGATGTCCATTTCTATTAGTTAAAACTATTTGTAGTATATCACTTACTCTTTTAGCATCTTCAAAAAAAGTTTCATAAAAATCGCCTAATCTAAATAGTAAAACAGCATCTTTATATTGTTCTTTTATTTCAAGATATTGTCTTATCATAGGAGTAAGAGAAGCCATGAATAAAAAACCTCCGTTTCAAAAAACAAGGCGCTAAGCGCCTTGTTTATTTTTCAATTTCTTTTCTTGAACCTATAACTTTATCTATTAATCCATATTTTACAGCTTCTTCTGCTGACATAAAATTATCTCTATCGCAATCTTTTTCAATTTTTTTGTATGTTTGACCAGTGTGGAAACTCAATATATCATAAAGTATTTTCTTTAAGCGTTGCATTTCATTTAATCTTATTTGAACATCGGTTGCAACACCCTCAGCACCGCCAGCTATTTGATGTATCATTACTCTGGAATTTGGAAGAGCAAATCTTTTACCTTTTGTACCTCCAGATAATAATACTGCACCCATTGATGCAGCTTGGCCTATACAAATAGTAGATACATCTGGTTTTATATATTGCATAGTATCATAAATTGCAAGACCATCTGTTACAGATCCCCCTGGAGAATTTATATAAATATAAATATCTTTTTCAGGATCTTGAGATTCAAGAAATAATAATTGTGCAACAACTACATTTGCAATAGTTTCTTCTATTGGTGAACCTATAAAGATAATTCTATCTTTTAATAATCTAGAATATATATCATAGGATCTTTCATAACGTCCATTTGATTCAACAACTACCGGCATTGGAATACTCAAAGTTCATTCCTCCTCCCCTTTTTTACTTTATCTATTATTTTATTAGCATTAACGGAAGTTAAAACCATATGGCCACTATCCATAAAAATAACGGTTTCAACACTTTTTCCATAAGTTATATCAATTAATTTTATTCCACCTTTTATAGGTTTTTTTTCAAGTTGAGCTAAAACATCATTTTCTTGAAATATTTTTTTTATTTTTCTAAATTGCAAGAATTCTTCTGGAATAACAGAATGTATTCTTTCTGCAACTAAATAAGAATCTTTTGTTATTGGAATAAACATTTTTTCACCTCCGCCCATATTATACAACAAACTAAAAAAAAAACAAAATTTCTTTACATAGTTAACAATAATTTGTTATACTTAAACTAATTTAATAAACAATATTGATAAGGAGAAAAATATTATGAATGATGATAACAGAAATAAACTTGTAAATAGAGCTGCATATGCTGGAATAATAGGAAATACATTTTTGGCTATATTAAAATTATTTATAGGTATATTTACTGGAAGTTTAGCAATATTAGCTGATGGAATAGATACTACCACTGATATAGCAACTTCATTTTTAACATTAATCGCAGCAAAAATTTCTAATAAACCTCCAGATAAATCTCATCCTTATGGACATGAAAAAATAGAAACAATAATAACAAAATTACTTTCTCTTGTAATAATATTTGCAGGATACAATTTATTAATAAAATCTATAAAAAATATAATAACTCCGGAATTTAAAATTAACAATTTAATTTTAGTATTGATAACAGCATCAATTTCTGTTATTATAAAATATTTTCTTTTTAAATACAAATTAAAAATTGGCAAAAAAATAAATAGTCCATCTTCAATTGCAGATGCAATGAATATGAAAAATGATGTCTTAATATCCCTTTCAGTATTGATAGGAATAACCATTTACTATTTTACTGGAATAAAAATATTAGATCCTATAATAGCTTTATTAGTTTCATTAATGATTTTTAAAGTTGGATTTGAAACTTTTTTTGAAGCTTCAAACGATTTAATGGATGGTTCTAAAAACCTTGGTAAAATATACCTTGATATAGTAAACGTAGTAGATAAATATGAAGATATCAAAAATCCACATAAAATAAGAGTTAGAAAATCTGGATTTGTTTTTTTTGTAGACATGCATCTTGAAATAAATGGAGAAAAAACAATAAATGAAGCACATTCAATAATAATGAAAATAGAAAAAGAAATCAAACAATTAAATGTTTATATAAAAGATATAACTATCCATGTAGAACCAATAGGAAATAATGAAAAAGAATGTTTTGGATACGATGAAAATCTAATAAAAAGAACATTTGGAAATGAGGAGGAAAACAATGGAATTTGATTTTTTAGATGAAGCAAGAATATATGTTAAAGCAGGTAGAGGCGGAAATGGTTCCGTAAATTTTAGAAGAGAAAAATACGTTCCAAAAGGCGGTCCAGATGGTGGCGATGGAGGAAATGGAGGAAACGTAATAATAAAATCTGTTTTAACAAAAAATACTTTAATAGACTTTAAATTCAAAAAGAAATTTGTTGCAGAAGATGGTGTAGCTGGAACAAGAAAAAAACAATTTGGAAGAAATGGTAAAGATACAATAATTGAAGTTCCTGTTGGAACAATGATTTATGATGAAGATACGGAAGAATTAATAGCAGATTTAACTTATCCAGAACAATACGTAGTAATTGCTCGTGGAGGAAAAGGTGGAAAAGGTAATGCAAAGTTTGCAAATTCAAAAATGCAAGCTCCTAAAATTGCAGAAAAAGGCATCGAAGGAGAAGAAAGAAATATAAAATTTATACTAAAATTAATAGCAGATATAGGAATAGTTGGATTTCCAAATGTAGGAAAATCAACATTAATTTCAAAAATTTCTAATGCAAAACCAAAAATAGCAAATTATCATTTTACAACATTAAAACCAAATCTTGGCGTAGTAAAAGTTGGAGAAGGCAATTCATTTGTTGTTGCAGATATACCAGGATTAATTGAAGGAGCCCATGAAGGAACAGGACTTGGAGATAAATTTTTAAGACATATAGAAAGATGTCATGTTATAGTTCATATTGTAGATATTTCTGGAATAGAAGGTAGAGATCCTATTGATGACTACTATAAAATAAGAAAAGAATTAGAAAATTTTTCAGAAATTTTAGCCTCAAAAAAAGAAATTATTGTTGCAAATAAACTTGATTTAATAACAGAAGAAGAAACTCAAAAAAAATTAAAAGAATTTACAGAAAAAACAGGTAAAGAAATATTTGAAATTTCAGCATATACTGGATATAACACAGATAAACTAATAAGTAAAATGTGGAACTTAATAAGCAAAGATCGAATTGAATACATAAAAAGAATTCAAAAATTCTTAAAAACTCAACCAGAAAGAGTAAAATTAAAGGTAGAACCAGTAAATATACCAATCGATTTTAAAATTAAAATAGAAGTAGTAAAATGGAGTAAAGATACTTACGAAGTTACAGGCTCAAGTGTAGAAAAACTTTTAAATAAATATAATATTATGCAAGAAGATTCTAAAAGAAAAATAATCCATCTTCTTGAAGAAAATGGAATGGATAGAGCACTCCTAAGTGCTGGAATAAAAGAAGGAGATACCGTTTACATAGGTGATCTTGCATTTGAATACATACCTTAAGGAGAATTAAAAATGATTGTTTTATTTGGAGGAACATTCAATCCACCACACATTGCTCATAAAATAATAGCAGAAGTAGCTTATGATGAACTAAAACCAAGTAGATTTTTAATAATTCCTGCATCTGTACCACCACATAAAACTAATAATTTTATAGTTGATTTTAATATAAGATATAACTGGTTAAAAAAAGTTTTTTCGTCAAAATTTGAAATTAGTAATATAGAAAACAAATTACCAAAACCATCATATTCATTTCAAACTATTGAATATTTTTCAAAAAAAGATAAAGTTATTTTACTCATTGGAGAAGATTCACTACTAAACTTTAAAAAATGGTATAAATGGGAAGAAATATTAAAAAAATGTACTTTAGCTGTTTATCCACGATTTTTTAAAAATAAAATTAATACAGATATCCCATATATAAAAATAAATTCACCATTAATTGATATATCTTCTACTACTATAAGAAATCGAATAACCCAAAAGAAAACAATAAATGGAATGGTTGAAGATAAAATAAAAGATGAAATAATCAAAGTTTATACTTATTTTACACAAATTTAAAAGTAAAACTATTGACAAATAGGTATTTGTTGTGTATAATTGTTTCGTAAATGAACTTCGAGTTCTTAATGCCGGGGTGGTGGAATTGGTAGACACGTATGGTTGAGGGCCATATGGGCAATTGCGCTCGTGCGGGTTCAAGTCCCGCCCCCGGCACCAAAAAAAGAGAAGACTTAGTCTTCTCTTTTTTATTTGATATTTTTAATATTGAATATATATTCTTATTTTAAAATCTTTTTTACAAGTTTGAATTTTTTTTCTGTATATGGTGGAAATTGAACGTTTAAATTTATCTTTGTGGATTTATTTAAAATACTTTTAAAATGGGAAAATTGTCTAAAACTTGCTTCTCCATGATAAGAACCTAATCCAGAATTTCCAACGCCTCCAAAAGGCATATAATGTGAAGTAAAATGACTTACAGTCTCATTTATTCCAAAACCTCCAGAACTTGTATTTTCAATAATATACTTTTGATTATTTTTACTTTCAGAAAATATATAAACAGCTAAAGGTTTTGGCCTTTCATTAATTATTTTTGAAACATCTTCAATATTTTCATACTCTAAAATTGGCAATAATGGGCCAAATATTTCATCTTTCATAGAAGCATCATTCCAATTTACATTATTTAAAAGAGTTGGAGATATATATTTTTCTTTTAAATTATATTCTCCACCAAAAATCACTTTACTTTTATCCTCTTCAATTATTTTAATTAATCTGTTCATTTGTTTTTCATTAATTATTCTTGCATAATCTTTTGATTTTTCAATTTCATGACCATAAAAATTACTTATGGCTTGTTTAAATTCTTTTATAAATTGTTCTTTTACTGATTTATGAATTATAAGGTAATCTGGCGCTACACAAGTTTGACCTGCATTAAAACATTTCCCCCAAGCAATCCTTTTAGCTGAAACTTTAATGTTTGCTGTTTTATCTACAATACAAGGACTCTTTCCTCCAAGCTCTAATGTTACTGGAGTTAAATTTTTACTTGCTGCTTCCATTATAATCTTTCCAACTTTTACACTTCCAGTAAAAAATATAAAATCAAACTTCATATTGATTAAATTAGAAACAATTTCTTTTTCTCCTTCTACAACCCTTATATAATTAAAATCATAATTTTCAGAAATTATTTTATTTATTACTTTTGAAACATTTGGTGTATCTTCTGATGGTTTTATAACTACTGTATTCCCAGCGGTTATAGCTCCTATCATTGGTTCTATTAAAAGATTAAAAGGATAATTAAATGGTCCTATAATCAATACAACACCATATGGTTCTGGGTTAATATAACTCTTTGCACTAAACAAATGTAGTGGCGTTTTAACTTTTTTTACTTTACTCCATTTTTTTATATTTTTTATTGAATAGTTGATACTTTTTAACACGGTTCCTATTTCTGCTGCATAAGTTTCATATTTATGTCTACCTAAATCTTTTTCTAAGGCTACTATAATTTCATCAGTGTATTTAATAATTGATTTTTTTAGTTTTTTTAACTGTTCTATTCTAAAGTTTACATCTTTTGTTTTTCCTATAAAAAAATATTCTTTCATTTCAAGTAGCATATTTTGAAGTTCTTTATTATTCACATTATCCTCCTACATTTCATATTAACATTTATTTTTTATAAAATAAAGAATTTAAAAAACACTAAAGAAATTCTTTAGTGTTTTTTTTAATGTATCTTTTTTTCCATTTCCCATTGAATTAAAAATGGTTCAAAATTTAGTTCTTTTGCAACTTTATTTAAAAGATCATCTGATGGTACAGAAACCATAATTACTTTATTTTTTTCTGAAGCAATTCTTTTTAAAGCATCTTTAAAAATATCATAATACTTAGTTTCATCAGCTATTGGAGAAATATCAACAATAAAAGCATTATCTTCATTTGTTCCCCAAACTATATAACCAATAGCAAAACCTTTTGAAACTATTTTTTCAACAATATATCTTCCTTCACTCAAACCTAATGTTTTAGGTTCTCTTTGCCAATTAGGCTTTCTATGAAGATTATTCAATGCAGAAACTGCCATATCATGAACCCATTTTCCATCTTCTGGTAAATACTTATATTCTGGATCTTCTGACTTTTTTATATTATACTTTAATGATTCTAATTTTCTTTTTAATTTAAAATTATGTTTTTGATAAAACTTTACAGCTCTTTTTTCATTTTCTTCTACTTCTAAAACAACATCTCTTATTCCTTTCCATTTTAAAGTTTCCATGGTTCTTGTTAATATTTCAGAAGATATACCAGTTCCACGATATTTTTTTAATAACCCTATAGAATCAATTCTTCCTCTTTCTCCCCTTACAGAAACTATACTAAATCCTATTGGTTCATTTTTATCATATGCTACAAATGAATTTTCAAGGGATATGGAGTTTTCAACAATATCTTTTTCAAATGATTGAATTGTCCAATGAACTGGAACTATATAATCTTTAAAAACCTCATTAACAAGATTTACAACTGTCATCAAAGATGCTTCCACCAAATTTTTGTATTCCATATTTTTCCCTCCTCTCAATATTATTATACTACATTTTTATTAAAAATTTTAAATTAATGTAAGCATTTTATCTTATATTTTATGATATTATATAAATATATCTTAAAATTAGAGGGAAGTGGTTTTGTGTTTACAAAATTTAAAGAATTAATTGATTTATCAAATTCAAGTGGTCAACCTTTACATGAAGTTGTAAAAGAATGGGAAATGTTAGAAAATGGCACTGATCCAATACAAATTGAAAAAAATTCAGAATTATTAGTTGAAGAAATGATAAAATCTTATAAACATAAAATAGAAAATCTTAATGAAAAAAGTATAACAGGATGGACAGGATTTAATACTAAAATCTATTTTGAAAGAATGAAAAATAAAAAAAGTTTATTTAACAATCTTTTATCAAAAGCTATTCTTGTGGCTTTAGCTACTTCAGAAAATAATGCTTCTATGGGAAGAATTGTTGCTTGTCCTACTGCAGGATCAAGTGGGGTAATACCTGGTGTTTTAGTTTCATTACATGAAGAAAAAAATATAGATATAAAAACTCTTGGGAAAAGTTTATTAATTGCTGGTGCTGTTGGTGAATTTATAAGAAGAAGAGGAAGTTTAGCTGGTGCTGTTGGTGGTTGTCAGGCTGAAATAGGAAGTGCAACTGCTATGGGAGCAGCAGCAATTGTTTATGCAATTGATGGAAATCCAGATAAAGTTTCTAATGCGGCAGCTCTTTCTATGAAATTTTTAATGGGACTTGTTTGTGATCCAGTTGGTGGATTTGTTGAGATACCTTGTGTTAAAAGAAATCCTGCAGGATCTATACTTGCTTTTACTGCAGCTGAATTAGCTTTATCGGGAGTAAAAAGCGCCATTCCATTCGATGAAGTTGCCGATGCTATGGGAAAAGTTGGTCGATCTTTGTCTGAAGATTTAAGAGAAACAGGTAAAGGTGGCATTGCTGCCACCAAAACAGGTAAAAAATTACTTAATGACTTTATTAATAATAAAATCTAAAGATTTTCTTGCCAACGGAACTGCAATGTGAGGTCCATAACCTGCATTTTCTAAAAAAACTATTATTGAATATTTAGGTTTATCTGCTGGGAAAAAACCTGCAAACCAAGCATGAGGTTTTTTCCCTCCAGAAACTTCAGCAGTTCCAGTTTTACCTGCAACTACATAAGGAAATCCTTTAAACCCTTCGTAAGCAGTTCCCTCATTTGCAGAATCTCCTTCATAATTTCCCATATAAGTAGTAACTTCTTTCATTCCCTCTAAAACATTATCTAAATATTCTTCATTTATATTGTAAGCATCTCTTATTTTTGGAATATATTGTTCTTGTATTTTATTGAATAAATCTTTTTGAATATTAAACAAATGAAATTGATAGTATTTTCCGCGAGTTGCTAATATATTATAAAAACGCAACATTTCTAAAGGTGTAGCTTTTACATTTCCTTGCCCTATAAAAACATTCAAAGTATTTCCAGGATACCATGGTTCTTTAAAAACTTTTTCTTTCCATTCTTTTGAAGGAAAAAAGCCACTTTTTTCTCCAGGTAAATCTATATCTGTTTTTTCAATTAATTTATATTCTTTAACTTTTTTATTTATAGCATCTATCCCTATTGTTTCACCAAGCCAATAAAAATAACTATTAGCTGATACTCTAATTGCTTTTATCATATTTGTTATTCCATGACCAAGTGGCCACCAATCTTTAAATGTTCCTATTACGTATCCTTTTGAATTTTTTAGTTGATACTTTCCTGTTGAGTTTATTGTAGCTTCTGGTGAAATACCTAATTCTAAAGCCGACAAAGCTAAAAATGGTTTTATTACAGATCCCGGAGGATAATTTTGATATATTGCTCTATTGTACATTGGTTTTTTATTATCGTTTAATATTCTCTGAAACTTTAAGTTTGTAAGACCTTTTGAAAAATCATTTGGGTCTGGTGAAGGATAACTAACCATTGCTATTATTTCACCATTATTTGGGTTTGAAACAACTACAGCTCCTGGCTTATTATTCTCACTTAAATAAGTGTATATTTTTTCTTGAATATCTAAATCAAGAGTTAAATAAACATCATTTCCTGAAATAGGAATTGTTTTTTCTATTATATTTTTAATACGACCACTTGGAGTTATGTTTACTATTTTATAACCGTCTTCACCTTTTAATTTATCATTTAATGTTAATTCAAGACCACTTCGAGGATTTCCTTCGTTATCTACATATCCAGTAATATGATATAAAGATTTATGAGCATATTTTCTTATGTATTTTTCTTCTATTAATAAAGTTCTTATTGAAGATAATTTTTTTGCTGTTGTAGAGTTTATGTTTAAATTTATACTTTTTTGAAAGTTTAATTTATCTATGATAGAATCTGTATCTATATTAAATTTATTTAATATTAGTCTTATTTTTTTTTCTGTATCAGCATTTATTTCATCACTCAAGTTAGTTATTTTATATATTCTTTCATTCCAAGCTAATAATTTTCCATTTCTATCATATATATTTCCTCTTTTTGCATTTTGTTTTATTATTCTTGTACTTAAATCTTGAACTTCTATTCTAAAATCTTTCCACTTTATTATTTGTAAATAAAAACTTCTTACAAGCAATAAACTAAAACTAAAAAATATAATTATAAATATTAAAGTTATTCTATGATTTTTCATTTATAATCAACCTCATGTTTATAAAATATAAAATTATTATTATTGATAAAGTTATTATTAAAGGTATTGGAGTCCATTTTATTGAACATAAAAACAATGTTGATGGTATTGTGTAAGCAATTGTTGAAATAAAATTTTTTTGTATATTTATAAAAATTGTATCTATTATTATGTATATTACTAAAAAAATGATCGCATATAAACCTACATCATATTTTAACGAAAAATATATCAACGTATATAAAAAAGCATACATATTTTTTGTTTTTTCATTAAAATCAAGATTTTTTAAATAAACTGAAACTATTGGATAAGAAAAAAACAGATATTGACCTAACCATCTATCCCATGATGAAGAGGCTATTGTAAATAAAAAAAACAATAAATATTTCATAATTATTCCTCCAAAAAGTAAGCAAGTATTCCTTTAAATTTAAGAGGTTTAAAGAGATACATTTCACCATATTTAGAAATTATTTTTCCTGTTAATATTACTTTTTTTTTGTTTATTGTATCAATATAATAAGGTAATGTAATAGTTAATATTTTTTCATTTATTTTTTGTGGTAATTCTACAAAAAGATTTCCATTATCCTCTTTTATTAAAACATCATATCCACCTATTTCTCCAAATATTTCATTTGTTCCCCAACCTAATTTTTTTACAATTATTCTATTAGAGTATGTTTTTTCTGAAAAACCTATTAAATTTCCTTCATCATCAATTACAAAACTATTTTTAGAAACTTTTTCATTAGAATGAACTATTAAGTATTTATATTCTTCTTTTAATATTATTCCATAAGGAATAGAAAATTTTAAATTTTCTCCTTTTTTTAATTGTATTTTATTTGAAGAAATTATACTTAAAATATTTTTTAAACTTTCTGCTCTTGAATCTCTTATTAAAATTTCTTCTTGTAATTTTGAAAAAACGTAATTAAAAGGATAAGAAACCCATTGAACTATATTTCCAATGGGTTTATATATATTTATCATTATAGTCAAAACTATAAAAATATTTAAATAAAATATTTTATTTTTAAACATTTATTATCTCCTGGTTTTTGAAATGTTTTCTAATATTTTAATATTATCCAAAGCCATACCGGCACCTCTTGCAACACAGGTTAAAGGTTCATCAGCTATAACTACTCTAATTAAAGTTTCTTTTTCAATAAGTTCTTTTATTCCTTTAATCATAGCACCACCACCAGCTAAAAATATTCCTTTATTTACAATATCTGATAAAAGTTCTGGTGGCGTTGATTCAACAGCATTTTTTATATTTTCAACTATTTTTGAAACTGGGTTTTTTATAGCAGTTCTTATTTCTTTTCCTGTAATATTAACTCTTTTTGGCAATCCGCTTAGTATATCAAGTCCTATTACTTCAATACTTAGATTATCATATTCATCACATTCAAAGGTATTTCCTACTTCCATTTTAATTTGTTCCGCAGTTCTTTCTCCAACAAGTATATTATGTTCATTTTTTATATATTCAACAATATGTTCATCCAACTCATCTCCGGCAACTCTTATAGACTTTGAAAGTACAATACTACCAAGAGATATAACTGCTATTTCTGTTGTACCTCCCCCAATATCTACAATCATATTTCCTGAAGGTTCTTCAACATTTAATCCTGCTCCTATTGCTGTTGCCATAGCTTCTTCTATTAAATATACTTTTCCTGCTCCACCATCAAGTGCTGCTTCTCTAAGAGCTTGTCTTTCAACTTCAGTTGCTTCAGTTGGAATACCAACAACAACTAATGGTTTTAATATACTAAAGCCACCGACTGCATTTTTTATAAAGTATTTTAACATTGCAAGAGCTATATCATAATCAGCAATAACACCATCTTTTAAAGGTCTTATCGCTATTATATTTGATGGTGTTTTACCTATCATTTTTTTTGCTTCTATTCCAACACTTAAAGCTTCCCCTTTGTCTCTTTCTATAGCTATTACTGATGGTTCATTTATTATTATTCCTTTTCCTTTTGAATAAACAAGTGTATTTGCAGTTCCCAAATCAATCCCAAGATATGTCCTCATAAATTTCCTCCTTAAGAATAAATATCAATTATAGTATATCACACCTAATGCCATTTGAAAATATAGAAACAAAAATTTAATTTTTTTTTATTGACATGTATAATATAAAAGTATATAATATTAAACGTATTGTTTAATATTATATACTAAAGCTTTTTATAGGGGGCTTTTTCGTGAAAATTGGTAAGAAATTAAAAAGTTTAAGAATTATGAAAAACATGACACAAGAAGAATTAGCTGTTAGATCAGATTTAACAAGAGGTTTTATATCTCAATTAGAAAGAGATTTAACTTCTCCTACATTAGAAAATTTAGATATGATTCTTCATGCACTCGGAACTGATTTAAAAGAATTTTTTTCAAAATTTGATTCAGTTGAGAAAATTGTATATAAAAAAGAAGATAGAATACCAATTTATGATACTCCAAAAGGGGTAAAAGAAGAGTTATTAATGACAGCAACTGACCCTAAAAAAATAGAACCTTCATTTTTATATTTGAAACCTATGAGTAAAACAAAGGAAGAAAATTATCATGAAGGAATTGAATTTGGTTATGTAATTGAAGGGAATATTATGCTTTACTTAGATGGAATTTCTTACAAAGTAAAAGAAGAAGAATCTTTCTTTTTTACATCTAATAAAAAACATTTTATAAAAAACACATCTAAAAAAAACTGTGCAAAAGTTTTGTGGATAGAAATTTTTTAAGAGGGGGTAAAAAATGGCAATATCTCTTGGAAAACATTTAATTGCAGAATTTTTTGAATGCAATAAAGACATTTTAGACAATGTCGAAAAAATAGAATATCATATGAAAAAAGCAACAATAGAAACAGGAGCTACTATAGTAACTTCAACGTTTCATCGTTTTTTACCTCATGGAGTTAGCGGTGCTGTTATTGTTTCAGAATCACATTTAGCAATTCATACTTGGCCTGAATATGGATATGCTTCTATTGATTTATATACCTGTGGTGATCATGTTGATCCATGGAAAGCATTCGAATATTTAAAAGAAGCTTTTTCATCATCAAGAACACAAGTTTCAGAACATTTTAGAGGACTTTATAGTGAAATTGGAATAGCGGAAAATTCTCCGCATAAAGTGGAGGTGAAATAATGAATCATTTAAGATTTGAAGAATACAATATAGGAAATAATTCTGGAATTTTTTTTACAATAGATAAATTTTTATATTCAACGCAAAGCAAATATCAAAGGATAGATGTATTTGAAACACCTGAATTTGGAAGAGTTTTTACACTTGATGGACTTACTATGACAAGGGAATCAGATGAATTTATATATCATGAAATGATAACTCATGTTCCTATGTTTATACATCCTAATCCTAAGAATGTATTGATAATAGGTGGAGGAGATGGAGGAACTTCAAGAGAGGTTTTAAAACATCCATCAGTAGAGAATGTTATTATGTGTGAAATAGACTCAGATGTTGTAAACGTTGCTAAAGAATTTTTACCTACAACTTCTTGTGAATTTGATAATCCAAAATTAAAGATTATTTGTGAAGATGGATCTAAGTTGATAAAAAAATATAAAGATTATTTTGATGTGATAATAATTGATTCAACAGATCCAACTGAAGGTCAAGGTGGTCTTTTATTTACTGAAGAATTTTATAAAGATTGTTATGAAGCTATGACAGAAAATGGTGTTTTTTCTGCTGAAACCGAAGATCCGTTCCTTCATAAAAAATGGTTGAAATTAGCTTACAATAGAATTTCTAATGTTTTTAATGTATCGAATTTATATATGGGATATGTTCCACAATATCCACCAGGCACTTGGACTTGGACCTTTGCATCAAAAGGATTAGATCCAATAAAAGATTTTAATCCAGAAAAGATTAAAGCTTTTGAATCAGAATTAAAGTATTATAATGAAAGTATTCATATTGCTTCGTTTGCATTACCTAATTTTGTAAAAGAATTAATAAATATTAAATAAAAAAATATCAATGGTTAAATAACCATTGATATTTCTTATTATTTGTTTAATTTAACTATCAGTGTTTTTTAATTTTTTAATTATTTCTTCAGTTAGTCCTGTTTTTTCAGCTATTGTCTTTATATCTAAAATATCTAATAAACTTTTAGCTATTTCCATTTTACCTTGTTCGATCCCCTGTTCGATCCCTTGTTCAATACCTTGTTCAATACCTTGTTCAATACCTTGTTCAATACCTTGTTCAATACCTTGTTCGATTCCCTGTTCAATTCCCTTAGATAAACCTTTTTTAAAACCTTTATTTTCAGCTGTTTTTATTGCAGCTTCTTCATCACGAAGCCACTTTAATCTTGCTTCATAGCTTTCTCGTTCTTCATAATTTAATGACATTTCATCCAATAATTCTACAGCTTTTTTTATACTTTCTACTTCTTCTAATTCTTTTGGTAATTTATCTTTTTCATATATATCAGCTTTTTTTAGAAAGTTTACCCATCTATCCAACATGGTACTCATTTTTTCATCGTACTTTTCTAGCTCAATAAAATGTATTTCTAAATGATCAATGAATTCTTTTTTGCTTTCCATATTTACTATTTTGTATACATTATGATAATTTTCCTCTTCTAAACATTTGAAGTTTAATATGTTTATACTAATAGTTTTTTTCAAATTATCATAGTTTATTCCTGCAAAAAGTTGTCCTGAATAGACTCTTGACCAGTAATACAGTGCTCTTTTATCATAATATTCTTGATCTATTATCTGCATTTCTACATTGTACCAATGTCCCTTTTGATCTACTGCTTTTATATCTAATATTGAAAGTTTATCATTTTTAAAGTTTTTTTCATTGTATGGATTTTTTATTTCTATGTCCTTTACTTTATCTTCTTCTGATACTATTGAATTTATTAAGTCTATTAATAATTGTTTATTTGATTCCGTACCAAATAACTTTTTGAATGCAAAATCTACTCTTGGGTTTATTCTACACATGATTCTTTCCTCCTCTCTATACTTCCTTATATCACAACAAAATTATTTCATAAATTTTTTCTTGCGTTTTATTAGCTATATAAACTTTATTAAACTTATTTTCTAATACATAAAAATAATAATAATTTTTACTTTTAAAAACTTTTAAAACTTCTTCTGGTATAGTATAAGTTTCATCTTCATATTTTATGCAGGCTGTTTTTCCAGTTATTATTAAATTATTTTCTCCTTTTATTAATTCATTTTTTTTATCTTTAATTAAAGTTTCTAGAATTTCAAAAATATTATTTAATTTTTCTTCTGTAGGAATAATTATAAAATTTAATACCTTTTTTTTAGAAAAAGCTTTATATTCAAGACCTCTATATTCATAAGATGGATAAGCAATTATAGAAAAATTACTATTTTCAAAAATGAAATATCTTGAATCAAAAGTTTTTATTTCGCCATTTCCATATTTTGTAGAAATATTGTATATATTAATTTTATTAGTTAAATTTATTTCTATACTAGTATTCTTAAATTTATATGGATAATATTTTACTGTTGTATAACCGCTATCTCTTAGTTGAACATATGGATAATGTATTTTATTTTTTAAATGAAGTTCATATCTTTGCCAAGCAAAAAATGATAAAAGATATATCACTGCCATTATTCCAAGTATACTAAGAAAATTTTTTATAGTGTTTTCTTTTTCTTCTTTTGAGATCACATTAAACACCTTCTTTCCATACTTTATATCCGTTTGTTATAGGCATTCTTCTATCTTTCCCAAAACTTCTTTCCGTTAGTTTTATTCCAGGTGCAGCTTGCCTTCTTTTATATTCATTTAAATCTACTAATCTAATTACAAATTTAACTAAATTTTTATCATAATTATCTTCAACTATTTCATCAAAAGACATTTCTCTATCTATATATCTAAAAAGTATTGCATCGAGTGTATCATAATCTGGTAAAGAATCTTGATCTTTTTGATCTGGACGTAATTCAGCAGAAGGAGCCTTTGTAAATATGTTTTTTGGTATGATTTCTGATTTATGTAATTCATTATATTTTTCAGCAACTTTGTATACTTCCGTTTTATATAAGTCCTTTATTGGAGAAAAACCACCAGCCATATCTCCATAAAGAGTAGAATATCCAACTGCAGATTCACTTTTATTTCCAGTTGCTAAAACCATATAACCAAATTTATTTGAAAATGCCATATTTATAACGCCTCTAATTCTTGCCTGTATGTTTTCTTCTGTTGTGTTAAATTCTGTTCCTTCAAAATCTTTATTTAACTTTTCCATGAATGAATCAAAAATATCCTTTATAGGTACTATTGTTGTCTTTATTCCAAGATTTTCTGCAAGTGCTTTTGAATCATCTATACTTCCTTCAGAAGAATATTGAGATGGCATCATTATACCAAAAACATTATCTTTTCCAAGTGCATCAACGGCTATTGATGCAACTATTGCGGAATCCATCCCACCACTTAATCCTAGAACTACTTTTGAAAAACCATTCTTTTTAACATAATCTTTTATTCCACATTTTATAGCCATGTACATTTGTGTATAAATATCTGGAAGATTTTCATTTTTTTGATCTAATTTTTCTTTTTTGCATACTTCATGATTTATACTTTTTATTTTAATATTATTGTAAACACTATTATTATAATGTTTCCTCTTTCCTTCTCTTAAATTTGCTCTTGTTGTTTCATAAGGATCTACATCATAATATAGAATAGTTTCTTCAAACAAAGGTGCTTGTTGCATTATTTCTCCATAAGGATTTAATATAGCACTTCCTCCATCAAAAACAACCTCATCTTGTCCACCTATGAGATTACAGTAAGCAATCCAACAAGAAAGTTCAGATGCTCTGGTTTTTAACATTTCCAACTTTGAACTCTGTTTCCCTTTAAAAAATGGTGATGCAGAAAGATTTAATATTATATTTGCACCATTTTGTGCAAGAGCTAAAGCAGGGCCATTTGGAACCCATATATCTTCACAAATAGTAATTCCAATTTTTATATCATTAAATTCAATCATTGTAGGTGTATTCCCTGCAATAAAATATCTCTTTTCATCAAAAACTGAATAGTTTGGTAAAAACATCTTTTTGTATTTAGATATTAATTGACCATTGTATACAATAAAAGCTGAATTATATGTTTCTACATCCCAATCTACTGCTCCAAATGCAATTAAAATATTTTTATTTTTTGAATATTCAATTATTTTATTTATATAGAGTTTAGATTTTTTTAAATATTGAGTTTTTAAAATTAAATCTTCTGGAGGATATCCATTTAAGGTTAATTCTGGAAAAATTATTATATCTGATTTATTGTTATGTGCTTCTTCAATAGAAGTTATAATTTTTTTGTAATTTTCTTCATAATTTCCAACGATTTGATTTATTTGAGAAATTGCAATTCTTACTCTCATTATTCACCTCTAAACATATTTTGAAATTTTTTATTTATTTTTTCTGAAATTATTCTATTTTTAATTATTAAAATATATTCATCATTTTTTGCTCTTGCTCTATAAGTATAATTATAACTTCCAATTATTAATGTTTTTGAATCTATTACTATAATTTTTGCATGTATATCATTTCTTTTTTTTAACTCAATTCCTTTCATATATTTAATAGAAGATAAATATTTTTCATTCCAATCATCATATAATATTTTTATTTTTATATTTTTTGATGAAATCTTTTCTAATTCTTTTAGTAAAAAAGGATCCGTAAATGAAAAAGTAAAAATATTTATAGATTTTTTTGCTGTGTTTAATTCTTTAATAATTTTTTTATAGATTGTTTCTGATGGGGAGGTTATAAATTCTACATTTCCAAATTCTTTTGAATTTATTTTTTTATCAATTTTTTCTTTTTTTATTCCATATAAACCTCTTTTAAAATTATTTAATTCTAAATTGAATAAATTAACTATTTTTATATCTTTAGTATAAATAAAAACATTGAAATCATTTTTAAGACCACTTTCAGTAAAATTTCCAGTCCCAAATAATATACTCTTATTGTCAAATATCATAAATTTTTCATGTAAATAGCCATCTTTATTTTTATCTAGAATTATCATAGGAGAATTATTTAAAGTACTTTCAGCATATATCGTATAGTTTTTATCTTTTAATTTTGATAAAATTTCTTTATTTATAGTTAAAGTAACTACCTCTATGTTATTTGAAGAATCAATTTTATTTTTAACAAAATCTTGTAATATTTCTCCAGAGTAAAAAATTTGAGTATAAGAATTTATGGCAATTAATAGAAAAAAAACATTAAACTTTAATTTCTTCATATTCATCAGGTATTTCATAAGTTATTCTTCCCAATTTTCCATCTGAAATTTCTTTAAGCCATGTTTTTAATCCTCTTTGATAATCTCCAATTCCACCTTTTTTTAAAAAATTTCTTTTTTTTGCAAAATTTTCAATAAACTCATAAGCATTTTCAAGTTTACTTCCATTCTCAACAGAATTTTCTAAAATTTTTGGATTATTTTCTTTTAGATAATCAAAAGCAAAGAAAGCTGCATCATCTGCTTCATCATCTTCTGCCTTTAAACAACCAGCTAAAATTAATTTATATGCTATTGATTTATTGTATAGTTCAGGAAATAATATACCTGGAGTATCCATTATTTTTGTTTTTGAATCTACATTTATCCATTGAACTCCACGTGTTATTCCTGGAGTATTACCAACAGAAGTTGTTTTTTTACCCTTTAAACTATTTATAAATGTTGATTTACCAACATTTGGAGCACCAACCACAAGAGCTCTACGTTCATTAAATTTTTCTGGAATTTCATTAGCAATATTTTTTTTCAAAAAATTTTTTATGTTTATGCTTTTTAAACTTACAGTTTTCACTATGTATCCTTTATTTTCATAAATTTTAATCCATTTTTTTGTTTTTTCAATTTCACATATATCGTATTTATTAAAAATTATAATTTTTTTCTTATCTCTAAATAAACTAGCATATTCATAAGCTCTACTTGAATATGGTATTCTTGAATCTACTAATTCAATTACTGCACTAACTGCTTTTATGTTATCTTTTATTGCTCTTTTTGTTTTAGCTATATGACCTGGGTACCACATTATTTTTCCTCCACATATTTTTTTATGTCTTCATATTCGACGACATATCCTTTTGGCATAGATGTTTTTTGCCTATTAAATTCAATTTGTATAATCTTATCTAATTTTTTTAACAATAAATTATAACCTAAATAAGTTCCAACTAAGAATGCAATAGTGTAACCATATCCCATACCATTTATTCCATAAATATTTAAAATTATTGGTGTACTTATTAAATTTATTAAAAATGTCATAAAATGTAAATAAATTACTTCTTTTCTAAAATCAAAGTATAAAAGTAATAAGGTTATCATTAAGTATACACCATTTAAAAATGCGCCAACAACTGCAATTCTTAATATAAGGCTTGAAATAGTAACCATTCCCATTATATCAAGTATTTCATTTATCAAAAATAATATAACAGTTATAATTAATTGAAATTTTATAACCATTGAAATATTTGATTTCATTTCTGTAATCATATCTTTTTTGGCATATTCAATTTCTGTATAAGAGCCACCTTCTATTATTGTATTATAAAAAGTTTTATATTTTTTATAAAAATAAGTTTCTAAAACTAAAACAAACATAGCCATAGTTGGAATTGTACTAAAATAAGCTACAAACATTGGTGAGTCATAAATAAAAGAAAGTCTAAAGCCTTGTATATTTTTAAAACCTCTTCCATAGTTTGAATACCAAGTCATTAAATCATCAATCCAAAGAGCAAAATAGTAAAAAGTTCCAATTAATAAGTTTGTCCAATACTTTTTAAATCCATTAAACCAAGTGAAATCAAAGTTAAAAGAAAAGCCAAAATTGTTTCCAATTATATAAAGCATATAAGATGATCCAGCAGATATTCCAAGTCCATATCCAAATATACTACCTGAATATCCATAATTATATCCAAATATAAATGCAAATATTAAACTTGAAAATCCTGAAATAGCAAAACCTATCAAATACTTACCATAATCATCTGTTGAAACAGCTGAAACAGCCGAAATCCATAATGTACACAGAGAAACAAGCAAGTATATAAATGAAAGTTTAAAGTCTAAAGGTGAATTTGGATTGAATATAAAAAATATAATTGCTAAAAAAGAAGCTATTATATTGGTAAAAAATATAATATTTAAAGTATCAGAAAATATATTATCATATTTTTTTAAATAAATATTATCTGATATGACTCTTGAAATAACCATTAATACTCCACCAGTAATTAATGTTGAAAAAACGAAGCTATAAACTAATGCAACACTAAAATAATCATTGATTATTTTTTCAAAAGCATTTGTTTTTATAAGTGAAATTCCAAAAAAATTAGATATATTAGCTATAATTTTAAATGCACTCAAAAAAAAGTTTTTAGATAATAATAAATAAAGTGTAAAAGATGTAATTATCCAAGGACCAGCAGAAATTATAGTTGAATATGTAAAGGCAAGTATATTTCCTGATATACTTTCATTTTGCATCATTCTATTTAACTTAAAGCCTATTCCTGCCATTTTTCCACCACCATCTTATAAGCATTTCTATAATTTTCTAACATTTGGGGTAAATTATATTTTTTTTCGACTCTTTTTTTACCGATAATAGAAGCATTTTTATAAAATTTTTCATCTTCAAAAATATTTATTATTTTTTTAGCCATATCCATAAAATCTTTTGATTTAACAATATAACCACATTTACCTTCTACATCATCTACTCCGCTTCCATTTATTATTTCAGAACATGCGCCAACATCTGTAGCTATACAAGGAATACCAACAGACATAGCTTCTAAAAGTACTAAAGGTTGTCCTTCACTAACACTGGATAATAATACTAAATCTAATTTTGAATACCATTCTAAAACATTTACATTTCCAGTAAATTCAACTATACCTTCCAATTCTAAAACATTAATCATTTCTAAACATTCATTGAAATAATCTGGTTCTTCATCTGTAGGTCCAAGTACATAAAATTTTATTTTTATACTTTCACTAACTACCTTTATAGCTTTTAATGCTGTTTTTATATCTTTTATTTCTACAACTCTTCCAACAAGACCTATTGTAAATATATCGTTTTTTATTTTTTGTATAGAAGCAAATTTTTTATAGTCAACACCATTTGGGATTAGTTCGAGTTTAGAATGATCATAACATAACTCTTTTTCAACCTGTTGATTTTTATAAAATAATGTTGTTACAAGAGAAGCACTATTATAAGTTAAAGCACTTATTGTATTAAACAATTTAATCCAAGACATTCTATATTCATCTTTAACCCATTTTGATCTAAGAAGTTCAAGTTGCCTTTCTCTATGATAAATTCCATGTTCAGTTATTATAAAAGGTTTTTTATAACGTAAAGAAGCCATTAATGCAATTAATCCAGCATATCCAGTAGTAACTGAATGATAAACATCGCATTCTGGTATATCTATAGTAAGTGAATTTAAAAAAGGTATTAACATTGAACGAGTATTCCAATAATAATAATTAAAATTTTCATAAGGTATAAATTTTTTATACATACTTAAAATTGCATCCCAATAAGAATTCATTTGAAACATTTTTGTAAAGTCAATATTGTTATTTCTTTTTAAAATTTCATAAAGCTTACTACTCATATATTTTTCTTCAAAAGGATAAATTATGTTATCTGAAATTTCTTTTACAATAGAATCAGTTAATGGAGGTTTATTATAAGTATAATCTGAAAAGATAAAAAATTCAAAAAAATCTTTTATGTTTTTTGAAAATTTATATTTTGGTAATCTTCTTTCAGGATTTGCTCCTACATGTATAACTGTAAATTCTATGTCATCTAAACCACTCATTAAAGTTTTTCCCCATGAAGAAACACCACCTCTAACATATGGAAATGTTCCTTCAAATAAGATTCCTACTCTCAACATTAATCACCACTCAATATATTTTTAAAAGATTCATAAAGATTATCTTGAATATTATTTTTTGCTTTTAGTAAAAAATCCTCTTTTAATTCTTTAACTTCTTTATTATAAAACTTTAAATAAATTAAAAATTCCCCTTTTTCTTTCCAAGAGAGTTTTTTATATAAAAATTTTAGTATATTTTCATCTTGAGATGATATAGCAATTTCTTTTAATAAAATATTTTTTTGTTCTGATGTATAATAATTGTATCCATCCATTAAATATGATATATTTAATTTAAAAAAGTTTATTAATTTTATATCTGTTTCTTCAATTTCTGCACTTATATCTTCTAAAAATCCCTTGAATTTTTCTTTTTTTATATATATTAATATATTTCTATATTCTTTTAATGTTTGAATATACTTAGCACTATACCTTTCAACATTTCTTTGAGAAGTCATGCTGTTTTCTAATTTTTTAATAAGATTTTCATGATTGTTTTTATCTTGCATTAAAGTAACTTCATCACGAGATAAAATACTTGCTTCTCTTGCTGTTAAATTAGGTTTAAGATTTTTACCCGTTAATGCAATTACTAATATAATTATAATCATAAGTATAAAGGTTAAATTTTTAGGTTTTAATATAAAAATTAAAATTTTATCTTTATAATCTTTTTTCACAATATTCCCCCCGATTCAAAAAGATATTGAATAACTTCATTTTCTGTTTTGTAATCATTTTTAATAAAAATATTAGCAAATTTTTTCAAAACAGAATAATTTCTATACTTTATTGATGTTATTATTAATAATTCTAATAAATTTTGAACAGGAAAGTTATTATAAAAATCTTCTATAATTAATAGAGAATTTTCTCCTGAAAGTTCAACAAAAAAAACATATTGTTCTATTAAATCGACTCTTGTTGGAAAAAGATTTATTTTATTTTTTAATAGTTTTTTTGCATTTAATAACATTCTTTTTTTTATGTTACCTCCAACCATTCCAGATAAAAGATAATATTTTATATAATTTGTATAGGATATGATGTTATTAGGAGAATCTAATTTTTTCTTCAAACTTTCTATTTTTCTTATAAAAAAATTTTCTAACTCTGTCATAGCATCTGAAGCATACATTACAACATCAGGATGATCATCTTCTTGAAGAGTTTTTAAAACATTTAAGCTTTCACTTACATTTATTTTTTCAGATTTTATTAATTCTACTAAAAGTCTTACACTAGATTTTTTTTGAGTTGTATCTCCATATTTAGATAAAACAGAAAGAGGTGTTGTATCAACAACATCTGTTTTTATACTTTTTGATATAGAATAAATAGGTTTTTCAATTTTATATTCAACATATTTTTTTTCTTTTTGTAAAATACTAAAAACTTTTATTAAAGGAAAATAAGGAAAAAATAGAAAAAGTGCTAAAATTTCAAGTAACTTTATACCAGAAATAATATAAAATATAAAGTACATTGAAAAGAAAATAAAAAAAACTGTATTAAAATCTCTTTCAAAAAAGAATATTAATGACATAAAACCAAATACAAAAGATATCAATAACAATGATACTTTTAAGTTTTTATTCACTATAAGATCCCCTTTCAAGGATTTCAACATCATCTCCATATATATCCTTAAATCTTTCTATAATTTTTTCAAGACCTATTTTATCACAAATACCAAATATAAATTGAAGTTTTTCATTTTCTTCACCTTCAAAAACTATATCCATAGCTCTTTTAGAACTTATTATTTTTTTTCTTATTTTGAGATTTACTTTTATTTTTAAATAAGAAAATGGCATTTTAAATTTATTCCATCTAGTTAAATAATCTTCAAGAAATTTTTCATAATAATTATTTTTAATAGTACCATCCTCATTTTTCATAACAACTTCTAATTCTTTATTTATAGCTAACGAAGATGAAAGCATTGAAGATAACCAATCTGAAACGATTCTTAAATAAGATTCTGTATTTTTATTTAATTTATTAACATCAATATTTTCAACAACTACTAATCCTATTATTTTATCCAAACTTTTAATTACAGAAACCATTGAAGGTTCAAAATCTATTTTTGATTCTTCATCTGTTAAAAACATAACATTTATATTTGCTACATCATTTTTAATTGCATATTTAATAACAATTGAATCATCTGGCATTAAAGAATTTCTCAATAAACCTTTTCCTTTTCTTACCTTTAGGCGTAAAAAACCATTTTGTTCAAGATTATAAATTGAAACAGTTTCTGCACCTATAAAATTAGAAATTAATTCTACACCTTCATTATAGACATCTTCTAATTTATTTATATGAACATTTCTAAGTTTTTCAACGAGCATTGAAACACCTTTATCTTCAATGGTTAATTTTTCTTTTAAATTATCAATAGCATTTTGATGTTCTTCAATTAATTTATTTAAGTCATCTATTATTTGCTCTCTTTCTTTAACTTGATTTTTTAAATTCAAACTTCTTATATTTTCTATATCTTTTAAAATTCCAAAAATAAAAGCCATTATTAAATATATTATAGGATATTTAAAAAGATCTAATTTATCTAATGATTTACTTATTTCATCAATCGACCCATAATATGTTAAAATAGATATAAACATATAAATTATATTTATAAATGCATCAATAAAACCAAATACTGTTCCATACCTTGAAGCAGCATAAATAACTATAATTAAATAAGGATTAGGAAAAATATCAACATAAGCTGCGCTACTTTTTATAAAAAATAAATCAATAAATAATAATATGGTTGAAAGCACAATAATTTCAAAAAAAAGATAGTAATTTTTCTTAATAATATCACCCCCATTATGAATATTTTAACACAAAATTTAAGGAGGAAACAACTTGAAATATAACATTAAAGTTAATATTCCAAATGGAATAGAACCAGTAGAAATTTTAGGTGTTCACAACAATAAAGTAAGATATATCAAAAAATATTTTGATGTTGAAATAAAGTATGAAAACTTAAATATTTTGATAAATTCTAATAAGAAAGAAGAACTTAAAACTGTAGAAAAAATAATAAAGGAAGTTTTAGATGTAATATTATTAAAAAAAACTATTGAATGGAGTGAATTTATATATATAGTATCTAAACAAGTTCAAAAAAACAGTATGTCAATGAAAAATATAGTTAATACTACAATAAATGGAGTTAAAATTTCTGCAAAAACAGAAGGACAAGCAAAATATATAGAAAATTTAAAAAAATATGATATGCTTTTTTCAATTGGACCAGCAGGTACTGGAAAAACATATCTTGCAGTTGCAATGGCAGTTAAAAGCTTAAAGATGGGAGAAGTACAAAGAATAATTTTAACAAGACCTGCAGTTGAAGCTGGAGAAAAATTAGGATTTTTACCAGGAACACTTTATGATAAAATTGATCCATATTTAAAACCCTTATACGATTCTTTAATGGACTTTATAGGAACAGAAAATTTAATTCAATATAAAGAAAAAGGTATAATTGAAATAGTACCACTTGCATATATGAGAGGAAGAACCTTAAATAATTCTTATGTTATATTAGATGAAGCGCAAAATTCAACTTATCAACAAATGAAAATGTTTTTAACGAGAATTGGATTTAATTCTAAAGTTGTAGTTACAGGAGATATAACACAAATAGATTTAGAAAAGAAAAAAGAATCAGGACTTCTTGCTATAACAAAAATATTAAAAGACATTGAAGAGATAAAAATAACTTATTTAAATAAAAACGATGTAGTTAGAAACCCAATGGTGAAAAAAATAATTCAGGCATATGAAATATATGAAAACAAAAAGGAGAATTAAAATGATTAAATTAATAAAATTTTTAAAATTATCCGAAATAAAAATTCCTAATTATAGAGAACAAATATTTAGAGGTTTATTATTTATATTTTTATCTATTATAGCTGAATTTTTTTTATGGAAACAAATAACTTTTAGTTTTCAAATTATTTTTAATACAGTTTTTCTATCATTATGGATCTTTGTAATAGAGTTAATTATGAGCTATAAAAGGCTTTTTAAATTGCATAGAAAAAATTATTGGGGAGCTTTTTTAACTCCGCTAATTATAAATATTTTAATAAATTTGTTTATTTTTAAATATGTAAATATTTTTGCAGTCTCTGGAATATTAAGTACATTAATGATAACAATGTTAATTGATTTTGAATCGGGTATTATATCAGCTATAACTTTTTCTATATTTTTTGGAGGGATTTTTGGATTTGATATAAAATATATGATACTTTTATTTATTCCATCAGCCATTGTAGCATATTTTTCAAAAGGAATAAATAGAAGAGTAGAAATAATTTTTCCTTTTTTTATTTCAAGTATAATACAAATATTATTGACTTATATATTTAAATATAAACATACTACAGAAGATATTTTTTTACTTATTGGAAGCAACTTCATAAATACACTTATAACAATGGGGATTTTACCTTTTATTGAATATATTACTCGTGTATATTCAAATATAGGCTTACTTGAATTAGGTAATTTAAATAATCCTTTATTAAAAAAATTAACCTTGAGAGCTCCAGGTACTTATTATCATAGTATGATTATTTCTAATATTGCTGAAAGTGCAGCTGAAGCTATTGGAGGTAATTCAACTCTTGCAAGAGTTGGATCATACTTTCATGATATAGGAAAAATTTGGAAACCCATTTATTTTACAGAAAATCAAAAATCTGAAAACCCACACAATAATATTTCACCAAAATTGAGCTCATTAATTTTAAATAATCATATAGTATATGGTATTGAATTAGCTAAAAAAAACAGATTACCAATTTTAATTGAAGATATGATAGCTCAACATCAAGGAACACGTATAAAACAATACTTTTTTAAAAAGTATTATGATGAAACAGGAATATATGATAAAGAAATGTTTAAGTACCCAGGACCTATTCCTCAATTTAAGGAAAGTGCTATATTGATGTTTTGTGATGTAACAGAAGCAATGAGTAGATCTTTAAAAGAAATTACACCATCTATTTTAAATGAAAAATTAGATAAATTACTTGAATCATTATTTGCAGAAGGACAATTAGATGATTGTGGATTAACATTAAGAGAATTTAAAAAAATGAAAGGACAAATAATAAGAACTATGCTTGAAATGAATCATAAAAGAATTAAATATCCAAAAATAGAAGTTGACAAATTAAGGAGTTGAACTTGATGAAAATAAATATAATAAATGAACAAGAAAAAATTATAAATGAAGAATTAATAAAACATATAACAAAGTATATTATAGAAAAAGAATTTAAAGATGGAGACTTTGAATTAAATATATTAATTACAAAAAATGAGAGAATAAAAGAGTATAATGAAAATTATAGGCATAAAACAGGACCAACTGACGTTCTTTCATTTGAATACGGTTTGAATGAACAAATAATCGGTGATATAGTTATATCGACTGAACAGATAGAAAAACAAGCACCTACCTTTAATAATACATTTGAAGAAGAATTTTATTATAATATTATACATGGAATTTTACACATACTTGGATATGATCATGAGACAAATGAAGAAGACAAAAAAATAATGTTTGAAAAACAAGATAAATATTTTAAAAAATTAGTAGAAAGGGGCGAGTAATTTTGTCGATAGTTAGACCTTTTAAAGGATTAAGACCAACAGGAGAAAAAGTTGAAAGTTTTGCATGTCCACCTTATGATGTTTTAGAAGATTCAGAAGTAAAAGAAATTGTTTCAAAAAAACCAGAAAGCTTTTTAAAAGTTACAAGAGCAGAAGTTGAATTCCCTGAAGGTACAGATCCTCACTCTGATGAAGTTTATAAAAGAGCAGGAGAAAATCTAAAAAACTTTGAAAAAGAAGGTATAATATTTCAAGATGAAACTCCAGCATATTATCTTTATAGAGAAACTTGGAGAGGTCAATCTCAAACAGGATTGTTTGCAACTGTATCTGTTGATGAATATGATAAAGGATTAATAAAAAAGCACGAACTAACAAGACAAGATAAAGAAGACGATAGAACAAGACATATAACATTATTAGGTGCTCAAAGTGGACCAGTTTTTTTAACCTTTAAATCAAAAGAAACTATAAAAAATATTTTATCTGAAATGTTAGAAAAATATGACAAAGAATATGATTTAACAGATGAAAATGAAGTAAGGCATGAATTATGGGTAGTAAATAATGAAGAAGACGTTAAAAAAATTCAAGAATCATTTTCAGATATAGAAAAATTATACATAGCAGATGGACATCATAGAGCAGCAGCAGCATCAAGAACTCAAAAATTAATGAAAGAAAAAAATTCTAATCATGTAGGTAATGAAGAATACAATTATTTCCTTGCAGCAATTTTCCCACATGATGAATTAAGAGTATTAGATTACAATAGAGTTGTGAAAGATTTAAATGGCTTAAGTAAAGATGAATTTATTGAAAAAATTTCTGAAAATTTCGAAATTACAGAAACAAAAGAAACACCTTACTCTCCAAAAGAATTACATACATATGGTATGTACTTAGATAAAAAATGGTATATACTAAAACCAAAAACAGTTGATGAAAGTGATCCAGTAAAAGCTTTAGATGTATATATACTTCAAAACTATCTTTTAGACCCTATTTTAGGAATTAAAAACCCAAGAAAAGATTCAAGAATACACTTTCTTGGAGGAATAAGAGGAATAGGTGTACTTGAAGAATGGGTAGATAATAAAGATTGGAAAGTTGCTTTTTCAATGCATCCAACACCTCTCGAACAATTAATAGATGTAGCAGATGCTGATAAAGTTATGCCACCAAAATCAACATGGTTTGAACCAAAATTACGTTCAGGACTAGTTATTCATAAAATATGATATAATAATTAATACAGGGCTTGCCCTGTATTAATTTTATGGAGGTATATTATGAAAAGTTATACATTTAATTTAAAAGAAAAATCCGAAAAAATAAATACAATAAAAAATAAAGAAACCTTTGATTTTTCCGAATTTAGAAATTTCAATCATGACTCTTATGGCTTTAAAAGAGAATGGAAAACTCTTTCTTCTCATAATGACGTAGAATACGTAAAAAGAATAATTAATCCACATTATCCTTATATGTTATCTAGTTATAAAGATATACCTCAAAAAAATTCTAAATACTCTAATTATTTAATTTATATGGATTTTGGAAAATACAAATACGAAAAAAATTTTATAGAATTTTTTGATTTAGAATTAGATATAATAATAACAAAAGATTTAAAGTATACTCTTTTAGATATGGATGAATTATTAGAATCTTTTTTAAAAAGGAAAATTCCTTTTTTTGAATTAGAAACAGTTTTAATAAATATGGAAAAATTAATGAATGATTTTAATAAATATGGACCTTTAAATACATTAAAAGAACTTTATAATAAAAAAGTAATTGAATGGCTAATTGACTAAAAAATCATTCATTAAAAACATTCATTTTATTATTAATTCTTTTAAATATTTTCCAGTATAACTTTTTTGATTTTTAATTATTTCTTGTGGAGTACCAACTGCAATTATTTCACCACCATCTTCTCCACCTTCTGGTCCTAAATCTATTATATAATCAGCATTTTTTATTATATCTAAATTATGTTCTATTATTATTACAGTATTACCTTTTTCAACCAATAAATTTAAAACTGAAATTAATTTTCTAACATCTTCAAAATGAAGTCCCGTTGTTGGTTCATCTAAAATATAGATAGTTCTTCCTGTATCTCTTTTTTTCAATTCTGAAGTTAACTTTATTCTTTGAGCTTCTCCCCCAGACAATGTAGTTGCAGGTTGTCCTAATTTTATATATCCAAGTCCAACCTCTTGTAATAAATTTAAAGTTTTCTTTATTGAAGAGATATTTTTAAAAAAGTCTGCTGCTTCATCTACAGTCATATTCAAAATATCAGAAATATTTTTCCCCTTATAAGTTACTTTTAAAGTTTCTTTGTTATATCTTTTACCTTTACATACATCGCAAGTAACATACACATCAGATAAAAATTGCATATCTATTTTTATTACACCATGACCAGCACAAGCTTCACAACGACCACCTTTCACATTAAAACTAAACCTTCCCTTTGTATATCCACGAATTCTTGCTTCAGGTGTTTGAGAAAAAACATCTCTAATAGTATCAAAAATTTTTGTATAAGTTGCAGGATTACTTCTTGGTGTTCTGCCAATGGGCGACTGATCAATAGAAATTATATTATCTAAATTTTCAAGGCCAATAATATCTTTAAAATCTCCGTGCCTTGCTCTTGTTTTTCTCAATTTTTTTAAAAGAGCAGGATATAATGTATCCATTATTAAAGAAGACTTTCCTGAACCAGAAACACCTGTAACTACAACTAATTTTCCTAAAGGAATTTCAACATCTATATCTTTTAAATTGTTGTGCTTGGCTCCAAGTATTTTTATACTTTTATTTAAGTCAACTCTATTTTTTTCAAAAATTTCAACCTTTCTCTTTCCAGAAACATATTGAGCTGTTAAAGATTTTCCTGGAGCATTAAGAACTCTTTTTGTACTACCTTGATAAACAACCTCACCACCATTTACACCTGCTTTTGGTCCTAGATCAACAAGATAATCAGAAGATTTTATTACTTCTTCATCGTGTTCTACTATAATTACTGTATTTCCTAAATCTTTTAATTTTTTTAAAGTTTTTATTAATCTATCATTATCTCTTGAATGAAGACCTATAGTAGGTTCATCCAAAACATAAGTAACTCCTGTTAAACCTGATCCAATTTGAGTTGCAAGCCTTACTCTTTGAGATTCACCGCCAGATAAAGTACTTGAAGTTCTTGAAAGAGATATATACCCAAGGCCAACATCAACTAAAAATGTAACTCTTTTTTTTATTTCTAAAAGAAGCTCATCGATTATTTCTTTTTCAAAATCAGAAAATTCTAATTTATTCAATAAATTATTTAATTTATTTAAAGGCATATTCGTTATATCATGTAAATTATATTTACCAATTCTAACATTTAAAGCATCTTTATTTAATCTTTTTCCATTACATGAATTACAAGTTCTTTGAACCATAACATTATTTTCCATCCAAGAACGCATATCAGGAGATTCTGTTTGTTTATAACGCCTCTCATACCACTTCAAAAGACCTTCAAATTTTCTTTTAAAAACATAATGTTTTCCATTTTCAGTAGATACATCAAAGGATATTTTTTCTTTTGTACCATACATAAGCTTGTTTAAAACTTCTTCAGGAAGTTCTGAAAGCTTTTTGTTTGAAGCTTCACCATAAAACTCTATTATTTGCTTCATCATTTCAGCCATATAAGTATCTTTTCCCATAGTTAAAATTGCACCTTCATCTATTGATTTATTAAAGTCAAAAACATATGAAGGTTCAACTTCTAATTTAAATCCTAATCCATGACATTCAGTACACGCTCCATGCGGACTATTAAATGAAAATAATTTTGGAGTTATTTCGGGAAAACTATATCCGCATTTTGGACAAGCAAGCATTTCACTAAAATCCATTGATTTTAAAGTTTTTTCGTCAATATTCATTTCTCTTATATTAACGAAACCATTTCCTTCTTTTAAAGCTAATTCAATACTTTCATATAATCTTTCAAAATTATCTTTCTTTAGCTTCATTCTATCTATCAATAAGTTTATATTATGTCTCTTTGTTTTTTTTAGTTCTGTTAAATCTTCTAATTCATATAAAATTCCATCAACTTCAACCTTTTTATATCCAGAAAGTTTCATACTTTCTATTTCTTTTTTAAATTCTCCCTTTTTTTCTTTGGCAATTGGAGAAAAAATATATATTCTCGAATCTTCTTCAAAATTAATATAAATATTATCAACTATTTCATCAACAGTTGAACGTTCAAGTTTTGTTCCACAAGATGGACAATAAGCCTTTCCTACTCTTGCAAATAAAACTCTTATATAATCATAAATTTCAGTTACTGTACCAACTGTTGAACGTGGATTATGACTCACTGATTTTTGTTCTATTGCTATTGCAGGTGAAAGTCCTTCAATAGATTCAACATCTGGTTTGTTTAAATTACCCAAAAACTGTCTTGCATAAGAAGAAACAGATTCTAAATATCGTCTTTGTCCTTCAGCATATATTGTATTCATGGCAAGAGTTGACTTTCCAGAACCAGATAAACCACTTATTACAGTTATTTTGTTTTTTGGAATTTTTACATCTATATTTTTTAAATTATGTTCTCGGGCACCTCTTACATTTATAAAATCCATAAAATTACCTCCAAAATAAAAAAGTATACTTATATATATATTATATCATAAAAATAAAAAAAGTGGTGGCAAAAGCCACCATAAAATTGGGTTTAATCGGGGTACATTGTTACATATATTTTTCCATTATATTCTCCTGATTTTATATCATAAAACTCTTTATTTTTATAAGAAAACCTATACTCTATATTTGAATTATAAACTCCCTTTCTTAAAATAAAATCTATTGATTTATTTGAATTAAATTTATACTCATGATATCTATCTTTTAAATAAAAATTTCCAGGGCCATCATAATCAGTAGTTATTTTCAAATTAAAATTCACATTTGAATACATATACAATTTAACTTTATCTTTAAATACTTTATCTTTATCTTTATCATCTTTATCATAATTTATAGTTGTATTCAGTCCCCAAGGACAAGTTTTATCATAAATAACTTGCATCATAAAATATCTACAAGGTTTTATCTTAACTCTCACAGATATTTGACCAGGTTTTATATTTGGAACTGTTGGAGTTATTGGAACTAATGGATTTACAAAACATATACTAAAAATATTTATTATTATAAACATATAAATTGTAACAAGTAGTTTTTTCATTTTTCATCTCCTCATATGAACTTCTAAAATATTATAACAAAAAAAAATAAAAAACTACTAAAAATTTACTAAAAAAATGCTAAAAATTTTAAATTAAACTCAAATACTTATCTCCAGAATCAGGAGAAATAGTTACTATTCTTGAATTTTCATTCATGTTTTCTAAAACTCTCAAAGAAGCAACTACATTAGCAGCAGATGAAATACCTAAAAACAACCCTTCTTCTTTTGCCAATCTCTTTTTCATTTCAAAAGCTTCATCATCTTCTACTTGTACTATATTATCAATTAAAGAAATATCTAAATTTCTTGGAATAAAACCAGCTCCAATACCTTGAATATTATGCTTTCCTGGATTATTTCCAGATATAACAGAAGAATTTTTTGGTTCTACTGCTACTATTTTAACACAATTTTGGAAATATTTTCTCAATACTCTTCCAACTCCGCTTATAGTTCCTCCAGTACCAACTCCAGCAACAAATGCATCCATATTAAAGCTCATTTGTTTCAATATTTCTGGTCCAGTTGTTAATTCATGAGATAGTGGATTATTTGGATTTTCAAATTGATTTGGCATAAAAGCATCATATTCTTTTGTTAAACTTATTGCTTTATCAATAGCTCCTTTCATACCTTTTTCTGCAGGAGTTAAAACTAATTCAGCACCATAAGCTTTCAAAACTTTTCTTCTTTCTATGCTCATACTTTCAGGCATAGTTAGAATTACTCTATACCCTTTGCTTTTTCCTATTGCTGCAAGAGCAATACCAGTATTTCCACTTGTTGGCTCTATAATAACTTTATTTTTTAAGTTCCCAGACTTTTCAGCTTCACTTATCATAAAATAAGCTGGTCTATCTTTAACACTACCTGCCACATTATTTTTTTCTAATTTAATAAATATTTTTCCAGGATCAATTATATTTGAAAGAGTTATTAATGGTGTAGTACCTATCGCATTTATAATCATATTATCATCTCCTATATCACAAAGTTTGTATTTTCAGAAAGAGCAAACATCTTTGATGCATTGCAATTAAACTTTTTAATCTTTGCAGGAATACCAACAACTAAACTTTTTCTTGGTATATCCATTAAAACAACTGAATTTGAACCAATAACAACATCATCTCCAATTATTATATTACCAAGAACCTTTGCACCAGCTCCAATAGTTACATTTTTACCTATTTCAGGATGTCGTTTGCCTTTCATAACCTTTTTGGCTCCTAAAGTAACTCCATGATATATTAAAGTACCACTACCAATCTTTGCAGTTTCACCAATGACAACACCTATACCATGATCTATAACAACTCCAGCATCTATTTGTGCTGATGGATGTATATCCATTGAATACAATATCTTTGACAAAACATACAGTGGATAAGATAAAATATAAATCTTATATTTATGAAAAAAACTATAAAATCTATAAGAAATTAACCCATGTAAAGATGTTGATATAAAAAATATTTTTAATTTAGAAGTTGCTATTGGATCTTTCTTTATAAATTCATTCAAATCTTTGTTTATTGATCTAAAAATGTGAAAAAAATCCTTAATTATTTTAATCATGCATATACGCCTCCAATATTTGATTTTTAATTATTTTACATAAAAAATCAACAGACGTATATTGAGGAATTATGAAACAACTTTAAATATTTTAAACTAAAATGCACCCCATTTCTTTCACCACCTATTTTATCGTATTTAAAATATTATAGATTATAATTGTTAAATAAAAGTGTTTACGAATGTAAACACTTTTATTTGTTGTGATTAAAGGATATTTTTTTAGTTAAAAATGATAAAAGAATTTAAAGCGAAAAGTAATAGGTTATAATTAATATGGTATAATAAACATAGAATTAAAGTTTTTGGAATATTATAAAAAATACATGTTTTGGAGGTATAAAAATGTCAAGCACAGCTCAAAGAGCAGAATTACAATCTCAAATATGGAAAATAGCTAATGATGTCCGTGGTTCAGTAGATGGATGGGATTTTAAACAATATGTTTTGGGAACTCTTTTTTATCGTTTTATTAGTGAAAATTTTGCCAACTATATTGAAGGTGACGATGAAAATATAAATTATGCTGAATTATCTGACGATGTTATTACTCCAGAAATTAAAGATGATGCAATTAAAACAAAGGGTTATTTTATATATCCTAGTCAATTATTTATTAATATTGCTAAAACAGCCAATACAAATGAAAATTTAAATACGGATTTGGCTGATATATTTTCATCAATAGAAAATTCTGCAAATGGTTATCCATCAGAATTGGATATTAAAGGACTTTTTGCTGATTTTGATACAACAAGTAATAGGTTAGGAAATACAGTTAAGGATAAAAATAGTCGTTTAGCAGCTGTAATTAAAGGTGTAGCAGAATTAAACTTTGGAAAATTTGAAGAGAATAATATTGACCTTTTTGGTGACGCATATGAATTTTTAATATCTAATTATGCTGCTAATGCAGGAAAATCAGGAGGAGAGTTTTTTACTCCTCAATGTGTATCTAAACTTATAGCAAAATTAGCAACTCATAAACAAGAAACTATTAATAAAATTTATGATCCTGCTTGTGGTTCAGGTTCATTATTATTACAAGCAAAAAAACAATTTGATGAGCATATTATTCAAGAAGGTTTTTATGGTCAAGAAATTAATCATACAACTTATAATCTTGCTCGTATGAATATGTTTTTACATAATATAAATTATGATAAATTTAATATTGCTTTAGGAAATACTTTAATAGACCCACAGTTTGAGGATGAAAAACCTTTTGATGCAATTGTGTCTAATCCACCTTATTCAATAAAATGGATTGGAAAAGATGACCCAACTCTTATTAATGACGAAAGATTTGCACCTGCTGGAGTATTAGCACCAAAATCTAAAGCTGATTTTGCTTTTATTCTTCATTCACTACATTATTTATCTAGTAAAGGGCGTGCTGCTATAGTTACTTTCCCAGGTATATTTTATCGTGGAGGAGTGGAGAAAAAAATAAGACAATATTTAGTTGATAATAATTTTGTAGAAACTGTTATTTCATTAGCTCCAAACTTATTTTTTGGAACTTCTATAGCTGTTAATATTTTAGTTTTATCTAAACACAAAACAGATAATAAAATTCAGTTTATTGATGTTAGTGGAGAAGATTTTTATAAAAAAGAAACTAATAATAATAAACTTACAGATGAACATATTGAAAAAATTATTGAAACGTTTGATAGTAAAGAAGATATTAAACATATTTCAAAATCTGTTGATTATGAAAAAATAGTTGAAGAAGATTATACTCTATCTGTTAGTTCTTATGTTGAACCAAAAGACACAAGAGAAGTTATTGATATAAAAGAATTAAATAAAGAGATAAAAAGTACAGTAGAAAAGATAGACAAATTGCGATCTGAAATTGATAAGATTGTAGAGGAAATAGAAGCATAAGCGTACCCCATCTAAATCTCCCCCTTAATAAAGGGGAGACTTTAAAAGATGTTCCCTCCCTTTTACAAAGGAGAGGACTAGAGTGGAGTGATTTTTTTATGAGGAGAGAGGTTTTAAAGTGGAAGATTTAATAAAAACAGTTAATATAAAAGATACCATTTTTACCTTTCGAGGTAAACAAGTGATGATAGATAGAGATTTGGCAAGTTTATACCAAGCAGAAACAAAAAGAATAAATGAACAAGTTAAAAGAAATATAGAAAGATTCCCTAATGATTTTAGATTTCAATTAACTTCTAATGAAAAAAATGAACTGGTCGCAAAATGCGACCGGCTTGAAAATTTAAAACATTCCTCTTCATTACCTTATGCCTTTACAGAACAAGGTGTATCAATGTTAAGTGCTGTTTTAAAAAGTAAAGTAGCTGTAGAAGTAAGTGTAAATATAATGAGAGCTTTTGTAGAAATGAAACAAATAATGTTATCAAATGCTTCTCTTTTTCAAAGAATTGACCGAACAGAGAAAATATTACTAGAACATAAAGAGAAATTTGAAAAAATTTTTAAATATTTAGAAGGTGATAAACCTCCTATTCAAAGAGTGTTTTTTGATGGAGAGATTTGGGATGCTTATGAGTTTATAAACAAATTATTACGAAGTGCCAAAAAAGAGGTAACTTTGATAGATAATTATATTGATGACACTGTTTTAACTCTTCTAAAAGAGTATCCAAAATTAACTGTTACAATTATCACAAAAAAGATAGATAAAAAATTAAATCTTGATTTAGAGAAATATAATTCTCAGTATAAAAATCTAAAAGTGAAAACTTCTAATAAATACCATGATAGATTTTTGATAATTGATGAGATGGTCTATCATATTGGGGAAAGCTTAAAAGATTTAGGTAAGAAAGTTTTTGGCTTTAGTAAGATGAATATAGATAAAGAATTATTGGGGGTTGAAAATGATTAAAAAGAATTTTATGGAAAAGTTGCTTAATGGAGTTGAGGTTGAGTGGAGGACGTTGGAGGAAGTGGCTGAATTAAAACGAGGTAGAGTTATGTCAAAAACTTACTTAGCTGAAAATGCTGGCGATTATCCTGTATATAGTTCTCAGACTTTGAATAATGGAATGATAGGTAAAATTACCTCTTATGATTTTGATGGCGAGTATATTAATTGGACAACTGATGGTGCTAATGCCGGCACAGTATTTCATCGTAATGGAAAATTCTCTATTACAAATGTGTGTGGTCTTATAACAATTAAGAATGAAAAAAAATTAAGTTATAAATTCTTATATTTTTGGTTGTCAATTGAAGCTAAAAAATATGTTTACTCGGGGATGGGTAACCCAAAGTTAATGAGTAATCAAATGGCAAAAGTAAAAATCCCAATCCCACCCCTACACGTCCAAAAGGAGATAGTCCGTATCTTGGATACCTTTACAGAGCTTACAGCAGAGCTTACAGCAGAGCTTACAGCTCGTAAGAAGCAATATGAGTATTATCGTGATAAGTTGCTTACACCTATAGAAGATAATGGTAAATGGTTCTTAAATGGCAAAGAGGTGGAGTGGAAGAAAATTGAAGACATATTTTATTTAAAAAACGGATATACTCCTTCAAAATCTAAAAAAGAATATTGGAAAAATGGAGATATCCCTTGGTTTAGAATGGAAGATTTAAGAAAAAATGGGAATATTCTTAATAATTCAATACAACATGTTCACAAAAGTGGAATAAAAGGGAATTTATTTCCTGCTAATTCTATTATAATGGCGACAACTGCAACAATAGGTGAACATGCTCTTGTAACCGTTGATTACTTGAGTAATCAACGGTTCACAAATTTCACTTTAAAAGATGAGCTTTGTGAAAGATTATGTATGAAATTTGTTTATTATTATTTTTTTATTATTGATGAGAAAGCAAAACAATCAGTTAATAAGTCAAGTTTTCCTAGCGTGCAAATGGGGCAATTAAGAAAATGGGAAATCCCAATCCCACCATTAGAAAAACAAAAAGAGATTGTGGAAATTTTAGATAAATTTGAGGCTTTAACAACCTCAATTTCAGAAGGTTTACCTCGTGAAATAGAGTTGCGTCAAAAACAATATGAATATTATAGAAATATGCTTCTTAATTTTCCAGGGCTAAGGTGGAATAAAGGAGGGAACAATAAATATGACTAACTATAAACCAATAGCAGAATCAAATAACTTTATAGTTTTAGATAAATACAAAAAAATAGAGCAAGATGGTACAGGTTATCAAACAGAACCTGATTTAGAGCGAGAACTTATTCAAGATTTAGAAAATCAAGGATACGACTATCTAAAAGACTTAACAACTCCTGAAAAAATGCTTGCTAATGTTAGATTACAATTAGAAACATTAAATAAAGTAAAATTTTCAGAAGGTGAATGGCTTCGTTTTGTAGAAGAATATTTAGATAAACCTAGTGATAATATTATAGATAAAACACGTAAAATACACAATGATTATATTTATGATTTTGTATTTGACGATGGACATATTCAAAATATTTATTTAGTAAATAAAAAGACTATTTCAAAAAATAAATTACAAGTAATTTCTCAGTTTGAACAAACAGGAACTCATAAAAATAGATATGATGTAACTATTTTAGTAAATGGTTTACCTTTGGTGCAAATAGAACTTAAAAAACGTGGGGTTGCTATTCGTGAAGCTTTTAATCAAATTCATAGATATAGTAAAGAAAGCTTTAATTCTGAAAACTCTTTGTTTAAGTATTTACAGCTTTTTGTTATTTCTAATGGTACAGATAGTCGTTATTTTGCAAATACAACTAAAAGAGATAAAAATAGTTTTGACTTTACTATGAACTGGGCAAAGTCAGATAACTCTTTAATTAAAGATTTAAAAGACTTTACTGCTACATTTTTTCAAAAAAACACTATATTAAAAATATTATTACATTATTCAGTTTTTGATACAAATGATACTTTGTTAATTATGAGACCTTATCAAATAGCTGCTACAGAAAGAATTTTATGGAAAATAAAGAGTTCTCATTTAGCAAAAAAATGGAGTACTACTGAAAGTGGTGGATATATTTGGCATACTACAGGTTCTGGGAAAACTCTGACAAGTTTTAAAGCTGCTCGTTTAGCTACTGAATTAGATTTTATAGATAAAGTATTTTTTGTTGTAGATAGAAAAGATTTAGATTATCAAACTATGAAAGAATATCAGCGTTTTTCTCCTGATAGTGTTAACGGATCAGAAAATACAGCAGGTTTAAAACGTAACATTGAAAAAGATGATAATAAAATTATTGTAACTACAATTCAAAAACTAAATAACCTTATAAAAAAAGAATCAGATTTGTCTATATATAATAAACAAGTTGTATTTATTTTTGATGAAGCACATCGTTCTCAATTTGGAGAAGCTCAAAAAAATATTAAAAAGAAATTTAAAAAATTTTATCAATTTGGATTTACTGGTACACCAATTTTTCCTGAAAATGCTTTAGGATCTGAGACTACTGCATCAGTATTTGGTAGAGAATTACATTCTTATGTAATTACTCACGCAATAAGAGATGAAAAAGTTTTAAAATTTAAGGTAGATTATAATAATGTCCGTCCTAAATTTAAGAATTTAGAAACAGAACAAGACGAGAAAAAATTATCAGCAGCAGAAAATAAAGAAGCTTTATTACATCCCGAAAGAATTAAAGAAATTTCAGAGTATATACTTAAAAATTTCAAAATAAAAACACATCGAAACGCAAGTGGAAAAGGATTTAATGCGATGTTTGCAGTAAGTAGTGTAGATGCAGCAAAACTTTATTATGAATCATTGAATAATTTACAGAAAGGAAGCAATAAACCTTTAAAAATAGCTACAATATTTTCATTTGCTGCTAATGAAGATCAAAATTCTATAGGTGAAATTATTGATGAAACTTTTGAACCATCTGCAATGGATAGTAGTGCAAAAGAATTTTTAACATTAGCAATTAATGATTATAATGCTATGTTTAAAACTAATTATAGTGTAGATAGTAAGCAATTTCAAAACTATTACCGTGATTTATCTAATAGAGTCAAAAGAAAAGAAATTGACCTTTTGATTGTTGTAGGAATGTTTTTAACTGGATTTGATGCACCTATGCTAAACACATTATTTGTTGATAAAAATCTACGTTATCATGGATTAATACAGGCTTTTTCAAGAACTAATCGTATTTATGATTCTACTAAAACATTTGGAAACATTGTTACTTTTAGAGATTTAGAAAAAGCAACTATAGATGCAATAACTCTTTTTGGTAAGGAAAATACTAAAAATATTATTTTAGAAAAAAGTTATAAGGAATATATGGAAGGATTTACTGATATAATTACCGGAAAAGCTCGACGTGGATATATAGATATAGTAAAAGAGTTACAAGAGCGTTTTCCAAATGTTGAAAATATAACTACTGAAGAAGATAAAAAAGAATTTGTTAAACTTTTTGGAGAATATTTAAAAATTGAAAATATACTACAAAACTATGATGATTTTACTAAGTTAAAAGAGTTACAGTCAACAGATAATAACTTTTATATAAATGAAGAAGATGCATCAGATTTTTATGTAAGTGAAGAAAATATACCTTATGTACAAAATATTAAAATTCCAGAAGAAAGAGTTATTCAAGATTATCGTTCAACTTATAATGATATTCGAGATTGGCTTCACTCTGAAAGAGTTGAGAAAGCAAAAGAATCCTCTTCTGTTGATTGGGATGACGTTGTTTTTGAAGTAGAACTTTTAAAGTCAAAAGAAATAAATTTAGATTATATTCTTGAACTGATATTTGAAAAAAATAAAAAAACAAAAGATAAAAAGTTATTAGTTGAGGATATAAAACGTTTAATTCGTTCTAGTGTTGGAAATAGAGCTAAAGAAAGTTTAATAGTTAACTTTATTAATAATAATGATTTAGACGAGATTCAAGATAAAGCTAGCATTATTGATTCCTTTTTCTTATTTGCTCAAAAAGAACAGAAACGTGAAGCAGAAAAATTAATTAATACAGAAAAACTTAATGAAGAAGCTGCAAAAAGATATATCTTAAATTCACTAAAAAAAGAATATGCTAGTGAAAATGGGACTGAACTTAATAGTATTCTACCTAAAATGAGTCCTCTTAATCCACAATATTTAACAAAAAAACAAAGTGTTTTTCAAAAAATTGCTGCATTTGTAGAAAAGTTTAAAGGTATAGGAGGGAAAATTTAATTTAAATTAAATAAATATATTTTTAGCCAATTGAAAGGATATTATAGAATCCCCTTCGACAGGCTCAGGGAGCAAAAATCCGATCATCGAGCTTGTCGAAATGACTCCTACCCTTCGACTGGCTCAGGGAGCAAAAATCCGGTCATTGAGCTTGTCGAAATGACTCTCACCCTTCGACTGGCTCAAGGAGCAAAAATCCGATCATTGAGCTTGTCGAAAAATGACTCCCACCCTTCGACTGGCTCAGGGAGCAAAAATCCGGTCATTGAGCTTGTCGAAAAATGACTCCCACCCTTCGACTGGCTCAGGGAGCAAAAATCCGATCATTGAGCTTGTCGAAATGTCACACACACTTTGACTGGCTCAGGGAGCAAAAATCCGGTCATTGAGCTTGTCGAAATGACTCCCACCCTTCGACTGGCTCAGGGAGCAAAAATCCGGTCATTGAGCTTGTCGAAATGACTCTCACCCTTCGACAAGCTCAGGGAGCAAAAATCCGATCATTGAGCTTGTCGAAAAATGACTCCCACCCTTCGACTGGCTCAGGGAGCAAAAATCCGATCATTGAGCTTGTCGAAATGACTCCTACCCTTCGACAGGCTCAGGGAGCAAAAATCCGGTCATTGAGCTTGTCGAAATGACTCCTACCCTTCGACAGGCTCAGGGAGCAAAAATCCGATCATTGAGCTTGTCGAAATGACTCCCACCCTTCGACTGGCTCAGGGAGCAAAAATCCGGTCATTGAGCTTGTCGAAATGACTTATCAAAAGGGGGACTTTATTAATGATAGGTTATACATATATATTAAAATGTTCTGATGGAAGTTATTATACAGGAAGTACTAATGATTTACAAAAAAGATTAATTCAACATCAAGATGGTAATGGAGCAAATTATACAAGAAAAAGATTACCTGTAAAGTTGGTTTATTATGAAGAATATTCAAGAGTAGATGAAGCCTTCTATAGAGAAAAACAAATTCAAGGTTGGAGTCGAAAGAAAAAAGAGGCATTGATCAATGGTTGTCCAGAATTATTACCAGAATTAGTAAAGAATCAAAGACAAACGAAAAAATACTCTTCGACTGGCTTAGGGGGAAAAAAGCAATCCAGTCATTGAGCTTGTCGAAATGACAAATCTGTCTATTGAAAAAATTAAAAATTTACATAATAATTATTATAACATTATATAAAAACACTTGCTCTCCTAAGAGTCAAGTATTTTTTTAGAATTTTTAAATGTTAGAAATTTTTTTACTATCTCTTAAAATTTTTTTGATAAACTCTATACGGAGGTGTTTACAATAAAAATAATAGAAGAAATTAAAGAAGATATAAAACAAGTAGTTGGAAATAAAAAACTCTATATTGCTTTTTCTGGAGGATTAGATAGTACGGTCGTTGCATTACTTGCTAAAGATGCTCTTCCAAAATCTCAAATAACTCTAGTGAATGTATGTTTTGGTGCTTATTCTTATTCAAAAGGATTAGAAGCCGTACTGAGTTTATCAAATCAAATGAATTTAAATTTATTTTTTGTATCAGGAGAATCTGAACAGGAAACACTAATGTATCATGGCCCAAATTGTAATCAATGTACCAAGAGTATAAAAATTGAAAAAGTAAAAGAATTTGCTTACAAAGGTATAGTAGCTTCTGGAGCTAATCAATCTGATTCTTGGGGAAAAACAAAAATTAAAATTATGAATAATATATATTCTCCTTTAGTCATGCTCAATAAAATTCAAATAAAAGAAATATTAAGCTATTATGGATTTACAATTCCAAAAATTGGTGAAAATATTGGAAGAGAAGGATGTAAATTTAAACATCTTTTAAAAATGGCTGTAAATACACAATATCATTCAAGAGCTGATGTTATATCAAATGAAGTAATTCATGATGTTTTAGATTTTTATGAATTTAAAAGGGAAATTGCTAATGTAAAAATAATAGGTCCTTTGTCTAAAAATATAGCCATTATAAATATAAAGCCATTACCTCCACAAAACATAATAAATGATATTGTAAAACTTTTAGAAAAAGAAAGTACTATTGATGAAGTTGTTGTTGCTAATAAACCCATGAAACTAAAAATTTCAGCAAGTCCTGGAATATCTAATAATAAAGAATCAAGTTATTGGATTAAAACGGGAAGACTTCAACCAGAATTTGCAGTTCCAATAGAAGTTGAATGGTTACCTTCTAAAAATAATAAATTAAGAACTTTTTCTGTTATTGACTATGAATTTATAAAATAACAATGTAAACTTTGAATAGACCTTTATCAAATAAATCATTAACTAAATTAAAATGTTGTATATATAAATGCATGGTTTCTATAATATAGAAACCATGCATTTTATTTTAAGATTTTTTTCATTGTAATATTTAATATATTCAACTACTTTACCTTTTAATTCTTCTATTCTTTTTCTTTCTCAAGTTCACATTTTGTTTTTTTAGCTTCAGTTAATTTGTTTTCATTAATTTTAGATTTTGACTTGCATCATAATTCTTTAAATCTATGCCATCTGTTAATTCATCTTTTTATAATAAAATAAGAAATTCATTAACTACATGTTCTTTATATTTAGATATCTTTAATATACTTTTCTCATAAAAAATACTTCTTAATAGATAATCTAATTTTTATTCATTATCTACTTTTCTTTGATTTTAAAAATTTTGATAAAATTCTACTTGCATTTTTTGTAGTTCTTCTTCTAATGCATTTAAATAATATTGAGCTTTTTTTAAGTTAAAAGTTTTTCCACATATTTCTAATTGATGAGCTAAATAAAAAGATTTTTTTGTACCAAGATATCCAACAGAAGACTTTAAAGAATGAGAAATTTCCTCTAATTTTTTAAAATTTCTTTCAAGTAAAGCATTTTTTATTTCAGAAAGTATAGGCTTATAATTAGTTATAAATTCTGAAAAGATTTCTCTAAATGACTCTTTATCAAGTCCACTTCTCTCAATTCTATTTTCAAAATTATCTTCTATATGAATATTTTTAAAGTTATTTATACTTTGTTTTTTTAAGCTTGCATATTTTAATATTATATTGAACAAAGCCCTTTTACTTATAGGCTTTACAAGATAGTCATTCATTCCATTTTTTATACATACTTCTTTATATCCTTTCATGGCATTTGCTGTTAAAGCTATAATCGGTATATTTTTATTGTGTTTTCGAATTTCTTTTGTTGCCTCAAATCCATTTAATTTAGGCATTTGTACATCCATTAATATTAAATCAAAAGGTATTTTTGAAATAAGTGAAACAGCCTCTTCGCCATCTGAAGCCATGTGTATATTAAAATTTTTATCTTTTAACATCATTTTTAATATTTTTTGATTAATATCATTGTCTTCAGCAATTAATATAGTTATTTCAGAACTTTTTATTGTATCAATATTCAATGTATTATCTTTTTCAATGAACTTATTAGATTTTTCGATTTCAAGAACAAATTTAAAAGTACTTCCAGCATTTAAAACGCTTTCAACAATTATTTTCCCACCTAATTTTTCAATTATTTTTTTTGATATTGCAAGACCCAAGCCAGTACCGCCAAATTTTCTTGTTATTGAATTATCTGCTTGATTAAAACTTTCAAAAATTGTATTTATTTTCTCTTTTGGAATTCCTATTCCAGTATCTTTAACTTTAAATTCTAATTTAACAGTTTTTTCATTTGATTCTAATTCATTTATTGATAAAGAAACACTACCTTCTGAAGTGAATTTAATTGCATTTGATATTAAGTTTACTAAAACTTGTTTTAATCTTGTTGGATCACTTTTTAAATTATATTTTTTACTCATATTATTTTCAAGATAAAAATTTATTCCTTTTTTATTTGCAAGAGGTCTAAAAATATTTTCAATATTTTCAAACATTATTGAAGGACTAAAATCAATAAATTCAAAACTTAAATGTCCACTTTCTATTTTTGAAAGATCTAATATGTTGTTTATTAACTCTAATAAAGTATCAGATGAACTTCTAAGTATATTAATTAGTTCTTCTTGTTCATTTGTATAATTATATTCTGATAATAATTCAATAGCTCCTATGATTGCAGATAAAGGAGTTCTTATTTCATGACTCATGTTAGCAAGAAAATTAGTTTTTAATTTTGAAGCTTCGGCTTCTTTTTTTGCAGCCATTTGTAGTTTTTTAAGAGTTAATTCTTCAGCACTTACATCTCTTCCTACACCAAATATTAGTTTTAATTCTTTAGAAGCCTTTGCTGATATTCTTAAAGGCAGATAAGTTCCATTTTTTTTCTTCATATAAATTTTAGTGTTATTTATAAAATTTCCTTCTAAAATTTTATTATGTGTATTTTCTACAGTAATTAAATCCGAATCTTTTAAAAAATATTTAATATTTTTATTTAATAGTTCTTCTTCTTTATATTCAAATGTATCCAATATAGATTGTGATACTTTTACTATATTTTGATTGAAATCAACTATTAATATAAAGTCTGGAGATAATTCAAATAATTTTTGAGTTATTTCCAAAAGTTTTTCTTTTTCTTTTTCAAAATTCTTTCTTTTTGAAATATCACTTAAAGTTCCTATGATTCTTATTGCTTTTAAATTTTGAGTTCTTTCAATTACTTTTCCTCGTGCTTCTATCCACTTTAAAGTTCCATTTTTCATTTTTATTTGTATTTCACATGTAAAATCATCTGTTTTATTATTAACACAAGCATCTACTTTTTGAGATATTTTTTTTAAATCTTTTGGTGAAAATAAAGATTTCCAGTCTTTAAATTTTTCTTTTAATTCAATAATATTATAATCTAATACTTTTTCTATTGTTTTATTAAAATTAAATTCATTTTTTTCTAAGTCCCATTCCCATATTCCTTCATTAGAAGCACTCATTGCAAGATTCATTCTCTTTTGTTCTTTCCTAATTTTATTTTCTTTTTCTTTTTCATCGGTTATGTCAGATAAAATCAAAACAAATTTATTGAAATTAATTTTATAAATTACTCCATAAGCCCATTTTTTTGTTTTTGAAAAATAAATATCTTTAACTTTTGAATATTTCATATTTTTTTCAATATTAATTTTTAAATAATTTAATATATTTTTATTTTTTATCTTTTCGCCAAATAAAAGCTCTGCATATTCATTACAAGAAGATATTATTAATTTGTTATCTTTTTGTTTTAAGATAATTCTTCCATCAAAGTCACTCGATATTATGTTTTTAAAGAAAATTATTCTAATAAGAATATCAAAAAGTAAAACTATTAAAGTTAATAATAAAATTATATTAATCATAAAATACACCTCTTAAAAGATTTTATTAGTGATCAATTAAAAAAATTAACTTTTTTTTAATATAATTAATTATACCATATATTCTTAATCTAATCAATTAAAAAAAATGCTGACATAAGTCAGCAATAGGATATATTGGGAAATTGAAGGGGATTAACCTTTTTATTCTAAATTGGGGAGTTTTTATACTTATTTAAGAACAATTAAATTATATCATATCTTTTTAATAAAATCAACAAATTAATATTAATATTTTGTGAATGTTTTATAAAAATATTCATTGTTGATTTGTTGTTTTATAATTTATTCTTAAAAATATTATAACAAATAATTTGTGCATAATATAATTAATTTGAACAACATTTAAAATCAATTTAAACAAAATATTTTCTTTTTATGCTATAATTAAATAAATTACGTATTTCATTTTGGAGGTAAAAAATGATTGATTATGAAGTTAAAGTAAAAATAGATGGACTTAAAAATAAGTTTAAAGATTTAAAAAATTTATTTAATATTGAAAAATCAAGAAATAGAGTTAAAGAATTGGAAAAAATTATGACAGATCCAAATTTTTGGAATGATTCTAAAAAAGCTGAAAGTGTTTCAAGAGAGTCACAACACCTAAAAAACGAAATAGGAGATTTTGAAGCATTAGCAAATTTATTTGATGATCTAGATGCAGCAATAGAACTAACAGAAGAAGATTCAAGCATGGAATCTCAAATATTTGAAACACTCAATGAAATAGAAAAGAAAATAAAAGCATTTGAACTTTCAATGCTTTTATCAGGAAAGTATGACAACAATAATGTATTTCTTTCTATACATCCAGGAGCAGGTGGAACAGAATCTCAAGATTGGGCAAGTATGCTTTATAGAATGTATGTAAGATGGTGTGAAAAAAATAAAATGAAAGTAGAAACAATAGATTATCTTGATGGAGACGAAGCGGGAATAAAAAGTGTAACAATAAAAATTTCTGGACCATATGCTTATGGAAAACTAAAATATGAAAGTGGAGTACATAGACTAGTTAGAATTTCCCCATTCGATTCAAATGGTAGAAGACATACATCTTTTACATCTGTAAATGTTGTTCCTGAATTAAACGAAGATGTTGAAATAGAAATAAGAACAGAAGATTTAAGAATTGATACATATCGAGCAGGTGGAGCAGGAGGACAACATGTAAACAAAACAGATTCTGCTGTAAGATTAACTCATTTACCTACAGGAATAGTTGTTGCCTGTCAAAATGAAAGATCACAACATCAAAACAAAGCAACAGCAATGAGTATGTTAAAAGCAAGACTTTATGAAATGGAAATGAGAAAAAAAATGGAAGAAAAAATGCAATTAATGGGAGATGTTAAAAATATATCTTGGGGAAATCAAATAAGATCGTATGTATTATATCCATATCAAATGGTTAAAGATCATAGAACTTCTTATGAAACATCAGATACAGATGGAGTATTAGACGGTACAATAGATGGGTTTATAGAATCAGAACTTTTGTACTTTGCAGAGCTTTCAAGATAAAATAAATTTGACAAAAACGTTAAGGTGGTGTATAATTTTTGAGAGAGTATAAAGATTATCATAAAAGTATAATGGTGAATGAAGTTCTTGATTATCTTATTACAGTGGAAGATGGAATATATGTAGATTGTACTGCTGGAGAGGGTGGACATTCTAAAGCAATTTATGAAAAATGCAATGGGAAAGCTAGAGTAATATCAGTTGATGTTGATTATGAAGTCCTTGGAATAGCAGAAAAAAGATTAAAAGAACTTTCTTATAAAATAGATTTTTTTAAAGCACCGTATCAAGAAATAGATATTGTTTTAGCGGGACTTGGAGTTAAAAAAGTAAATGGATTTTTTATGGATTTAGGAGTTTCAACTTTTCAATTAAAAGGCGTAGGAAGAGGATTTACATTTATGAAAGATGAACCTCTTGATATGAGAATGGATTTAGAAGCTGATAAGACGGCTCATTATGTTGTGAATGAATATTCTGAACAAGAATTATCAAAAATAATATTTGAATATGGTGAAGAATTTAGATTTTCAAGGAAGATAGCAAAAAGGATAGTACAAGCAAGGCCATTAAATACTACTTTTGAATTAGTTGAAGCAATAAAATCTGCCTTTCCTTATTCTGAAATAAGAAAAAGAAAAAGACATTTTGCAACCAAAACATTTCAAGCAATAAGAATAGAAGTAAATGGTGAATTTAATAATATTAAAACGGCATTAAATAAATTTGGAAATTATTTAGAAGTTGGGGGACGGGTTGTTGTTTTGTCTTTTCATTCTCTTGAAGATAAAATTATAAAAACATTTTTTAAAAATGATGAAAGGTTTAATTTATTAACAAAAAAACCTTTGATACCTTCAGAAGAAGAAATAAAAAATAATCCACGTGCGAGAAGTACCAAACTTAGAGCTGCAGAAAAAAAGTAATCTATTAATTTGGGGGGCTTTATTATGAGTACTAAAAGCATAAGAATTGAAAAAACAGAAGTAAAAACTATTGATTTAACTTTTTGGTCTATTCTTTTTATGATTTTAATAGCAGTTGTTGTGTGGATTTCACTATTTTTAAACTTTGGAAAAAACGTAGAGAGTTATAGAGAATCTTTAGCTGTTTCTCAAAAAAAGATTAATGGTACAGAACAAAAAATAGTACAATTAAATGATGAAATTGCAAAGATAACTCAAATTTTAAACTCTTATGAAGGAAAATAATTCATGAAATTAAAAAAGTATATTCTTTTATTACTTTTGTCAATGTTATATTTGACAATTATTTTTTTTGGTGTTTTTTTTAATTATAAAGTTATTGAAAATTCAAAAGATATAAATATTAATAATAAAAATATGGCTACCCTTGTAGATTGCAAGGGTAATTTTATTGTTTATAATAAAAAAATGTATGAAGCTTGGATTGATTTATCTTTTTTAAGAAGACAAAAAAAATTTAAAGAATACGAACATTTATTACTATCTAAATATACTCAAGATGAAATAAAAGATAAAAAATTTTTAAAATGGGGAAAATTCTATACAAAAAAAGAAGCTGAAGACAATTTGGGAGTTTTAAGAAAATTCTCTAAAATATATGAAACACAAGATAGAATATATAATGATTTATTTTCACTATCTCAATTAATTGGAAAATATGACAAAACAAATTATGGTATTGAAAAATATTTATATAATAATAAGCTTTTAGAAACTCAAAAAGAACAAAATTTATCAATTGATTTAACTTTACAAAGAATATTATATGAAGAACTTAAAAAAACAGTAAAAGAAAAAAATGCATCTGGTGCAGTTGCACTTATAATGAATACTAAAACGGGTGAAATTAAAGCAAGTGTATCAATATATCCATGGAATATGGGATATATGGGATATATAGAGCCAGGCTCAACCTTAAAACCAATGATTTATGCAATGGCAATAGATGAAAATATAATAAAGCCTTATGAAACATTTAAGTGGAGCTATCAATATACTCCTAAAAATACGAATATTAAAATAAAAGAATCAGAATATTTTGATTTAGGTACAATGGATATAAAAACCGCTTTAGCTCATTCTTCAAATGTTGCAATAGCCAAAGTTATGGAAAAAATTTTAAATACATATTCTCAAGAATGGTTGTATAATAGTTTATTAAAAATGGGATTTGGGAAAAAAACAAATATAGAATTTTCTGGAGAAATTGATGGTGTATTAAAAAATCCAGATGAATGGAAATCTATAACTCCATATCAAATTGCAATAGGGCAAGGAATTGGAGTAACTCCAATACAATTAATAACAGCATTTAATGCAATAGTAAATAATGGATATTATGTTTATCCAACTTTCTTTAAAAACAAAAAAGTATTTGGAAGACAAATATATTCAGAAAGAACCTCTAAAAAGTTATTGGATTGGATGAGATATACAACTATATTAGGAACAGCAAAAGATGCCTATAAAGAAGGGCTTTTAATTGGTGGAAAGACTGGTACAGCACAAAAAGCATTAAAAGGAATTGGTTATACAAAAGAAGATTATTATTCATTATTTGAAGGATATTATCCGTCGATAAATCCAGAATATACTTTTTTAATTATTGTTGATGATCCAAAAGGAGAATATTATGGCGGAGAGGTTGCTGCACCAATAATAACTAATGTTTTTTATAATTATTCCAAAAGAAAAGAAGTTTATAATTACTTAGGTTATTATTTTAAAGGAGTTTTACCAAATTTAATAAATTTTGATATGGAAGAAGCTAAAGCATTATTGATAAATCTTGGATATAATTTTAATAAAATAATAATAACTGGAAGTGGAACTAAAGTCACTTATCAATATCCTAATCCTGGAACATTACTAAAAGATACTCAATATATAGAGTTGCGGAGTGATTAATTTGAAAAAAATTTTAATATATGGTGATTCATTAATAAAAAAAGAATTAATAATAAAAAAGTTTTTTACTAATAATAACTTTGAAAAACTTTCAAAAGAAAACTACACTTTTGAAAAAATAAATACATTATTATCAACAAGAGGAATGTTTACTAAAAAAAAAGATATTTTAATTGAAAATTTTGATGATTTTAAAACATCTCAAAAGAAAGAAATTACTTCTTTATTGAATAATGAAATATTAACTGATGGTATTTTAATTGTTTCATCAAAAAAAGAAATCAAAAATATAAATTTTGATGAAAAAAAGAAAGCTTTCTTACCAAAGCCATGGGAAGAAGATAAATGGATAAAATTTATAAATGAACTTGCTGAACCAAAAAAAATAAAAAACGAAGCATCTGAATATCTTTTATCTTTATTAGGAAATAACGATTTATATCTTTATGGTGAAATAAAAAAGTTAAAAATTTATAGTAATGAATTTATAACATTTAATGATGTTGTTGAAATAGGATCTAATTTTTCTAAATCAAACTTGGAAGATTTTTTTTATTACTTATCTTCAAAAAAAATTAATGAAGTAATAAAACATTTTAAAAATATTTCAAATAATGATTTTGATAGTATAATGTTTAATAGTTTTGCCTTTAAATATTTTTTTGATTTGTATAAAGTAATATCTTTTGTAGAAAAGAAAAATAAATATACTTGGCCAGAAGTAGAAAAAATAAAAAATGAAACTAAAGTTAATTCACAAAGAGTTAGAAATTTTTTAGGAATCAACTTTAAAAATGATAAAATAAAAAAAATAAATCTTGTAAAATTATATGAAATAAAAGAATTGAGAAATATTTTAATTGAAATTGAAAAAATAGATAGAAAGTTAAAAATTGGAGCTGATCATAGAGTTATCTTTTTGGATTTTTTTGAAAAGGTGTGTAGATATGAAAATTGATATATTTTGTACGGTAATAGATAATTATGGAGATGCTGGTTATACATTAAGAATGGCTATGGCTTTAAGATCACTAAAAACTTCACTTAAAATAAGAATTTATACAGATTATAAAGAGTTATTCTTAAAATTAAAACCAAAATTTATAAATGATATTGATATTTTGAGTTTTAATGAAATAAAAAAATATGAAGCATCAGATGTATGTATAGGAATGTTTCAGTACTTTCCAAATGATTTTTTTATTAATAAAATTAATAAAAATTCAAAAAAATTTATAGTTATAGATTATTTTACTTCAGAATCTTGGGCAGATGAAGTAAATGGAAATAATTGTTTGCACAATGGTTTAAATATTCCATGTGAATTTTATGTTCCAGGTTTATCTAATAAAAGTTTAGGCGTTTTAACATATACTTCAGCAATGAAAAAAACTAAAGTAAATAATAATATATATTTATATACACCTGAAAAATTAAAAACTTTTATAGACCTTAATGATTCAATACTTTGGAGCGGAAACATAAATAATATAAAAAAAATGAATTTTAAAACACAAGATATATTTGATTCTTATATTTTAGGTGCAAAATATAATTGGATTAGAGGAGAAGACTCTTTTCAATTAGCACTTTGGTCTGGTATACCATTTTTTTGGGAGGCTTACCCCCAAAAAAATGAAATAAAAAAGCTTAAAATAGATGCTTTTTTGAATTTTATGAAACCTTTTTTAGATGAATTTTATCAAAGTTATTATAACATAATTTTATATATAAATAATTTTAAAAAAACAAGTATAAAAGAATCATATTTATTTATAAACAATAATTATAATGATTTTAAAAATAAATTTATGAATTTAAATCAATATTTTCTTAATAGAAAAAGTTTTCAAAAAAACTTAATAAAAATAATAGAAATTTTATAGTATAATAAAAATAGAAAATCAACAAAAGGAGTGAATTCAATGATAACAGCAGCAGAATTAAAACCTGGATACGTTGTAAAAATAAACGGAAAACTTTATACAGTTTTAAAGGCAAAATACAACTGGTCTGGAAGAAATGAAGCAACAGTAACTTTAAAAATGAAAAATATTGAAAATAATTCAATGTTAGATACAGTTATGAAGGGTGGAGAAAAATTAGAAGATATACAATTAGACCATAGAGAAATGCAATTCATATATACAAGTGGAGATTATTATGCATTTATGGATAATGAAACTTATGAACAAATAGAAGTTTTAAAAGATGAACTTGGAGATATAGTTAATTTTCTTGCAGAAGATGGAATAGTAATAGTATCATTTTATGAAGAAAGACCAGTAGCTTTTTCACTTCCAAAAAATGTTATTCTTGAAGTTACTTACACTGAACCAGGTGAAAGAGGAGATACTGTTGGTAATACATTAAAACCCGCTACTCTTTCAACAGGATATGAAGTTGGAGTACCTTTATTTATAAATATAGGAGATAAAATAGTAATAGATACAAGAACTGGAGAGTATGCATCAAGAGCTTAAAATAATATAATACAAAAAAAGAGATGGAATTAATCCATCTCTTTTTTTGGTATTATTGAGTTTTACTTTATTTATTAAAATTTTTTTTATAAACTTGTTTAATTAAGCTTAGTATGTATTCTAAATTTTCATCATCATTTATAGTTGTTTCATAATCTCCATTTCCATGATGCCCTTTTTGTGAAACATCGTTAAAGATATTTCTACTATCTTCTAAATTTCCTTTACTTATATTCAACCATATTTTTAAATTCTTTTTTTGAAGTTTAAAATCAACTATATTTTTTTTATTTTTCTTAAATGCTATGTATATTTTTTTTGGTTCTACTTCAATATCTGGAATCATTTGTTCTATTTTATCACTAAATATTTTAAATAATTCAATAATTTCTTTGCTACCTGAGCTTAAACTGTCTTCTAATGTATAAGTTTTTATTTCAGAAATAACTTTTTGTACCTTTTCATCTTTACTTAAAATATTTGAAATACTATTAGTAATTCTATTTCCTTTTATTTCGTTAAAGTACAAAATATTATTTTCAAATTGTTTTATTTCATACAATTCAATCGGTAAATCTTTAAAATTGATAGTATCTTTTTGAAATTTATTAAAATTTTGAGATATGAAAATAACTTTAGATTGAGACCAATCAATATCTATTTTTTTTAAGGAATTATCGAATTTTTCATTATATTCTAAAATAAATTCAGCTTTATTGTTTAACATTGTAGCTAAATATGCATATCCTTGGTCTATAACACTATAATTTTGTCCTCTTTTATATTCGATAATTACAAAGGCTTTATTTTCTTCATCATATCCAAGAGTGTCAAATCTATAATTTTCAACTGCAAATTCGCTTTTTATAAACTTTATACCTAATAATTTTTCCATATTAATTTCACAAACTTCTTGTAATTCTTTTTCAAGTTTAAATTCTTTTTCTTTTATTTCATCAATTTTTTTATCGTTCTTCAACTCAAATAATGCCAATTAAATCACTCCTTTTTTCAATAAATAATACAATGTAATACAATTAATTGATTTGATTTGTTTTTTTCTCAAAATACTTCTTATACATTAAACATTTAACTTTTTAATTATATTATATCATGAAAATCTGTGATTGTTTATTATTTTTATTTTATTTAAGAATAAATCTAAAAAATGTAATTAATGAGAAAAATGCTCATAATTTATGATATATTATAATTTTTATGGTATAATAAAAACAGGAGGTGAGAAAAATGCTCATACAATTCAATTTTAAAAATTTTAAATCGTATAAAAATGAAGTGTCTTTAGATTTATCCGCAACATCAATAAAAGATCATGAATATAATTTAATACACGATAAAAATGAAGAAAAATTTTTAAAAATAGCTGCAATATATGGTCCCAATGCAGGCGGAAAAAGCAATATTATAGAAGCTTTTAGGTTTATGAGATATTGGGTGCTATCTTCTTTTAAGGAAGCAGGAGAAAGAAAAGGGATACCTCTTAAATGTTTTGCTTTTGATGAAAAATTTAAAAATGGTAAATCTGAATTTGAAGTTTTTTTTAAAGAAAAAGGTTATGAATATCAATATGGTTTTTTAATTGATGATAGTAAAGTATACGAAGAATGGTTATATAAAAGAGATTTTAGAGGAAAAAATAAATATAATATAATTTTTGAAAGAAAAGAAAATAATATAAAATCTTCTAAATTTTTAAAAAAAGTTGTCTCTATAACAGAAAATATTATTAATGGTTCTACATTATTTTTATCATTTTTAGGAAATATTAATGTTAAAGAGATTAAAAATGTTTTTGATTGGTTTAGAGAAATAAAAGTAATAAATTTTGGAGATAGCTTTTCTGAATTAATATATGAAACAAATTCCGAATTAAAACGAAGGTATAAAGATAAAAAATATATTAAAGGATTAGTAGAATTTTTGAAATCAATAGATATAGATATTGAAGATATTATGGTAAAAGAGCGAATATCAAATAATAAAAAAACATCAATTTTATATTCTAAACATTATGATAATAAAAAAAAATTAATAGAATTACCATTTGATGAGGAGTCAGATGGAACAAAAAAAATGCTTCTTTTATATAACATTTTTTATGATGTATTTAAAAATGGAGAAACAATATTTATAGATGAACTTGATTCAAAATTACATCCAATATTAATGAGAAAAGTTATAGCGATGTTTCATGATGAAAAAGTAAATAAAAATAATTCTCAATTAATTTTTACAACTCACAATGTTGTATTACTTACTAAAGATTTATTTAGAAGAGATGAAATTTGGTTTGCTGAGAAAAAAAGTAAAGAATCAAAGTTATATTCCTTAGTTGAATTTAAAGTTAATGGTAAAAAGGTAAGAAATGATGCATCATATGATAAGGATTATTTAAAAGGAAAGTATGGAGCAATACCAATAGTAAAAGATTTTTATTTTAGGGCTGAGAAAAATGAGTAGTAGAAAAAGAAAAAAAAGAATTAGAAAAGAAAATATTAGGAACGAAAATATTGTAAGATATCTAATAGCTTGTGAAGGTAAAGAAACAGAAGTGAACTATTTTGAAGGAATAAAAAAGAAATTTGAAGAAAAAGGATTATTAAGAAGAGATTCAACAGTATTTGATTTAAAAAAATATAATTTTGAAATTAAGGGAGTCGAAAGAGGTACTGATGAATTATTAAAAGAGGTTAATAGATATATAAATAGAAATAGTAATATATATGATAATATATGGTTGGTTTTTGATAAAGATAATTTTTCGGATGAAAGCTTTAATTATACAATTGAACAGTCTAAAAATAATGGATATTCTGTAGCTTGGTCAAATAAATGTTTTGAATTATGGTTTCTTTTATATTTTGAATATAATGACTCTAATCTTAATTGTAAAAACTATATAGAAAAGTTGGATACAAATGTAAAAAAAAATATAAATGAAAAAGGATACAAAAAAAATAGAAAAGATATGTTTGAAATTTTAGAAAGATATAGTGGATGGAAAAAAGCATATAAAAATGCTGAAAAATTAGTAAATAAGTTTAAAAATGAAAAATCATATGCTAAAAAAGCACCATATACAACTGTTTATTATCTTGTTAAAGAATTATGTGAAATTATAGAAAAACAAGATAAAAAATAAAAATAAAATTCTACTCGTACAAAAATTTTTATAGTTTTCATTAAATCAAAAAGAGATGGAATTAATCCATCTCTTTTTTTGGTATTATTGAGTTTTCAAAGTTTTTTAATTCAATTAAATCTTTTTCAGGTAAGTTCCTATTAGTTAAATAAAATAAATTTGAAATTAGTCTATGTAATGTCATATCGTTTATTCTGTTACCTTTTTTTACTAACTTCCACATTGGAGATATTTTATAAACTTTTTCATAAATAGAAGGGTATTCAAAATTTCCTGTAAAAGAAACATCGAAAATTATAGAATTTTCTTTTATTGAGTTTGTTGGTATAATAAATTTTTTCGAAGGAACTGCTGATATAATTATATCTGAGTTTGATACAAAGTTTAAGATATCTTTATAATCAGTATATTTTTGACAAACTCTAACACTTGCATTTTCATTTAAAAACATTAAAGCTAATGATCTTCCAACAGCTAAAGAATCATTAATTATAGTTACTTTTTTCCCATTTAAATTAAACGGATTTTCTTTTACAGTATCAGGATATTTTCCAAAAGTTTTCATATGTGATTCAAAAATTCTATTGTATCTTTTTAAAACATATAAAATACCTTTGGCAGTTGGTGGAATAATTAGTTTTCTTAAGCCATATTCATCTTGAAACTTTTCATGCTGCATTAAGTATCCTAAGTATTTATTATTTAGACCTTCAATATCTTTTTCAAAGGAAACTAAATTCATAAAATGAGTATCTTTTCCAAAATCAATTGGATACAAAGTTATTATTCCATTAATACTTTCATTTTTATTACATGAATTAATGATATCTGTTAATTCGTGACGTGAATATGCATAGAAATTTTCAAAATCAATATTAAATTCTTTACATATATTGTTGATACCTTTAGAATATGATAAACTTCCCAAATCATCTGAAGTAATTATACAAACTATTTTTGGATTTATATTATTGTTTTTATATAATTCAATATTTTTTTTAAAAATAGGTTTATCAAACATATCTATTATTGTTTTTATACTAAATAATTTATTTTGCATTTAGAACACCTTTAATGAATGTGGGATTTTTATTGTAAATTTTGTTCCATATCCTACTTCTGAAACAATATTTAAATCTCCACCCAATAATTTTATAGTTTTCTTTACTATAGCTAATCCAAGTCCACTTCCAGGCTTATCTTTTGAAAGTCTAATAAAAGGTTTAAATATATCTTCTAATTTATCTTTTGGTATTCCTGGTCCTGAATCTTCTACGTGAATTATAAATAATTTTTTGTTTTTATCATAAGATACTTTAACATCAACGTATCCATAATCAGTATATTTTATAGCATTTCCTATGATATTTACTAGAATTTGAGTAAATTTTGTAGTATCTGTTTCAATAAACTCTGGAATATTTGCTTCATACTTTATATTTAATTCTACATCTGGAGAAGTTAATGGTTCAACTATAGAAACAGATTCAAACATTATTTGTTTAAAATTTATTTTTTCAATACTTATTTTATTTTCTCTATTTAGTTTGTTAAAAGTAGAAATATCATTTATTAAAGAATTCATATGTTTTGAAGAAGCGTATATTTTTTTTACATGAATTCTCAATTCTTTTTCTTCTATATCTCTATTTCTAAGTATGTATTCCGCATATCCTAATGCTGAAGTTAATGGTGTCCTTAATTCATGAGTTATAAAACTCCAATAAACACTATTTAATTCATTTGCTTCTCTTTCTTTATCTCTTGAAGCTTTCAAAGTTAAAAAAGTAGATGCAAAATTACTAAAAACTTGTAATATTCTTTTGGATTCTTCTGAAAAGGATTTTATTAAGAAATTATCTATATATATGTGTCCAACTATTTTTTTATGTATTTTTAATGGAACAATTAATGTTGTCACACTTTTAGTAAATTTGTTTGATTTATCTGAATAAAGTTCTTGAGGTTTCATTTTAGCGTTTTCTATATTTTTGACTTCAATTATTTCGTCTTTTTCTAATGTTTTATAAATATAAGATTCTTCAATTGGTATTTCAACTTTTGAAATTGAATCATCATAACAATATCCAACCATTCCTTTATAAAGAGACCCATTTATTTTCCATATTGAACCACATTCTGCTTCCGGAATGCTTTTAATAGCAGCACTAAGAAGTTTTTTAAAAAAATCTTTTTCGCTTTCAGTACCAGTTATAATTGAAGATAATTCTGCCATTTCTTTAAAACTTTTAAAATAAATATCAGAACTCATATTAATAAGGCCCCCTGTTTTCAAAAATTCAATTATATTTTACCACAATTTCTTTATGAATTTTACGCTTTTTTTCGTTTTTTTCAACAAAAATTTTTTTATTTGTATTTGGATCTTTTTCAGTATAATACATTGTTGTTGATTTTGTTGATGGAGTTGGAGTGAAAATTTGTACTTGATTTGGAGTAAATCCAAAACTTTTATTTAATCTTTTTTTTAAGTATTTTTCATCTTCTAAAGTACTTCCTGGATGAGCTGCTATTATGTAAGCCGAAAAAAATTGTTTTTTTCCAGATTCTTTATTTAATTTTTTAAATGTTTCTATAAACTTTTCTGTTATTGAAAAATCCGGTTTATTCATTAAGTTTAAAACTTTTTTTGATGCGTGTTCTGGAGCTATTTTCATTCTTCCAGAAATATGATGATTAATTAATTCTTTTAAAAAATCCATACCATAAATTTTATCTTCAAAAATTAAATCTAACCGGATCCCAGAGGCCACAAAAATTTTTTTTATTCCTTTAATTTTTCTGGCTTTTTTTAATAATTCAATATACTTTGAATGATTAGGTTTTAATAGATTACAAGTTTTAATCCCTATACATCTTTTATTTTTACAAGCTCCATGTTCAATTTTTTTTGAACAATCATGTCCATACATATTTGCAGTTGGACCACCTATATCTGAAATAATACCATTAAAAGAAGAATCAGCTGTCATTTTTTTTATTTCATTTAAAATAGATTCAATGCTTCTACTCTGTATAGTTCTTCCTTGATGAAGCGTTATAGCACAAAAACTACATTCTCCATAACAACCTCTGTGAGAAGTTATAGATGTTTTAACAGTATCCAAGGCTTTAACATAACCCATTTTTTTATAGTATGGATGAACTTTTTTTGTATAAGGCAAATCATAAATCATATCCATTTCTTTAGTTGTTAAATATTTTTGTGGTGGATTTTGTATAACAAATCTATTATCATGTTTTTGTATTAATCCATCAGAGTTAAGAGGATCATTTTCATTTTGAAAAATTTTAAACATTTCCATATACTTTTCTTTAGAATTTGAAACTTCTTCAAAAGAAGGTAATGATTTATATTTAAAGTTATTTTTAGGTAACTTTGATTTCCAAAAAACTACACCACGTAATTTTTTGCAATCATCTATGTTTCCTCCATTTTTGAAAATATCAGCTACTTGTAATATAGTTTTTTCTCCCATACCATAAACTAAAAGATCTGCTTTTGAATCTAAAAGAAATGATTTTTTTACTTTATTTTGCCACCAGTCATAATGAGAAATTCTTCTTAAACTTGCTTCTATTCCACCTAGAATAACAGGTATTCCTTTGAAATTTTGTTTTATTAAATTAGAATAAACTATAGTTGCTCTATCTGGTCTTTTACCAAAATCAGCATTTGGAGTATACTCATCAGTTTTTCTTTTTCTCCTTGAAGCAGTATAGTTAGCAACCATTGAATCCATATTTCCTGAAGTAACACCAAAAAAATACTTAGGTTCCCCAAGTCTAGTTATATCTTTTGATGTTTTCCAATCTGGTTGACAAATAATTCCTACTTTTAAATTAGCAATATCTTTTAAAACACGAGCTATTATAGCAGTTCCAAAGGAAGGATGATCTACAAAAGCATCGCCACTAACTAAAATCACGTCTAATTGTTTAATTCCTAATTTATTCATTTCTTCACGTGTTGTCGGTATATCAAACATCTTATAACTCCTTTAGTTTTTTCTTTTATTATACATTAAAAAAGTTATTTGTTCATTAAGAAATTAATTAGTTTAATGTTTAAATTAGTTTAAACCAATGGATCTAATATTATTAATTTTTATTTAATAAAAAACCTATGGTATAATAAAAATTAGAGGTGATAAAAATGAAAAAACTACCAATAGGAGTACAAGACTACAAAGAATTAATAACAGATTATATATACATAGATAAAACAAAATATTTACATGAATTAATAACAAGTGGAAAATTTTATTTTTTATCTCGTCCAAGAAGATTTGGAAAGAGTTTAACGATATCAACGCTGTATTATTTGTTTAAAGGAGAAAAAGACTTATTTAAAGGAACATACATATACGACAAATGGGAGTTCAAAGAGTATCCAGTAATAAGGATAAGTTTATTGGATACAACAAATGATACAGAAGAAGAATTAAAAGATGGATTATTAAGAATAATAAAAAGAGAAGCAAAAAAATATGGAATAAATATAGAGAGCGACCATTATAAATATGCTTTTGATGAATTAATATTTGAACTATCAAGAAAAGAAAGAGTAGTAATATTAGTAGATGAATATGAAAAACCAATATTAGACAATATAAACAACAAAGAAAAAGCAGAAAGATATAGAGAAATATTGAGGAATTTTTATGTTAGTATAAAATCAAATGATGAATACATAAAGTTTGTATTCATGACAGGAATAACAAAGTTCACAAAAACAGGAGTATTTTCAGCATTGAACAACTTAAATGATATATCGTTGAATAAAAAATACGCACAGATGTTGGGGTACACACAAGAAGAGTTGGAAAGTAACTTTAAAGAGCATATAAAAGAAACAGCAATTGAAATGAAGATGGAAGAAAAAGAATTATTAAAAAACTTAAAGATGTACTACAATGGATTTTCATTTGATGGAGAGAATTCTGTATACAATCCATTTTCAATATTAAGATTTTTTAATGAAAGAAAGTTTCAAAACTATTGGTTTGAAAGTGGATCGCCATCATTTTTATATGAATACATAAAAGGAAAGAAGATAAGATACGAAGACTTAGTGAAGTATCCAGTGAGTGAATTAGACTTTTCAACCCGAGAAATAGAAGAAGCAAATGCAAGCATATTCTTTACACAAGCAGGATACTTGACCTTTAAAGGAATAAAAAGATTAGGATTGAGGGAAAAGTATATATTAGACTATCCAAACATAGAAGTAAAGAACAGCTTTTCAAAGATAATATTAGAAGCAAACTATGGAATAAGAGAAACAGAACAAATAGAAACCACAATATATGAAAGAATATATGAAAAAGACATAGAAGGAATAATAAAAGAAATAAAAAGAATAATAAGTGCAATACCATACAACTTGCACAAAAAAGAAGAAAGCTACTATCACTCATTGATATACACAATACTTGCATCAGCGGGACTGAACGTAACAGCAGAAGAATTAACGAACTTAGGAAGAAGCGATATAGTAATAGAGGAAGACACTATATACATAATGGAAATAAAGATAGACAAAAGTGCAGAAAAAGCTTTAAATCAAATAAAAGAAATGAAGTACTATGAAAAGTACAAAGAGAAAGAAATTTACATAATAGGAATAAACATAAACTCAGAAAAAAGAAACATAGACGAATACAAAATAGAAAAAATATAATCCCAGCGGGTGCTGGGATTATATTTTTATAAAAACTCATATTTTCTAAAAAACGTATTTCGTTCATGAAAAAATATTAAAAATTTAAAACTCACTATACTTGGAACTAATAACGCTCAAACAGTTGAATTTTCTTAACATATTTCCCCATTCTCTCGATGGTTTTTATAACGAAAATTCTCACAAGGCTCACTTATTCATTTTTTTCACTATTTCCTTTTAAATTTAAATATTTTTGTAATATTCACGCATTTTGTGAGTAAAAAAAATATATAAAATTAAAAATTTTAATAAAATACAATAGATTAAAGATAAAATCAAAGTAAAAAAACACTCAAATTTTTGATATTAATATTTCATCAATAATAAAAAATCAAATCAGAATATTTATAAAAAATAAATTTTTGATAGAATTTCACAAACTTTTATAATGAAAATTATTAATAATAACATTATAAAAAATATAAAATCTAAATTCACAAAGATTAACAGTTAATATGAAATTAATAACATAAAAAAATAAAATAAATGATATAAATTAATCAAAATTATATTATATTCAGGTAAAAATATTAATTAGTACACTAAAAATAGTTGATTTTTTTTTTTTTTTTGCTATAATATTTATGTAATTAAAGAGAATTGATTAATTAATTGATTAAATTAAAATAAAAATTATAATATTAAAATATTTGTGCGCACAAATAAAAATACAAATTAGAGGAGGAACAAAAGTGAAAAAGAGTTTTGTAGTACTTATGTTAGTTTTAATGACGTTTTCTGTTTTTGCCGTATCACCTAAAAGAGATCAAAGTATTCATGCTTCAAACCCAGTTATAAATAGTGGTTTATTTAATGAAAAATTAAATACTCCCAAAATGCCTACAAATATTATTGTAAATTCTTTAGAAAAAAACTCAATTAATAAAGTAGGAGAAATAGGTCAAACAACAGGTATGGGAAGATTGATGGTAGTAGCTTGGAGAATAGGTAAAAAAGGAGTTGTTGGAACAGTAAAATAGGTTTGGAAAAATGGTAAAAAAATAAAAGAATTAGTTAAGGAAGTTGTAGATGTAATTGATTATGGGGTTAAAACAGTTAGAAGTTTATCAGAAGCTCGTCAAATTGCTGAAAGTTCTGCTAATAGTAAGCTTCAATCATATGGAAAAGTATATAGTTCACATACAACATATTATAGTTCAAGTGTTCGTCAATATTTAACTCAAAAAGTTATTGCTCAACCAAATAAATAATACTTTTAAGAGACACAACTTGTGTCTCTTATTAATATAAATGAATAAAAATGGAGGAGTAAAATAAAAATGAATGTGAGAAAGTTTGAAAATATTAAAGCTCGAGAGTTTTTATCAATGTATATAGTAACAACTGGTTTGAATCATTTATATTTTTATAGGAAAAGTTTGAAAGAAGAAATTTTTTTCCTGATAATTTCTCAAATGTTAATTTTAATGTGGTTTCTTTATAAAATTAAGAAAAATAAAATTTATATAAAAAATTTTTTTAAAACAAATGGTAAAAAGTATAAAAAAAAAGATACAATAAAGTTTGTTACAGCAACTTCATTTATTTGGATAGTATACCTTACTGTGTTTATGTTGATAGCCCTAATGTATATTATGATAACAGGGAATGATATACATTTTCCAAATGACATACACTTTACAAATAAAGTTGAACCTAATATTTTAAATAGTGGTCTCTTAAATTTAATATATACAATTGCTCAATCCTTAATTATATCCCCTATATTGGAAGAGTTTATATTTAGAGGAATAATGATAAATCGATTTTCATTAAAGTGGAATGTAAAAAAAGCTGTAATTATTTCATCGATTATATTTGGATTAATACATGTAAATAAGATTAATATTATTACTGCTACTATATATGGGCTAATTATTGGAATAGTGTATGTTAATACAAAGAGTCTTAAACTACCAATGTTAATTCATTTTTTTGTTAATTTTATTACACTTATTATTGATTTTATACCAGATGATACATCAATTGAGGATATAACTATTTTTAAAAGTGATATAATATTTATACTTTTAATTGTTGTTCCAATAAGCATTTATATTTTAAAAACAATAATAAAGTTTTTAAAGAATAATTCTTTATCAAAAGTAAAAAATGTACCTCTTGAAATGGAAGAATTTGATTATGAATTAAATCAATAAGAAGGATAAAAAATAGTAGTTGAAAAAAAGGAATCTCCCGGTAAAATAAAAGTGTAGAGAGAAAACTAAAAATATTAAAAAAAGAAAAAGTCTCTTACAATGATTTTTTATTAATTTCTTAGGTATTGGAGCTTTTTGAATGTGTAAATCATTAAAATAGTATCAAATTTATTTATTTCAAAAATGATATATATCTTTCTAAAATTTCTACATTTACATTAAAAAAACTTATTTGTTAACCTTGTATGGTAAAATAACAAAAACTAACGAAATTGGAGGGATTATTATGAGATTTTCAAAGCTCTACGCACCAACCCTCAAAGAAGTACCTTCAGATGCAGATATAAAAAGCATGGAACTTCTTATTAGGGGAGGATTTATTAGAAAAGTAGCTTCAGGAGTATATTCTTATCTTCCTCTTGGATGGAAAGTAATAAGAAAAATAGAAAATATAGTTAGAGAAGAAGTTAATGCAATAGGTGCACAAGAAATGTTAATGCCTGTTGTTCAACCAGCTGAACTTTGGAAACAAACTGGTAGATGGGATGATTATGGACCAGAAATGATGAAATTAACAGATAGACACAATAGAAGTTTTACACTTGGTCCAACACATGAAGAAATGATAACACACATAGTAAAGAATGAACTCATTTCTTATAAACAACTTCCTACTACTTTGTATCAAATAGCAACAAAGTATAGAGATGAAATAAGACCAAGATTTGGTGTTTTAAGAGCAAGAGAATTTATTATGAAAGATGCTTATTCATTTCATACAAGCGAAGAATCTTTAGATGAAACTTACAATGATTTTTATAAAGCATATGAAAAAATTTTAAATAGAATGGATGTTGAATTTGTTGCAGTTGAAGCTGATACAGGGGCAATTGGAGGTAGTAATTCTCATGAATTTCAAGTTTTAGCAGAATCTGGGGAAAGTACTATCTTTTATTGTTCAGAATGTGGATATTATGCAACAGATGAAAAAGCAGAGTCTGGAACAAAGTTTGAAAAAACAATTGAAGAAATGAAAGATTTAAAGATTGTAGACACACCAAATCAAAAAACAATTGAAGAAATTTCAAAGTTTTTAAATACAACTCCTCAAAATACAATAAAATCTATTTTATTAAAAGGTAAAGAAGGTTGGGTTCTTGCTCTAATAAGAGGTGACTATGAAATAAATTTATCAAAAATAAGAACCGTTGCAAATGATCAAACATTAGATTTAGGAGAACCAGGAGAAATTTGGAATAAATTTAATGTTGAGATAGGCTTTATTGGTCCTATTGGCATAAAAGATGTAAAAATAATTGCAGATTACAGTATAAAAACCATAAACAATGGAGTAACAGGAGCACTTGAACAAGATAAACATTATATAAATGTTAATGAAGGAAGAGATTTTAATGTTGATATTTATTCAGATATTAGAATAATATCTGAAAATGAACCTTGTCCAAAGTGTGGTGCTTCATTAAAGTCTAAAAAAGGTATAGAAGTTGGACAAGTTTTTAAACTTGGAACTAAATACTCTGAAAAGATGAATGGAGTATATGCTGATGAAAATGGAAGACCAAAACCATACATAATGGGATGTTATGGTTGGGGAATTTCAAGAACCCTTGGTGCAATAGTTGAACAACTGCATGATGAAAATGGAATAAAATGGCCAAAGGCTATTGCACCATTTGAAGTAATAGTTATAAATGCAGCAAAAACTCCTGAAGCTTTACAAAAGTCCGAAGAAATTTACAATGAACTGTTAAAAAAAGGATATGATGCTGCACTTGATGATAGAAAAGTATCTCCAGGTTTTAAATTTAAGGATAGCGATTTAATGGGAATTCCTTTAAAAATTGTTGTTGGTCGTTCTTTTAAAGAAGGAAACGTTGAATTAAAATTAAGAAATGAAAAAGATGGAGAAATATTAAAAGCTGATACAGAAAGTATTTTAGAAAAGGTTGAAGAAAAATTAAACAATTATAAACCAATAAAAAAATAATCCCGTTAGGGATTATTTTTTTATTTCAGAGAGGTTTTTGGGTTATTTGTTGTTTTGTTGTCAAGATAATTATACTTTATTATTTTTTTGTATTAGTATGAATAAAGTACAAAAAATATGTTACTTTAGTAACTATTATTAAACTCCTTTTGCTATAAATTCAAATTGTGACATATACAAATTATAATAATAACCTCTTTTTTCAATTAATTCATCGTGTGTTCCGGATTCAACTATCTTTCCTTTATCTATATACATTATTCTATCAGCATCTCTAATTGTTGAAAGTCTATGAGCAATTACAAATGATGTTCTGTTTTTTAAAAGTTTCTTTATACCTTCTTGTACCAATTTTTCTGTATGTGTATCTATATTTGATGTTGCTTCATCAAGTATTAATATTTTTGGATCTGCAAGTAAAGCTCTTGCAAGAGATATTAATTGCCTTTGTCCAACAGAAAGTCTGGTACCTCTTTCATTTACATTTGTATCATATCCTTTTTCTAAACTCATTATGTAATCATGAATACCTACAATTTTTGCAACCTTAATAATTTCTTCATCAGTTGCGTTAAGTTTTCCATATTTTATATTTTCTTTTATACTTTCAGAAAACAAAAAAGTGTCTTGAAGCATTATTCCCATTTGAGATCTAAAAGATTCCAATTCAACAGTTTTTATATCTACTCCATCAACTAAAATTTTTCCAGAAGTTACATCATAAAATCTTGATAAAAGATTTATGATAGTTGTTTTTCCTGCGCCAGTTGGTCCAACAAGTGCTATTACTTCACCAGCATTAACTTTAAAATTGACTTTATGGAGAACTGGTATACCTGTTTCGTATTCAAAAGATACATTTTTAAATTCAACTTCTCCATTTATTTTTTTCATCTTATTTGTAGAATAATCTTTTATATTAGGTTCTATTTCTAGTATTTCAAATATTCTATCTGCTGCAGAAAAACTGGTAACTAATGTGTTATAAAAGTTTGCTATATTCATTATTGGACGCCAAAACATACTTATATACCATGTAAAAGCAACTAAAGTACCTATTGTTATACTTTTTTCATCTATCATTTTAACACTATAAAAATACACTATTACCATTCCAAGTCCCCATGAAAGTTGTACCATTCCCCAAAATAAGTCTTGAAGTTTAACAGCTTTTATAAAAGAATTTGTCATTTCATCAACAAAGTTATTGTAAGAATTTATTGCCTTTTCTTCGGCAACAAATGATTGGACTACTCTTATTCCAGAAAAATTTTCATGTGTATAAGCATTTAAATTAGATTTTTTCTTTCTAAATAAGTCCCACCTTTTTCTACTCAAAATTTCTATAGTAAAAAGTCCAATGAATAAAAGCGGTAATATAGATATACTAACGAGTGCCAATTTAAAGTTCATTGAAAACATTATTATAGTTACAAATACAATTCTTAATATTTCTGGTATAAATTGTTTTACAGAGTTTGAAAAGAATTGCTCTAATGATTTTACATCGCCTATTACTCTTGCAAGTATCTTACCTACAGGTCTGTCATCAAAAAATGAAAAAGAAAGTTTTTGAATATGTGAGTACAATTCTCTTCTTATGTTTACAACTATTCTATTTGTCATTTTTCCCATCATAGTTACTCTTAATTTTGAAATGATTAAGGCAAAAAAATTTAATCCTATCATTATCATTCCTATTTTTAATAATCCATATATGTCATTGGCTTTTATATACTTGTCAATAGCAACTTTTAATAAGTATGGATTTAATAAGTTTATTGCCATTACAAATATCATAAATACTGTTATTGTAAATACTGATAATTTAAATGGTTTCATATAATTTGCTAATCTCATTATTATTTCAAATTTTGATCTATGTTTTAAAAATTCATCTTGTTTTATTGCATTTTTTGCCATTATAACACTTCCTTTATTTCTTTAAAATCTTTGAACTGTTGTTCATAAATTTCATAATATTTTCCTTTTTTTTGTAATAATTCATCATGTGTTCCTCTTTCTACTATTTCACCATTTTCTATAAAAATAATTTCATCAGCATTTTTAACAGCAGAAATTCTATGCCCTATGATGAATGTTGTAACTTTATTTGGAAGTTTCTTTAAGTTTTTCAAAAGTTCAAATTCTGTATCCATATCCAATGCAGAAGTTGCATCATCAAGAATGAGTACTTTAGAATTTTTATTGAATGCTCTGGCTATTGTAAGTCTTTGTTTTTGTCCTCCAGATAATCCTATACCTCTTTCACCAATTATAGTATTTTCTTTTTCTTTTAAATTGTATACAAAGTTAGAACAAGATAGTTTAATTGCTTCATTTATACTTTCATTTTTATTTACAAACTTTATATTTTCTTTTACACTTTCAGAAAACAAAAAATTATCTTGAAATACATTTGCTATGTTCTTTCTTAAAATATTTAATGGAATATCTTTTACATTATAACCATCGAAAGTAATTTCACCTTCTGATACTTCATAAAATCTACTTATTAAATTGATCAGAGTAGTTTTTCCAGAACCAGTTGGGCCCATTATTGCAATAGTATTACCTGGTTTGGCTTCTAAATTTATATTTTTCAAGATATACTCATCTTCGTATTTAAAACTAACATTTTTAAATATTACATGACCTTTAAAAGTTTCTTTATTTAGATTATTTGTTTCTTTATTTAAAAAAATTTCTGGTTTTGTATCAAAAATTTTATTTATTTTTTTTGCAGAAGCTTTACTTTCAGAAAACATATTAAAAAGCCACCCAATTTCTCGCATAGGCCATATTAGCATCCAAATATATTGAGAAAAGCTTATTAATGTACCAATAGATAATTTTTCTCCAATAACCATCATTCCACCAAAAACAACGACTAAAACTACTGATAAATCACTTAAAAATTCTATTAGTGGAAAGTATCTTCCCCATATCCTCAACTTTTCAACATTCAAATCATAATTTTTTTCATTCATAGTTAAAAACTTTTTTATTTCGTATTTTTCTCTTGTAAAAGCTTTTACTAATCTTACTCCTGAAATATTTTCTTGAGCGGTTGTATTTATTTCAGCATTTTGATCACTGATTTTTTCAAATGCTTCTCCAATTTTTTTTTCAAATTCAAAGGCTAAATAAGCTATTAGTGGAGTAGTCAATAAACTAATTAATGCTAATTTCCAATTTAAAAAAAAGATTATAGAAGATGCTGTTATAAAATACAATATATTTTCTATTAATAATCCCATACCAAAACCAACTAATGACCAAATGTTATCAATATCATTACCTATTCTTGACATTAGTTCTCCAGTATTCATTTTATCAAAAAATCCAAAATGTAAACTTTGTATATGTTTAAACAAATCTTTTCTTATATTTCCTTGAACCTTTCCACCAATATAATCAAAGGTAAACTCTCTTAAATATCCGAGCAAAGCTCTACTCAAGGAAATACCTGCTATACCTAATAAAACTGTTTTTAATAAATTACGTTTATTTCCAATTAAAACATCATCTACCATTATTTTCATTAAATATGGATTAATCATATCAAGAATTATTCCTGCAATCATACAGAAGAAAGCAAAAAAAATCAATAATTTATATTTTTTTAAATATTTAAAAATTTTTTTCATTTTTTATCACCGTATCCTTTTTATTTTTAGTATTATCAATAATGTCAACATCAAATTCTTTAGTAAAAATATCAATAACTTCAAAAACATCTTTTTTCATAAAAATCACTCCTACCACAAAATTAACCTAAAAACTATTAAGATCAACAATTTTGACTTTAAATTCATCAAGTATAATTTGAGAAATACAAAATCTTTTTTCTTTTCTTAAACCTTTTTCAATTGTTCTTTTTAACATAGTCATCCCTCCCTAATGTTTTTACTTGAATAATGTTTATAAATAAAAAAATGAGCCTAAATAGGCCCATTTATACAAACAAATACCTATATTTTTGTTTGTAAAATTAAAGGGCCATAGCTGGATAGCTATAGCCCGATTGTATTTTACAGTTAAATCTTTATAGACAAATACTTCGAGGTAAAGCTATCCCATGAGTTACTTTGACTAAATAATCTTAAATTCATAACTTTACCTCCTTTTTATTTTTTTGCTTTATGCTTATTCATGTGTAATAATACACATTTTTTATTACAAAATTATTTCGTCAAAAATATTTTAATGTTAATAAATTCATACTTTATATTTTTTTTATAACAAAATATATTTAATTAAACTTTTTATTATAATAAAAAAATACAACCTTTAATAAATTTATTCATTAAAGGTTGTGTAAGTTTCTAAAATATTTTTAAATTCTTCATAATTTGTATTTAATTTACTACTTTCATAAAAAAGTAAGTCAAATTTGTCAGCAACACTTATAATCATACTTTCATATGGATAATTATTTTTTCCATAGTTCCAATTTTCATGATGAAATCTTATTATATTTGAATATTCCTTAAAAAAATTAATGTCTTTCAATAATAAATATGCTATTTCAACATGTTTAGAATTTTTTTCAAAAATAAAGTTAAAAATTTGCTTAGCATCATAGTTAGATATTATACCTATATCATGTATAAGAGAAGAAATAATTAATTTTTTTAAGCCTTTTTTATTCATATTTAATTTTTTACCAATTAAATAAGATAAAAAAGAGACTCTTTTCATATGACCATTTAATAGTGGAGAAGTTTTTTCAGAACATTCAGATATTGATGAAATAAATTCATTCATATTAAAACTTATTGTATATTCCATTTTATTCATCTCCAAAGAATGGGGTTAAAAATAAAAAATTTAAAATAAGTTGCTTTATATATCAATTATATCATTTTTTTATAAAAATTTTAATATTTTTACTCTTAAAATTAAATAAAAAGTAGACACAATTAGCCCAATTAATGAAATAATAATTCCTATTTTCATAAAATCAAAAAATTTAATTTTTCTTTTAAAATTTGTTTCTATTATTCCCACAATTACCATGTTAGAGGCAGCACCACTTATAGTTCCATTTCCACCTAAACTTGCTCCAAGTGCCAATGCCCACCACAATTCATTTCCATATGGATTAATCAATATTAATTTTTGAATTATTGGTATAAATATTGTAACAACAGGTACTGCACCTATAAAAGCTGCAAGTATTCCAGATATCCATAAGACCAAAATTAAAGTTATTAATGGATGATTTGAAAATGATGAAATTATTCTTGTAATATCTGTTATTACATTTGTATCTTCTAAAGCTTTTACTATTGTAAATAATCCAACAAAGAAAAATAATGTATTCCATTCTACATCTCCAGCAATTTCTTCAAAATTTTTCTTTGATACTAAAAGCATAACAGCTCCTCCAGTTAAGGCTATTAAAGAAGCTTCATAGTCTAAATATTCGTGAATTATAAAACCAAAGATTACCATAGAAAAGATTAATAATCCTTTATATAACAGTTTTTTATCTGTTATAGCTTTTGATGGTTCTATTTGAAGTAATTTCTCAAATTTTTCTGGTGTTGCATTTTTTAATTCTTTATATTTGAATAAAAAAAACAGTAAAGTTAATGAAAATATTAATAGTGTAGGCAGTATCATAACACTTAAAAATTCAATAAAGCCTTTATTTGAAGCACTTGCAACAAGTATGTTTGGAGGGTCACCTATCATTGTAGCTGTTCCACCAATGTTTGCTGCGAATATCATAGGAAATAAAAAATATTCTGGTTTTATTTCTGCTTCTTGACATATAAGTAAGATTACGGGTGAGAATAAAAGAAGTGTCGTAACATTATCTAACATACTTGATAAAACTGCTACTGCAATTAAGGTTAATATAAAAATAGAAATAACATTACCCTTTGATTTTTTTACAATATAACCAGCTATTGCTTGAAAAACTCCAGTTGTTTTTAATATTCCAACAACAATCATCATTCCAAGTAATATTCCCAAAGTATTAAAGTCTATAAAATCTCCAATTTTGGAAACTTTTATATTCTTAGAAACTTTTACGAGTGCGGCAAGTAGCCCCATAGAAAAAGCTACTACTGATTTGTTTGTTTTACCAAAAATTATCAAATAATAAGTAACAAAAAAAATCCCAATAATTAAAATTTTTGATATTGATAAATCCACTGTATCATCCCCATTTGTTTAAAAATTTATCTATATCTTTTTTTAAGTAGTTCAATAAAATTGGATAATACATAATAAAGATATAATAAATAACATATAATGAAATTAATAATATATTATTTTTTAAAGGTATATAGAGTTTATAAAAAGGTAAAAGTGCATATAACAAAAATGTATATACTATATATATAAATTTTGGTAAATTAAATTTATATATTAATATTGGTACAAAAAAGAAGACAAAAATACCAATACTTTCTATAATAAATCCACTAATAAAGATTAGAAAAATTAGTGAAACTGTATATATGATAGAATTTTTTTTGTTTAAATAAAACATTCCAAGAGGTAATAAAATACTAATAATAGTTGGTGCTATTCTTAAAAATCTCGATAAAATAAATATCATATAAAATGTTACAACGATCAGGGATGTGTAGGCAATCTTATTTTTTAGAAACAAGAGCAAAGATCCCCACCCATACACTCACAAAGAGAATCAGCACATGCTATTGATCCTATACACTGTAAACAGTCTCCACAATCATTTCTTCTATATCCATAGTAACCTTCTCTGAATTTATTTATATCTTCTTTTAGTTCTTTATTTTTGTTATATTCTGAGAATAATTTTTTGAAGTTTCCCTCTTCCATCAATGTTTTTTTTGTTTTCATTTTTATCAACTCCCATTAATATTTTTGTTATTTCTATCCTGTGAAATTGAAATGAAAAAGTTAATAATTTTTTGACAAGATATTTATTAAATTTTGAAAGTTTATCAGAATTTTCTATTATTTCTTTTGCACATATATCATACGTAAATAAAATTCTTTTTTTTTCTTCATTTTTTAGATTTTCTATTTTTTTTACATTAAAAGAAGCTCTTATGGCATTAAATTTTTTCTTTTTTAAGTCTTTTTTAAAATCATATATACTATCAACAAGATAAATCAACATACCTATACTTATTGGTACAGTATCTTCTATATCTTTAAAATAATTTTTCATCATTATTTTAGTGAGTTCTTGACTTGGTTTTGCATATTCATCTAAATCTAATAATTTTTTTTCTATTTTATCTTGTTTTTTTAAATAAAACTCATATTCTTCTATTAATTGTTCATCAAATTCTTTTAATAGTTTGTTTTTTAATTTTTTTATATAATTATTTGGAATAGGAGTTCCTTCAAACTTATAATCTAATAACTTTCCATAAATAATTAACATATTTAAATAAGAATATTTATCTAAAATGGATAAATTATTTGGTTTATATCTTTTTCCAAAATGCATCCAAGTACATCTAAATTCACTTATATCTTTGTACTCTTCATTCATCATAGCAAACAACACAACTTCTTTTATTATTGTTGGTCTATATATATTACCAAAGTTCTTTTTTAAAGAATGGCAAATTCCACAATAATAGTATAGGTATTTTTTCCTTTCTTCATCATTTGGTTTGAAGTACAATGAAATATATCCATACATTATTTAACCTCTATTTTTTGTTTTTTATTAAAGGTTTTTCCATTTATTAAAGCTATAAATTCAACATTGTATGTTCCAGCTTTATCTAATTTTATTTTTTTTGTTTTTTCAAGATCAAAAATTCCTTTTGTTCCAAATGAAGGTAAATAAACTCTAACAGGATTTACTTTTATATACTTATAAATAATTTCATCATTATAATAAACTTTTATTATCATTTGTTTTATTTCAATACCTCTATTCTCTTTATTTCTATTGTTTAGTTTTGCTATATAATAAAGTGTTTGCCCTTTTTCTATTATTGGTAAACTTAAATTACTCAAATATAATTTTGAGGATGTATAATCAATTTTTTTAGTTATATTTAAAATAGTAATGAGCATTTTTTCAAAAGCAGGAGTTTCAAAGGTTATGGTGTATGTTCCTTCATTTAATTTAGTTTTTAATTCAATATTTAATACTTTATTAGTCATTGGATTTAATGAAATACTTCCAAAATTTATATTTTCTTTATAAATTTCTTTATCTTTTTTTATTACTTTTAGTATACCTTTTATTTCTTTGGCTTCAGTTTCATTTGTTTGATTGAATATTTCTAAACCTATTTTAGGATTTTCTGTGGATAAGAAAAAATCTTTATAAGGATATAGATTTAATTTTAAATCATGTGAATAATAAAATTCTTTTGTCAATACAACATCTTTTTCATTTAATTTAAAGCTAACTCTAATTTCATAATTACCTTTTTTTATATTGGATATTTTTTTTTCTTTTGTTAAATCATAAATTGTTTGATTGACATAAGTATTAATTTTATTTTTTACTTCTTTATTATAAACAAAATTATATAATACATTTCCATCATCTTTGTTTATAATTATAAATGTGAAATTTTTTAAAGTAAATGAATTTGTTTGTTTTTTTATATTTTGCATTTTAACTTTTATATCAAGAAATTCTGGATAATAATAAGTATCCTTTGTTAAAAGTGTAAAATTAAAACCATCTATGATTTTCATATCAAATCTTTGAGGTAAAAAATTGTCTCCAAAAATTGTAAAAAGGATTACCATTAATGATATAGCAATTATTATGAAAGAGGTCATTTTTCTCATTTTCTTATAATTATTGTTATTATTATTTTTGTTTTTATCGTATTCTTCCCACTCTTTAGGACTCTTTGTTATGTATTTCATAAAGCACCTCCTACGAGGATATTTTTATATTTATTTTCTAATTCTATTATAGAAATTCCATTAATGATATCTTCTTTAATTTTTTTATTCAATATCATATATTCAAAGTTTGGTTCTACTCCATCTCTACCAGTATAATAACACTTTTTACATCCAGTTCCTTGACAATTAGTACAGTTTTTAGGTTTTAATTTTTGATTTATTATTATATCAATTGAATCAACTATATTTTTTTTATTTTCAACCAAATTTATTAATCTATTTAAAGCTGAAAAAACGCTATCAGAATGTATTGATGCGTATACTGTATGTCCTGTTGTTGAAGCATTAAAGATTAGTTTTGCAAAATTTTTATCTCTTATTTCACCAGCTACTATGATTTCCGGATCTTGCCTTAAAATATATTTTAAAATCATTTCTGATTCATCATCTGTTTTTATTGGAATTTGAACTATTTCAGGGATTATATATTCAATTGGATTTTCAATTGTATGTATTTTATATTCTGATTTAAGTTTATTAACAATATAAAGCATAGTTGTACTTTTTCCAGAACCAGTTGGACCAGAAAAAAGTATTGTTTTAGATTTTTTTTGTGTATTTTCAAATACTTTTTTTAAAAGATTATTATTAAATTCTATATTTATATCTTCAATATTTCTTAAACGTCTAATGACTGTACTCACACCAAAAAAAGAATCCATCATAGATACTCTATAATTGAAACCATTTAAATTAAAAGAACCATCCACATTGTAATTATTTCTTATAATATCTTTCTTACAATGAATTAATACTATATTTATGAATCTTAAGTATTCAGCTTTTTTTATAGTTTTATAATCTATTAATTTCCCAGAGTATCTTATTTTTATTTTTACATTATTATCATTTGATTCAAAATGAAAATCACTAATTCGTTTATCTAAATTTTCAAAAAATATATGAAAAAAGATACCTTCATCTTGAAGATATTCTTTATCTCTATAAAAAAGATCTGAAAAAGATTCTTTCTCACTTATTTTATATTTTTCTTTCTTTTTTTTATTCCATAGATTCTTCTTCATGAAGTATTTTTTCAACTTTTGAAATTTCATCTGTAACTATAGATTTCCCAAAATATCTATAAAGAGCTGGTTGTTCATATATATTATCTTCATATGTATTTTCTTCAGAAAATCTGTCATAACCAGAAGCTATTATTGTAACTTTAATTTCGTCTTCTGGTAAGTCTACAATTGAAATACCTGACTTCATATTTGCATCGTCAATAGCAGAATCTTTTAATTTATTAGAAATTGTTTTTAATTCTTGAACTGTTGGATTTTTTCCAGAAATATTTACTAAAACAGCTGTACAGTTTTTTACAGGATTATCTAATATTTTACTTTCAAGAGCTTTTCTAACGGCTTCTTCTGCTTTATTTTCACCTTTTCCATATCCAATTCCAAGCATTGCAGATCCTTTTCCTTTTAATACGGATTTTACATCTGCAAAATCAACGTTTATAAGGCCTGGTTTAGTTATTAAATTAGAAATACCAGTTATAGCTTGATATAAAACTTCATCTGCTTCTGCAAAAATTTCATCTATTGGTTTATTTTCATTTGGATCTATTAATCTATCATTAGAAATTTTTATTAAACTATCTACATTGTTTTTTAATTCTTTTATTCCTTCTGAAGCAATTTTATCTCTTGTTGTTCCTTCAAAATGAAATGGAGTAGTAACTATTGCTACTGTTAATATATTCATTTCTGTTGCTAATTTTGCAATAACAGGAGCGGCACCTGTTCCTGTTCCACCACCAAATCCAGCTGTAATAAACAATAAATCTGTATTTTCAAGGTATTCTTTTATTTTTTCTAAGCTTTCTATTGCAGATTCTTTTCCTTGTACAGGATTTCCACCAGCTCCTAAACCACGAGTTAATTTTTCTCCTAACTGTATTTTATAAGGTGCAGGATTTAATTCAAGAACTTGAACATCAGTATTAGCTGCTATCAATTCAACATCATCTATTCCTTTTTCAACCATTCTTTTAACAGCATTATTTCCAGCTCCGCCCACACCTATTACTTTTATTGTATATTTTGCCTTTTTTTTAAATAATGGCTGTTGTTTAGTATCTTCTAATTCAAATGGCATTTTTTATTCACCTCCGTCAATCTTCATTGACCAATTTTTTAAATATGCTTTTAAAGGCATTCCCAAATCCTTTTTTATTTTTCTTTGCAGTATTTATTTCTTTAGTATTTTCAACATTTCCTTCATTTATTTTCATGTTTTCATTTCTTTCTATAAGACCAAAAACACTCAAATATTCCATTTTTTTATTCAGTTCTTCTGGCACATTTTTAAAAATTTCTAAAGACAATTGACCTTTTCTAAAGTTATCCCCCATTAATTCTTGAATTGTATTTTCAATATTTTTTATTTGCGATCCTCCACCGCAATATATGACTCCACCTTGTAATCCACCAAATTCATTTGAACGTCCAAATCTTTTTTTTGATAATTCACCATTGAATCTACTAATTATTTCTCTAACTCTAGCATAAACTATTTTATTTAATAAATTCTGTGTACAATGTGCCATATCAGGTTTTGATACTGTATTAAAATCTATTTTTTTAGTTACTTTTGTATCTTTTAAACAAACAGCATGTTCTATTAATAGCCTATTTGCTTCTGCTTCAGTTGTTTTTAAAACAGTTGTTATATCCTTTAAAACATATTTTATTCCATAAGGAAATGTATGGAACATACTAGGAATTCCATCTTTAAAAACAATAGCTCTACAAGCTCTATATCCAAAATCTAAAAAGGTTATGCCATTTTCTCTATCTTGAGAAGTTGTTGCGGCATAAGCCATAGAAAGTGTTGTATCAAAAGCAGGTAACTTATTATCTGAAACTATTTTTTTGAAAGCACTTGATAATGTAACAAAAGAATTTTCTGAAGCCCAAACAACATTTAAGGATACTGTAAGCGACTTTTGTGCAGTAAATGCTATAGGATTTGAAACTATTTTGTCATCTACTATAAACTTAGTAAAACTTATATCTAAAATCATTTTTTTATCTTCACTATATTTTTTTACTACACTATTTTTTATTTTTTCTAATTCTTTTTGAACAATTTCTGTTTTTTCTGTATATTCAACTGTAAAATTTTCTGAAGAAATATAAAGTTCATTAGTTGAATATCCAGTAATTAATTCTATACTTTTACTTTTTTTAGACAAGTCTTTTGTTAAATCATTTATTAAACTTCTTATAGTTTCAGTAATTTTCTCTATATCTTTCAGTTCTCCTCCAGTTATTCCAGATGTCTTTTTACTTCCATATGAAAGTACTCTATAGTGTTTGTTTTCTTCTTCAAATAAAATTCCTTTAGTTTTAAAGCTTCCTATATCAAGTCCAATTAAGTAATTTTTTGCCATGGTATTCCCCCAATTCACTTTATTATTTTTTTATCAATAACAGTATAAGTTCCGGGGTTTAATCCGGATAAAATATCTTGTTCGCCAAATAAAAATATCAAATCCCCAAGTTTGTAAAACTTTATCCTAATTTTATTATAACAGAAAATTTCTTTTTTTTGAAAATCTATTTTTATTATATTATTTAAATTATAAAAGTTTAAAATTATTTTTTTTTCATCTTTTAAATCATTGCTAAATATAATTTCGGGTATTCCTGGTATAATTGTATCATATAAATACACTACTTCATTTTTAACATTGTAAAAAAAATATCTATTTAGTTTTTTTATTGAGTACATTGCATAAGGTTTTATATCTTTTTCTTTTAAATAAATTGCATCCTCATTATTATGAGGAGGCAATATTAAACTTAAAGAAAAAATATAAAAAAATATTAAAAACATTTTTAATATAAAAGTTTTTAAATAAAATTTCATTTAAACATCTAATTCCTTTACTCTATGTGCATTTTCTTCTATAAAATTTCTTCTCAATGATGGGTCACTTCCCATTAAAACATCTATTGTTTCATCTACCATTTCTAAATCTTCTATTTTTATTTTCAGCATTTTTCGTGTTTTTATATCCATTGTTGTTTCCCATAATTGATCTGGATTCATTTCTCCAAGTCCTTTATATCTTTGAACTTTAATTTTTTTACCTGAATACTGTGCTTTTAATTTTTCGAGTTCATTTTCAGTATAAAGATAAAAGTGCTTTTTATCAACTTCAAATCTATATAAAGGTGGTTGTGCTATATAAACATTTCCATTTTCAACTAATTCTCTTGCATATCTAAAGAAAAAAGTAAGCAAAAGAGTTCTTATATGCATTCCGTCAACATCAGCATCAGTCATTATTATTATTTTTCCATATCTCAACTTTTCTGGATTAAATTCTTCTCCTATACTTGTTCCAAGAGCTGTAACTATATTCATTATTTGTTCGCTTTTTAATAAGCGTAAAAAATCTGTTTTTTCAGTATTTAAAATTTTTCCTCTTAAAGGTAAAATTGCTTGATAGTATCTATCTCTTGCTTGTTTAGCATTCCCTCCAGCAGAATCTCCTTCTACTATAAATATTTCTGAGACATTTGGATCTTTTGAGGTACAATCTGCTAATTTACCTGGTAATGTGCTATTTTCAAAAACAGATTTTCTTTTTATACTTTCTCTTGCTTTTTTTGCAGCTAATCTTTTTTTAGATGCAAATTGAATTCTATCTAACATTGTTTTACATTCTTTATTATGAGAATCAAGATATAAGGTTAGTTTTTCATTAACAACTTGATTAACTGCATCTCTTGCGTATTTAGATCCTAATTTTCCTTTTGTTTGACCTTCAAAAATCGGATTAGCCATTTTAACATGAATTATTGCTAATATGCCCTCTCTTACATCTTCACCAGTAAAATTTGGATCTTTTTCTTTTATAATATTCAATTTTTTAGCATATTCATTCATAGTTCTTGTCAAGCATAATTTAAACCCAGATTCATGTTCTCCTCCATCAATTGTTCTTATATTATTTACAAAAGATATAATCTGGGCTTCATCAGAGTTTGTATAACAAAATTCAACTTCTACTTGCATTTCCATTTCATCTTTTTTATGCATATAAGTTCCATTTATATAAATTGGCGGAGATATTTTTATTTTTTTTCTCTTTTTTATTTCATATTCTAAAAATTCTTCTAAACCTCCTGAAAAATGAAATAATTCTTTAATTTGTTTTTTTTCATCTGAAAAATTTATTTTTAAATTAGAATTTAAGAAAGCTATTTCTCTAAGTCTGTTTTGGATAGAGTAAGATTCTACAGCAACGTCTCCTTCTTCAAAAATTTCTGGATCAGGTCTAAATTTTTGATGAGTACCAGTTCTATCCGTTTTCCCTATTATTTGTACATCATTTTCTGGTATACCTCTTTTATATCGTTGAAAATAAATATTTCCATCTTTATAAACTCTTGTTTCCATATATTCAGATAGGGCATTTACAACAGAAGCTCCAACTCCATGTAACCCACCACTAACTTTATATGCTTTTTTATCAAATTTTCCACCAGCATGTAAAACAGTCATTACGACTTCAAGAGTACTTTTCCCTTCTGTTGGATGTATATCAACAGGAATACCTCTTCCATTATCCATAACTTCTATTGAGTCATCAGAATGAATTTTTATATCTATTTCATCACAATAACCATTTATATGTTCATCTACTGAATTATCAACTATTTCATAAACTAAATGGTTTAATCCAGCTTTACTTGTTGATCCTATGTACATACCAGGTCTCATTCTCACAGGTTCTAAACCTTTAAGAATTTTTATTTCATTTCCTGAATATTGCTTTTCGGACATACTTCACCTCCGTATAACCTTTATATCAACAACAATTTCTTCATTTAATTGCTCATTGATTATTTTTATTATTTCATTTTTTTTAAATAAGATTTCCTGCATAACAATATTTTTATTGCATGATACAATTAGTATTTTATTTTTAGTTTCATAGTTTTCAATTTTTGTATATTTTTTTAATTTTTTTTCTATAACATTGTTCCAAATATCTTCTATTGAAGAAGTATTATATATTTTTTTTATTATTTTATCTTTTTTTGAAAGAGATTTCAAAATATCTTTTATAAAGTCTGACAATTTAAATTTTTTCCTCTGGATAGTCTTTTATAAAGTCTGACCAATTTTGTAATAAAGTATCTGTTACTATTCCTGGAACTGAAAATGTAAAGTGCGGATATATTCTCTTTACTGGTACAATTCCTCTTGATGTATGAGTTATAAATACTTCTTCGGCAGATAATAATTCCCAAAGTTCAACATTTCTTTCTTCAACTTCTATTGAAAGATTTTTAGAAAGCTCTATAACATTTTCCCTTGTTATTCCAGGAAGAACTCCAGCAGAGAGATAAGGGGTTATTAATACACCACTATTAACAAAAAATATGTTTGAATACGTACATTCTGTTACATATCCAAATTCATTTAAAACAATTGAATCATAGTAATAATCATATTTTTTATTTAAATATCTAGTGAACCCATTTAAAGGTGTTTTTACATAATATGGAACAACTGGTGCATGAGGTTTTCTTTCTCTGGCAATATTTAATACTACTCCTTCATCTATTAATTCTTTGTCATCTTTTATTTCTTCAACAAATAAATAAAAAGATTTTATTGAAGCAGTATATGGAGTAACATATAGTTTAAATCTGTATTCTTGAAAAGAATGTAATTTTTTAGCTTGTTCTAATATTTCTAGTATTTTTTCAAAAGAAGGTATTTCAATACCTAAAAAGTCAGATGATTTTTTTAATCTTAAGTAATTTTTACTTAAAGCAAAAAATTGTTTTGAATAAGTTCTAAAAACCTCATATATGGAATATCCTCTAACAAAACCATCATCATCAGCAGAAATTAAAGGATATTCAGACCATTCTATTCCATTATAAAACATTCGAAACAACTCCTTCCGGAATAACAGATTTTATTATTGTATTATTAAATCCTTTTTGTAAAACGTCTTTAGAATAATGATATATATAGTATTCATCATATCCACAATAAAAATTATTTTCTTTACTTTCAAAAAGTACTTTTACTTTCTTATTTTGAAAATTTTCGAGATATTTTTTTGAAGTTTTTAAAGATTCTTTATTTAAAATTTTAATTCTTTGTTTCTTTATTTCAGAAGGAATTTGTTTTTTCATTCTTTCTGCTTTTGTAAAAGGTCTTGGTGAAAATCTAAAACTATGAGTTTTTAAAAGTTTTAAATCATTTACGCCTTTTAACAATATTTCAAAATCTTTATTTGTTTCTCCTGGAAATCCTACAATTAAATCTGCTGTAATTGAAAAAAGTTCATTGTATTTTCTGAGCATTTCTACACTTTTATAAATAGTTCTTTCACTATATCTTCTTCCCATATTTTTCAAGATATTTGAAGATATATGCTGCATAGAAAAATGTACATGTTTTTCAAAAATATTGCTTTCATTCAATAATTTTGATATATTTTCATTTATTGAATCTGGATAGAGTGAAGTTAATCTTATCCTAACATCTTCTTTTGAAAAATTTTTTTCTATTTGAAATAAAAGCTTTTCTAAATTTTCGTTTAAACCATAACCAAAATATTCCATATTTATTCCAGTTAAAACTATTTCTTTATACCCAGTATTTATATATTTTTTTATGTTGTTTAGTACATCATGTATAGTTAAAGATCTAATTTTAGTTCCTCTTGCAAATATTATTCTACAATAAGAACACGCATTTAAACACCCTTCTTCTATTGGAAGAAAAATACGCGTTCTATTACCATAAGACCTTTCTGGAACTATTACTTTGTCTTCTTTTAACCAATAAGATTTATCTAAAAAAATTCCAGTTTTATTATAATATTTTTGTATTTCTTTTTTTTCATGATTTCCTAAAATTAAGTCAGCTCCGCTTTTTAGTATAGATTCAGCATCTGTATGAACATAACATCCACCAGCAATTATTTTAGAAGAATTGTTTTTTCTTTTTATTCTTCTTATCAATTGCCTTATTTTTCTTTCTGCTTCTGATGTAACAGTACAGGTATTAATAAAATAAAAATCACTTTTCCCATCTTTTTCATCAAAACATGTAGAAAAACCCAGGTCCTCAAACACTTCAGAAATTTTTTGTGTTTCGGCCTGGTTCATTTTACAACCAAATGTAATTAATGATATTTTTTTCAAAATTAAATATTTTCTCCTTTCGCTGCTTTACTCAATAAATCTATTCTTCTTATTATTCCTACTAATCTTTCTTCTTGATCGATTACTGGAATTAATTTTAATTTATTTTTTATCATTATATCTGCAACATGCAATGCAGTATCATCCACATAAACTTTATGAGGATTTTCAATCATAAATTCACTAACTGGTTTATTTATTATATTTTTTAACCCTTTAAAAAATTGTTGACTATCTGGTATAAAAGCACTACTTTCCATTAATTGTAAATATCCTGGTAAAGATGAAGAAATAATACCACTTTCACTAAGATACCCAACTAATTTGTAATCATCATTAACTACTGGAAGTGCAGAAATACCATGTCTTTGACATATCATAATAAATCTTTTTACTGTTTCATCAGACATTATAGCAGTTAAATCTCTTTCCATTATATCAGTTGCTTTCATTGTTTTCTACCTCGCTTTAATCTAATCTTTTGATTTCAAATTTGCCTAAATCATTTTTAACTTCATCTTCATTACCTAATATTTTCCCTATATATCGTGCAGAAGAAATTGCACTAGCCATTCCATACTTAGCTGCTTCAAAATAGTTTAATTCGTTTTTTAATAAATAATATATTATTCCAGCCATAAAAGCATCACCAGTTCCTAATAGATGTGAATTGTCAATTTCTTCTTTAACAGTAAATAACCAAATTCCATCATTTGTAATTACAACATCTCCAACAATATGAAAGCTCATAATTACTAATTTTGCACCATAATTTAGTATTTCTTTTCCAGTTTCAATAAAATCTTCGATTTTTTCTAATTTGCTTCCAAGTACTCTTGAAGTTCTTTTTCTTAAATCAACTCTTACAACATCAGCACAATTTTCTCTAATTGCTTGATCAAAGTGGGGACCTATTGCTTCTAAAAATGTTCTTTTATTTTCTGATTTAGCAATTTCTAAAAGTTTAGAATAAGAATTTATTGGCACGCCAGGAGGAATGCTACCTGAAATTAAAACATTTTCAGTTAAAGATATAGTGCTTCTATATCTTTTTAAAAAATGATCATAGTCTTCTTCGGTAATAAAAGGTCCCATGGAGTTTATTTCTGTTATAGTGTTATTTAGGGTATCTAGTATTTCAATATTTTCTCTAGTGCTTTCTCTTGTATACACAAAGTTAGTTGTAATTTCATTTACACTAGATAATCCTTTTTGAATAACCTTTCCAATAAAACCACCAAGAAATCCAGTACTTATTGAATTAATTCCTAAAGTTGATAACATTAAAGAAACATTTATTCCTTTTCCTCCAGGATCCATAACTGAATTTGAAGGGTTATTTATTCTAAATAATTGATCAGTTTTAAAATTGTCAACAACAACTTCTCTATCAAGAGATGGATTCATTGTAACGGATAACAAATCATATTTCATACTAATACCTCCTGTTCTTTTTTATTAAATTATACCACAAAAAAAAGCCGCACGAGCGACTTTTTTTTAATTTATTTTTTATCTAATGCTAATTTTTCTTCATGGTTTTCATATCTTCTCATTCTTGTTTCGTAATTATACACTCCTCTTTTTGAAGGCCATTTTTCAGAATAACCTTCATCTATCCACAACTTGTCAGCGTAAACTTTCCAATCTGCAGCTAATTTATCTAATTCTGGTGCTAAGTCTGTTATAGTTCTTTCTGAACCTGGATGTTGAGGAATTGCATTAAATTTATTTACCATAGATCTAAATACTTTTGGATTATCTATAATAGGACATGGTCTAAATAAATTATCTGAATATGGTATAGTTCTTTTATATGCTTCAAAAAATGGTGATTTTAATATTTCTAATACAGTTTTATCTCTTATGTTATCAACTGCGAATTGTTGGAAAACACATGGTTCTGCAAATCCTTTTGCATTTATATGTAAATATTTTGATCCAGCTGCTAAACATCCATGAGTTAAGAAACCATGATTCCAAAAGTCAGCAACAAATGCAAACTTACCGCCAAGTCTTAATTCTTCTAACTTTCTAAATCTCTCTAATCTTTGTTCTGCTGAAGGAACTAAGTCCATAGTAGCATCTTTTCCAACAGGCATAAATTGAAATACCCAAGAAAATGCATTTCCGTTATCTTTTAAGAAGTCCCAAAATTCATCACTAATAATTAAATCATGGTTTTTACTGGTAGCAGTTACAGAAGCACCATATACAACTCCATATTTTGTAAGTAAATTCCAAGCATTTTGTATTTGTTTAAATACACCTTTTCCTCTTCTCCAATCTGTCATTTCTTCAAATCCCTCAACAGATATTGCAAGAGTTGCATTTCCTAATTCTGAAAGTCTTTTTGCTTTTTCTTCATTGATTAATGTTGAGTTTGTATAAATCATAAAGAATGAATCATCAAATTCTTCCAGCATTTCAAATAAATGTGGATAAACAAAAGGTTCTCCACCTGTTATTATAAAGAAATAAATTCCTAAATCATTGAATTGTCTTATTGTATCAAATAATTCATCTTTAGAAAGTTGATATTTGTGACCGTAAAGTGCTGAATAACATCCAACACATCTTAAATTACAAGCATAAGTTGGAGAAATTATAGCTAATTTTGGTAAAACAACTTTATGTTCGTGCATTTTTTCTTGTCTTACTTTTTCACCTATTGCAAATTCATTGATTATGAGATTATTTATTATTTTCTCAACTTGTTTTGGACTTGATTTTTTAAATAATTCAGCCCAATTAACTAACATTGGATCGTGATTTTCAGCACCTTTTGCAAGTTTTACAATACCACTTTTAGTTGGTTCTTTTGTAAATTTAGATAAGGTCCAGAATAATTTTGCAAGTTGTTCAACATCTGATTTTCTAACAACATTTGTAACTAACTTCGAAACTTGTTTCATCATCATGTTTTTCATAGAATCCATCAATGACATAATTACACCTCCAAAAAAATTAATTTATTTTTTGTATATTTTTAAAATCATTTCTTTAAAGTCATTTTCAATATCATCTTTACAAAAATTAACCCCAAGAGCTTTATATATTGCTAATCCATCAAACATTGCATGAATCAATAATGATTTTTGCCTCGAACCAAAGACAGTTTCAAAAAAATCTAATGTTTGAGAATAATATGTTGAAAAAATGTTAGTTAATTCTTCCATCATTTCCTCATCATGTATGGAACTTATTAGTATTTCAAGTATTTTCATTAAATCTTTTGATGGAAATTTATTTAATATTTCTGAATATGTATTTAAAATAAAGTCAGCTTTTTGTGGGATAGAAACATCTTTTGTTTCATAAATAAAGGTTTTTTTTAATTTTTCAACTAAAATTCCAAATGCTGATATTATTAAAGAATTCTTATTTTTATAATATAAGTATAAAGTTCCTTTTGAAACATTACATTTTTGAGCAACATCTTGCATTGTAAAGTTATTTAAACCTTTTTCTGTAATTAATTCTATGGCTTTTTCAGCTATTAATTTTTTTTTTAGTAATTTTTTTTCTTTTTTCATATTTGCCATACAATGCACCTCAATAAATTATTTTTTAATTGACTGACCGTTTAGTCATTTTTATTATACATTAATTTTATCTCATAATGCAATTATGAGTTTTTTTATCTAAAATAAATAAGTTTAGTTTTTTTTCACTTTTTTTTGTTTATAATAACAAAAAAAGATACATGATCAAAAAAGTTTATTTGTAATTAAAAATTATTATAATTGTTTCAAAAAACAATTTATTCTTTATAATTTTTTCTTTAATAAACAACTTTCTACTTTTATGGTATAATACCTTTTAGGAGGTTAATAGCATGAAATTTATACATTTTTTCAATTCATTATTTTTTACTCTAGTATTTTTTGTAGGTTTCTTATTTTATGTTGGAATATATGGTGAAATAGTTTATCTTATATACCTAATTAAGTTGAAAAAAAATAAAAAAGAGGCCTTGGAATTTTTGAAAAAAAGAGCAGTAGTTTTTAGTAAAGCAACTTTTAAATTTACAAATTGTCCAGTAAACTTAATTGGAAAAGAAAATATACCAGATAATGGTCCATATGTTATTGTTGGAAATCATCAAAGCCTTATGGATGGACCGCTTGTTATTGGATTTATTGCTCCAGTTATTTTTATTTTGAAAAAACAAAATATGAAAGTACCCTTCATTTCAAAGTTTTTTAAAGCCTTAGATTTTATTCCCGTTGATAGAGATGATCCAAGAAGTGGTGCTATTACTTTAAGAACATTTGCAAAAGAATTGAAAGTAAATAAATCTATAATTTCAGTTTTTCCAGAAGGCACACGTACAAACAATGGTGAAGTTGGAAAATTTAAAGAAGGATCTTTGAGTGTACCTTATAAATTCAATATTCAAATACTTCCAATTGTAATAGATGGAACTTTTAATATGATGAAAAAAAATAGATTATTGCTAAATCCAACTAAAATAAATTTAAAAGTATTAAAACCATTACAGCCAAAGGATTTCGAATCTGAAAAGATTTTAAGTGATTACATTAGAGATTTAATCATAAAAAACAAAAATAACTTGTGATATAATTTTATGGAGGTAAAAAAATGGATTTAATTTTAGTAAAGACAAACGAAATAGCTTTAAAAAACAAAAATAAAAAATTTTTTGAAAAACAACTCATTTACAATATAAAATCTAAACTTTCTTCAAGATATACAATTATCAAAAAGTTCAATAGAATTTATTTAAAACCAAGAGCTAATGTAATAATTGAAGAAAATGATTTTAAGCTATTAAAAAAAGTTTTTGGCATTCACGCTTTTTCACCAGTTTATAAAGTTGAAAAAAATATAGAAGATATTTTTGAAAAGGCATTGTATATTGCAAAAAAAATATCTAATAAAGATAATAAAACTTTTAAAATAATAACAAAAAGGTCTGACAAAAAATTTTATCTTGAAAGCCAAGAAATATCTGCAAAAACAGGAGAATTTATTTTAAATAACTTACCCAACCTAAAGGTTAAAATGAAAAACTATGATTTTTCAATAAATATTGAAGTACGTGATGAAGGTGCTTTTTTATATTCAGAAAGTATTACTGCTTATGGCGGATTACCTGTTGGAGTTTCTTCTAAAGGTAGTTTATTGTTGTCTGGAGGTATAGATAGTCCAGTTGCAGCAATGCTAATGTTAAAAAGAGGAATGGTTTTAAATGCAATTAACTTTATGAGTCCTCCTTATACTGGTAAAAAATCATTAGATAAAATTATTAAAATTGCTTCAAAAATTTCGGAATATTCAATAATGCCTTTTTATCTTTACTCAATACCTTTTACAAAAGTACAGCTTGCAATAAAAGATTCAAATGCTGAAAGATATTCTATAATTTTACAAAGAAGATCTATGATGAGAATTGCTTCAAAAATTTCACAAATTACTGATACAAAAGTTTTAATAACTGGAGAAAGTTTAGGTCAAGTAGCTTCTCAAACAGTTGAGAATGCATTATCAATTTCTGATGCTTCTAAAAGATTAATTTTTAGACCGTTAATCGGATTTGATAAAGAAGAAACTATACAACTTTCCAAAAAATATGATTTATATAATTTATCTATATTACCTTATGAAGATTCTTGTACAGTTTTTGTTCCTACAAGACCAGCAACAAAATCAAAGATTGATATTTTAAGGAATTTAGAAGAAAAAATTCCAAATCTCGAAGAATTAGAAAAAGAAGTAATTAATTCTTCAGAAAAATTTGAGTTTATAGATGGTGAATTAAAAAAGATAGAAGATTTTGTTAAAATAAAAGGTGGAGTATTTTAAGGATTTTATCTTTTCTTCAGAGGAGGATTAAATGGAGAATTTTAAAAAGGAATTTAATAATTATATAAAATTATACTTTGAAAATAATAATATTGAAAATAAATACTTTAGAGAAAGTTTATTTTATAGTATGATTAATGGTGGCAAAAGATTACGCCCATGGATAATTAATGAAATAGGAAAATTTTTAGATATAGATAAAAATATTCTTTTAGATATAGGATTAGCTGTTGAAATCTTACATACTTCTTCTTTAATACATGACGATTTACCTTCTATAGATAATTCTAATTTAAGAAGAGGAAAGTTATCAAACCATATGAGATTTGATGTTCATACTGCTATACTTTCTGGTGATTATGGATTTATTGTCCCAAATAAAATAATTTTAAACTTACCAATAGAAGATAATTTAAAGATAAAAGTTTTAGATATGTTTTTGTCAACATCTTTAAAACTTTTTAGTGGTGAAATGAATGATGTTGCATTTGAAAAATATTCTTTAAATCCAACTTTAGATGAGATTATTAAAATGTATGAATATAAAACAGGAGTAATGTTTGGTTTTAGTTTTGCTGCTCCCTTTTTAATTGTCAATGATTCAAAAAAAGCTAAGAAATTTTATGAAGTTGGAGTTAAATTTGGATTGGCATTTCAACTTTTTGATGATTTGAAAGATTTAAAAGGAAATTCAAAAATTCTTGGAAAAGATGTAAATAAAGATATAAATAAATTAACAGCATTAAAACTTTTGGGAGTTACTAAAACAGAAGAAAAATCTAATGAATTTTTTAATTCTTGTATTAAAACTTTAAATGAGTATAAAATGAATAATTTTTCTGAAAAATTAATAAGTTTAAAAAAATTAATACAAGAAAGATAGGTGATAATTATGAGTCCAAAAAAAGAAAAAAAAATAAAAAAATCAAAAAAGGATAAAAAAGAAAATTTAGATAAAAAAAAGAAATTATCTTTTGACTTTATAAAAAAAATAAAACTTTATTTAAACAGATTAAAATTTAAATTAACAAGAAAAAATATAATTATAATGTCAATTGGTTTAATTTTTGTTATTGGGTTAATAATAGGTATAAATTATTTAAATTCAATGGTAAAACAAAAAGAACAAGCACACCAAAAAATACTTTCACAAGATTTGAAGGTTATCATACCAGATGGTGCTTTTCCTTCAAAAAAAACTTTTGATATTGTAGAACTTTCAAAAGATTCCATCGAATATCAAAATTTAGTTTCTATGGCAAATTTTACTGGAAAAATTTATTATGTAAAACCATCTGATGGTAAAGAAGAATCTTCATTGAAACCTATAATAGTTCGTTATAAAATTCCAAAAAAACTATATTTTGGGGATAATTATACAAATTTTTCATTGGCTTATGCTAACGATGATGATCCACCTATAATATCTGAATTTTCAGGATGTAGAATAGTGAAAGATGGAAATGATTATTATATTGAAGCTGAAACATTTCACTTATCTAAGATTGGATTAATTCAAAAATCTCCAAAAGAAGCTTCTTATGGATTAAGGACATTAGTTGAAAAACCACCTTCAATAAAAAATGATATAATTTTAGTGGGTGGATCTGATCTAAATTTTTCTGGATATTTATCTAACACAAAAACCGCTACAGATCCCTATGGTAAAAATCTTTGGAGTGTTTTATTTCCAGATAGAACTATATGGAAATATAATTATCCAATGGTTGAAACAAAGAGTAAGCTTTATTATGATTCTTTTTTAGCTTTTTTAATGAGAACAGGTCAAAATAGTTATATAGAATTTGAAGCAAAAAGATTGGCGCAAGAATTAAAACGTCTTCCTAATAGAACATTTGATATAATAGCTCATGGTGTAGGCGGATTAATTGCTAGAATGGCTATTGAATCTGATCCAGATATTAAAAATGTTCAAAATATTGTATTAATTTCTACTCCAAATAAAGGAACTAATATAGCAAACCCTTTGTTTTTTAATGTACTTTATGGAAAAAATATATCAGATTTAAGTAAAACATTTGGAATAAATGAAAGAACAATGGTATCAATTGAACATAATGTAAATTTTTATATTGAACAAATAAATAGTTATTATAAAGAAATAATGCCTAATTCATATGTTTTGAAAAAATTAGATTCTTTTGGATTAAGAAAAGATATACACTATATGGCTATTGCCGGTAGTGTTACAGGATTAAATGAAAGTATAAAAGGATCTATTTTAGAAAGATTTTATCCAGAATTTTTACATGGAGATGGAATAGTTACAATAGATAGTGCATTGAATGACAAATTTGAAAAAAATCTATTATTCAAAAAAAGTTTTTTTGAAATTTATACCGATCCTAAAATTTTAGATTCCATAAAATTATTTTTGAATTCAAAAGTAGATAAGATAGTTATAAAGCCTTTTGAAAATGATAATTTCATTGAAACTTATAAAGAAAAAGAATTAGCAGAAAAAAAAGAGTTGGCTAAATCTTATAATTTTTTTAAGGTTCCTAACTCTTATTCGGAAAAAACATTTATATTAAAAAATAATGACTATGGAGTCCTAAAAGAAGATTATATAAAAATACAAAAATTAAAAAATAAGCTTTTCCTTGAAACGCCTAATGGTGTATACAATGACAAATTTGAAAAAATTTTAAATGTTAAAGTGCTTGGTGGAATAATTTACAATGGAAGATATTTTATTTCTGCACCGGATGGAATTTATGCAACAGATGAAACTGGTGGAGTTTTTGTAAAAGTATCAAATTCATTAATTACTTCAAATGAAGCATATTATCTTCCTAATAATGGGTTAATAACAGTATTTAATGAAGATATGTATTCTTCTGTTTACTTAGATAATTCTTTGATATCTAACAAATTTTTATTTAAAAAAATAAAAATTATAGACAAAGATGTATATTTTGTTTTTAACAATAAAATTTCAATTATTAATAATGGAAAGCTTTTAACAGTTTTAAATAAGGAGGATTTAATAAACAAAGGATTAAACAATTTTGGAGACTTTATTGACTTTGTACCCTATAAAAAACAATTATTTATTTTAACTTCTGATTATAAATTAATAATGTATGACACAGAATACTTTAAAACTCAAATTATAGGTAATCAAGATATAGGACGTCTTTCTTTATTTTTAAATAATGATACTTTATTAGTTTTTGGAAAAACAACATTAACAAAGATAAATTTAAAAGATAGAATTTTTAATGGTGATTATCAAAAATTTAAGAATGAAATTGAAGATGTATACTTTGATAATAAAACTTTTTATTTTATAACTAAAACATTGAGAGGTAATTTATTGTGGGATGGAAAAATAAATTAGTATTATTTTTAATCATTATTTTATTTGTAATTTCATTTGGAAATTATCAGACCGCCTATAACTATTATTTATCTGGAATAAAAGCTTATAGAGCAGGCTCTTATAAGATGTCTGAAACGCTTTTAGAAAAAGCGTTGTCAATTTCTTCTAAAATAGAACAAGATATTCCAGAAATAAAATTATATATTGGAATAGATGCTTTTCATAATGAAGAATATGAAAAAGCAAAGATATACTTATCACAATTTCCAGATAATGCTTTAGCATTAGAAATTTTAAAAAATATAAAAGAAAATAATTTAACTGAAAAATTAAATTTTGATTCTTTTAAATTAGATAAATCTCAACCAACCCCACAGAGTACAGATACAAAAAAAGAAAAATTTAATTTTGTAAGTTTTATAATGATTACTTTAATAGTATTTCTTTTATCAGCACTCTCAGGTTTTTTAGTTTTTTTTGTAATAAAAAAATTTGGATTTATGAATTCAACAGTTGAAGTATTATCTAACAATGAAAATGAAGATAATAACTTTCAAAATATTAAAAATATTTCAATTGAAGAAGTTATAAATTTAAAACTTGATAATGTTGAAAATATATGGAATAAATCTAAGGCTTTAAAAAAATTATTGAATGAAGTTGAAGGAAATCCACAACAAAATCTTGAAAATGACGAAGATATAGAAAATATGGATAAAAATATTTCTCAAAATTTAGAAGAAACAACTAATACAAAAGAATTATCTTCTAAGATAGATGAAAGTTTAAAAGATGCTAATATTGATGAACTTGAAAATTTGTTAGATGAACTTGAAGGAAATATTGAAAACAAAGAAGAAGTTCCAGAAATAGATAATTCTACAGATTTATTATCAGAAAATGTAGAAGAAGATGATGATGAAGAAAGAGAAAAATTTTTGAAAGAAAAACAAGAAGTTGAAGAAAAATTAAAAACAGTAGAAACTGCTATTGAACCAGATAAAACAATGAAGAAAAATTATGAAAGCTTCTTAAAAGAAGAAACTTCTGAATTTGAAAAAGAAGCTTATTTAGCAAATGGATTTAATTCAATAGTTGAAGATATAGAAAAAGATAATACAAATAATGGTTCAAAAGTTTATTCAAAAATTCAACTTGAAAAGATGTTTAAAACATTATTTTTTGAATTAAATAATGAAGAAAATATTTTATAAAATATTAATGGAGGTGTGAATTATATTTAAAGATAAGTTTTACTTTAAAATATTTATAACTATTATTTCAATTTTTTTATTTATTTCAATATTTATTCTTCCAAAAAGTTTTTCTGGAGAATGGTATTTTAATCCAATTTTATTTAAATTTGGAGTTTTAGAAACAAGGTGGTATGGTTTATTAATTGCCATTGCAGTTATGCTTGCAGTATCTATTGCAGAAAAGCAAGCTAAAAAAGAAAAAATTTTAGAAAATGATTTTTTTGGAGCTATTATTTTTGGAATTATTTTTGGAATTATTGGTGCAAGACTTTATTATGTTACTTTTAATTGGAATTATTTTTCTCAATATCCAACTGAAATAATAAAAACTTGGCATGGTGGTATGGCTATTCATGGTGGCGTTTTGGGATCTATTTTAGCTGCTTATATATATACAAAACGAAAAAAATGTTCTATGAAATTTTTACAATCATTAGATCTTTTTACATTTGTGCTTCCGCTTGCTCAAGCAATTGGAAGATGGGGAAACTTTATGAATCATGAAGCTTATGGTGGACCAACTGAGTTGCCTTGGAAGATGTTTATTGCATTAAAAGATAGAATGCCTGGATATGAATCTTACTCTTACTTTCATCCAACATTTTTATATGAATCTATTTTAGACTTATCTATATTTTTGTTTTTATTGTATTATATTAGGAATAAAAGAAATAGTTTTGGTGAAGTAACTGCTCTTTATTTAATTTTATATTCAATAGGAAGAGGTTTTATAGAAACTTTAAGAACTGATAGTTTAATGATATTTGGAATGAAAACTGCTGTTTTAATAAGTTTTATACTTTCAATAATTGGAATTGTTATGTTTATATATATAAAAAAAAAGGAGAATAAAAAATGAATATTGCACTTGTACAATATAAATCAAAAAAAGATTTTTATGAAAATAATGTTACATTAGAAAATTTTATAGATATATTAAGTGATATGAATATTCAAATATTAATTTTGTCTGGAAATTTTTCGGGAAATATAAACAAAGAAGAGTTTGAAGACTTAAAAGAAGTTTTATCTGCTATTTCAGAGTATAATGATATAACAATAATCGGTACAATAAAATTAAATGGGACATTAAAAACATTGATACAAGTACCTTACAATGAATTAACTGTTTTAGAAAAAACTAATTATGAATTAACTATGAATAAAAAAGTATTGAATATAATAAATCCCAACATAAAAATTGATGAACATATAAAAGAAGATAAAATAAACATAATATCAACAGTAATTTTAAATGAAGAGTTTAATAATACAATTATAGCTTTACCAGAAAATAGTAAAATAAATATAAATAATTCTCAAAAAACAGGTGGAAATCTTGAAGGATATATTGTTTTTAAAGTTTAGATTATTATTTATTATAATATTTATACTAATTTTTTTTCCAATTACTATTATTGTTTCAGATAAAGATAGCATTAAATTATATTCTACAGGTATAAACTTAATTGTGTTAAATACAAAAGATACTTTTAAGAGCAATACGTTCTTTTTTTATAAAAAAATACCTTATTTTAATTATGCAATTATAAACTTTAAAAATTCATTTTTAAGATTTTCAAATGAAAAATTTTTAATTCAAAAACAATCTAAATATAATTCTGCATATGTCTATTTTAATAAAAAATTTTATAAATATAAAAATTTTTATTCAGATAAAAAATGGATATTAAGTACCGTTGATAGTATATCTAATATTTTAAAAAAACTTTCTATTCCAACACAAAATTTGTTTTTTGTGTATACTGAAAACAGGTCATTTCATATAAATCCTAATGTTATGTTTGTAAATTCTAAAAAAGATATCGCTCATGAATATTCACATTATTATTTTGGCAATTTAATAGAACATAGTTCAAAAGATACTTGGCATGAAATACTATGTGAAACAAATTCTCTATTATACTTAAAAAGAAATAATATGGAAGAGTATTTGAATGAAGCTAATTTAAAAACTATTGGATATTACAAATTTCCATATGGGAAAAATATTTTAGAATTTATAAAACGTTTTAATTATAACTTTGATAAAATTATTGACTTTGAAAGTTTTTTAACAAAAAATTTTAAAAAGTTAAATGATAAAAAATTTAATTCCATACTTAAAAAGGAGGAATTCAAATGAAATTAACTTATTTAGGTCATTCTGTACTTTTAATAGAAGGGAGTATAAATGCTATTATAGATCCTTTTATTACAGGAAATCCTCAATGCACTGTATCTTTAGATTCAATAAAAAAGCTTGATTATATATTTGTAACTCACGGTCATGGAGATCATTTTGGAGATACAATTGAACTTGCAAAAAAAACGGGAGCTACTGTGGTATGTAATTATGAAATTGGATTATATTTACAAATGAATGGAGTTGAAAATATCCATTCAATGCATATTGGAGGATCAAAATCATTTGAATTTGGTAGTGTAAAATTAATTAATGCACTTCATGGTTCTTCAATATTTGATGGAAAAAATATTATTTATGCTGGAAATCCTTGTGGTTTTTTACTTGAAATAGATAATAAAAAAATATATCATGCAGGTGATACAGGATTAACTTTAGATATGAAATTATTAGAAAAATATTCAATTGATGTTGCTTTTCTTCCAATTGGAGGTAATTATGTAATGGATATTGAAGATGCAGCTACAGCTGCTTTTTTTATAAAACCAAAGTTAGTTGTCCCAATTCATTATAATACGTGGTCAATAATAAATGCAGATGCTAATCTTTTTAAATCAAAAGTAGAATCTTTAAAAATTAACTGTAAGATAATGTCCCCTTCTACATATATGGAAGTGTGATATAATGAAAAAAATACCTATACTACTTTTAATATTATTTTTGTATTCAAATGTTTTTTCATATAAATATATTTTTTTGTTTATTGCCGATGGGCTGGGAACAAATCATATTAATTTAGCAAATATTTATTCTGAATATAAATATAAAAAAACATTAAATATGGAAAAATTAAATAATTTATCTTTAATGACATCTTATAATAAAGTAATGGATACATCGGCTGTTATGACTTCTATAATGAGTTTTAATCAAACAAATAATGGAAATATAAATATTGATTATAATGGAAATAATATATTCCCAATAACTTATTATTTGAAAGATTCTGGATATAAAATAGCTTTGATAACTACAAAAAAATTAACTTCTGCTTCTCCAGCTAGTGCATATGCACACTCTACATTTAATAATAACAAAAATATTTCTAATCAATTATTAAATAGTAATATAGATTTATTAATTGGTGGTGGAAGAGTCGATCTTCCAAATTCAATAAATAATTTTGAATATAAACTACACATTCCAAATACTCCTTCTTTAAAACCAGAATTAATAGTTACTTCTTACTCAGATATGCCATATTTTATTGATAAAAGAAAATCTATGAACGTTATGCTAAATTATGCATTAAAAAAATTTAACAATAATAAATTTTTTATTTTAATAGATTCTTCTAAAATAGCAAATGCTTCAATAGCACATGATACTTATGCAATGATAAATGAATTAATAGATTTTGACAATTCAATAAGTTCCGCTATAGAGTTTTCAAAAAAACATATAAAAGATACCTTAATTATTGTTTGTGGTAGCCATGAAGCTGGTGGATTGAGTTTAGGCGATGGTTTTATAAATATAAAAAACATTGATATTCAAAAGTATTCTTATGAAAAGATATATAAAATAATGAAAGATTCTAAAAATTTTTATGAATTTTCAAAAAAATTCTCTTTTCCAATAGATTTAAAGAAGGAATATGATTTATCTAAAAATTCTACTACTTATTTAAATCCATTAACAAAAAAAGTTTTAAATTATGTAAATAAAATTTCTGGAATTAAATGGAGTACTTATGGATATACTGTTAATTATGTTCCTGTTTTTTCTAATTATAATTATAAAAATATAATAAAAAGTACAGAATTACTTTGGATTTTATATTCATTTTAATTTAATTAAGAAAAAAATTCAAGAATATGAAATTTTTTTCATTAACTGCAAATATTCTGTAATTTTTTTCATTAACCAGATGTAAAAGAGATATTTCATATTTTGAAAAAAAAATTAACTATTGTATAATGGCTTTGCAGGTCATCCAAAGAAGGTACCCTCCCTCCTAAAGTGATCTGTCCCCGGAAATTTTTACAGATTTGAGATATCAAATTTGTTTAAAAAAGCCCTTATGGGCTTTTTTTTATTGTATTTTTTTAATAAATATGGTAATATATTCAAGGAAAGAATTTTTTATGTGGGGTGATTCTATTGAGTTTAAAAAAAGATATTAAACTTCCTTATGATATAGGGTTAATATTAAGCTTTTTAATTGTTTTGCCATTTTTTATAATACCTAAGTGGGTTTATGAATTTTCAACTCAAAAACATATGTTTTTTGCTTTGTTTTTTACAGCATTATTTATTTCGTATTTATTTACAAAAAGAAATAAAGTAATAAATATTGAATATACACCAGTTCATATTTTTTTCAGTTTTTTTGGTATATCTACCCTTTTATCTTTAATATCTGTTGCTATTGAAAATCCTATATATTTAAGGGTTTCAGTAGAAACATCTCTATATACTATATTAATAATTTCAGTTTCTTTTCTTATAACTAAAAAATTTGGAGAAAAATTTAAGTATATTGAATATGCCCTCTTTGCTTTGTTGATAACTGGTACAATTATTGCAATAGATGGATTATTAAATAAATTATTTGGATTTGATATATTTTTTGGTAAAATAGGAGATCCAAATGCAAGAATTGCTTTAAGAACAACTATTGGAAATCCTAACTTTGTTTCTGATTATCTTGCTCAACTTTTACCGATAGCAGTTTATTTTACATTAAAAAAAGATTCTAATTTATTTATAAGATTTTATGGATTATTTAATATCTTTATAATGTATTGGGTTATACTATTTGCTCAAACAAGATCTGTATATATGGGATTATTTGCTGGTATGATTGTTGCTCTTGTGTCTGTTTTAATTTCGTATAAAAATCAAGAATCTAAAGAGTATTTAAAATCAAAAAAATTTATTTATTATTTTATAACAATAATAATTATTTTTATATTTCTTTTTGGAATGTTTAACATAAAATCACCTTTTAATAAAAGTGGAGAAGTTAATGCTTCAAGTAGATTTGTTGCAATGGCAAATGGTTCTTCTTGGGATGAAAGAACTTTGTCTTGGATGGCTGCAATAAAACAATTTCAAGATAAAAATCATCCTCAACATATTATAATAGGTGGAGGTATTGATACATATCCTGTATATGCCCTTTATTACATGAAAGATGTACAAAAAGAAAATCCAGAAAGATTTTTATATGCTTGGAATAATTTTAAAAGGGCACACAATGATTATTTACAAGTTTTAGGTGAAACTGGATTAATAGGTTTTTTTAGTATTTTAGGTATAATAATTTCACTTTTATTTATATTTTTCAAGTCAATAAAACAAGAAAAAAACTTTAATAAAATGCTCTTATTTTCATTATTTGCATGGATAGCTACTATAACAATAGTACATTCTGCAACTGAATTTCCAATGCATATGCATCCAAATATTATGGTAACACTTTTCGTATTATCAGTAGCTGTTTCAAAACAATTTAATACTATAAAAATCAAAAAAATTAATACACTGTATGTTTTGATACCTATTATTTTAATTGGTATAGTAGTTTCTTACTTAAAAGTTTTATCAACAGCATCTGAAGTATACTTTAAGTATGGAAATAATGAATACAGTAAATTAGATCAATATTATGAAATATCAAATACTAAAATTCCACAAGTTTTAAATAATATAAATGCTCAAATAAATACTTATAAAAATCAATTAAAAAATTATTCACCATTTTCTGAACAGTTTAAAAAAATAAATGAAGCCATAAGTTCTTTAGAAAGTAGAAAAAATACTTTAAAAAGAGAACAAATAAATTATTTTAATAATGCAAAGAACTCTTATTTGAAGTCTAAAGAATACTTTTTAAAATCGCTTGATATGAATCCTGCTTTTGGGAAATCTGCTTTTTATTTAGCTCAATTTTTTACAAAGTATCCATTTAGATATGAAGAAGTGAACTATAATTCATTACCAGATATTTTTGAATTAAAAAGACCAGAATATAGATATATTATAAATGAATTTAAAGGTTCAATTGATTTAATGCCGTTCACTTCAAATAAATTACGCGATACAGTAAAAGATATTTATAATTTAGCTTATAATGAAGAAACTAAAAATATAATACTTTCTATTCAAACAACTTTAGATGAAATAGATGAACTTGAGTATGCTTATACTTCTTTTAATGAAAAAAATGCTTACAGACTAATTTCTAAGTATCATTTAGTTATAATAGAAAAATTGAATATTTTAAAGTCTAAAGTTAAAGATTCTAAAAAAATAGATATTTTATTGGATAATGAATTAAAAGAATTTTTTCATTGGTATGATGAAGCTATAAAATTATTACCTGGTGCATGGAATAGATTTCCAGAATGGGAGAATATATATTCTGAATATATAAAACTAAATATGATACTTTTAAATTCTAGAATTTATAACCAAAGTATTTTATACAATAAAATACTTGAAATAACAAAACAAGATGGCATGGCCAATTATTATATGGCTCTTAAATTTAGAGGAATTCCAGACGTTTCATTAGAATTATTAGATAGTCTTTATTTAGCTTCAAGTACTGAGTATAAAGATAAACTTATTAATGCAATAATAAATAATTATAAAGATGTTTATAATTATTATTTAGATCAAAAAAATAAAAATTCTAACTTATACATTAATTATAAACAAAGAATAGATAAGTTTATAGTAACATATTCTCATTATTTAAATAAGAGATGAATTTGATTGTATAAGATAACAACATTTTTATTGATACTTTCAATTAGTATTTTTTTAATTACGTTTATTTGTTACTATAAAATAACAAGAGTATCCAATAATTCTTTGGAAAAATATTATATAAATTTAATGTCTGTAAATAAAGCTAAAAAATTTATAAAAAAAGGTGATTTAGAACAAATAAAAATTAATGGATATATCATAAAGTTAGACAATGAAAAGATTGTAGTAAAGAAGGAGGATTAAAATGCCCAAAAGAGCAATTTTAATAGATAGTGGATGTGCCGTAACTGATGAAATTTTAAAAAAATATAATGCTGAATTAATTGGTATGAATGTTGTACTTGATGAAAAGACTTTTATTGATGGAATTACTATAACAAAAGATGAATATTATTCTAAAATATTTGATGTTAATGAATTTCATACATCTCAACCATCAATAGGATCAATTGTTAAAATATATCAAGATTTAAAAGATAAAGGATTTGATGAAATAGTTGATATACATTTTTCTTCTAAAATGTCTGGATTAATTAATACTTGTGAAATGGCTAGAAATATGGTTGAAGATATAAAAATTCATATTATAGATACAGAAAGTATATCTATAGGCGCTTATTTAATTGCAGAAAAAATTATGGAATTACTTCAAACAAAATCTTTTGAGGAAGTAGAAAAATTATTACCTGAAATAAAAAAATCATCATATATGCAATTTTCTGTACCAACTTTAAAATATTTAATAAAGAATGGGCGTATAGGTAAGGCTCAAGGACTTGCTGGAACAATTTTAAATATAAAACCTATACTTGGAGTTGAAGATGGATTTATAGCTCCTATAGCTAAGATTAGAGGAATGAATAAAGTTTATTTAACTATGAAAAATAATGCCATAAAATTTATTAAAGATAGACCAAATAATGTAAAGATATATATAATACATAGTTTGGAAAAAAATAAAGAACAAATGCTAAAGGCGTATAATTTATTTATGGAAGATTTTTCAAAACTTGGAATCAAAGATTACAGAGTTATAGAAGGAAGAATCTCTCCAACAGTAGCTTCTCATAGTGGACCTGAAGTATTTGGACTTGCGGTATATGGAGAAAAAGAGCCAATAAAATGATGCACATAGAGGAAATTTTAAATGAATATGAATATATTTTAGATTTAAAAGAAAAGAATATTAAAAAGTGGGAAGAAATTTTTCCTGCTTTTTATTCTATTTCTAAAATTAATACTAAAACATTAAAAGACAATAATATGCTTGAAGATATAAAAAAATTATTAGGTTATGTAAAACCATTAGCTGTATTACCAGAAGAAAGAAAGATTAAAAGATTTAAAGAATTAAAAACTGCATTAAACAAGTTAAAGAATAAATATTTAATAGATTCTTTTGAAAAACCAGAAAAAAAAATAAATTTGTTTACTGACATAAAATTTTTAAAACATGTTGGAGAAAAAAGAGCAAATTCTTTGAGAAATATTGGATTATCTAATTTATATACTACTTTTTTTTATTTGCCAAGAGATTATGAGGATAGGAGAAAAATAAAAAAGATAATAAATACAAAAGATGGAGAATTTTCTTTAATTTCTGGTAAAATAGTAAATTTTGAAGAATTAAGAATAAATAAAGGATTAACAATAATAAACTATTCTGTAGAAGATAGCACAGGTGTAATTATATTGAGTTTTTTTAATCAAAAATTTGTTAAAGATAAATTAAAAAGAGGATTAGAGTTTGCTTTTTATGGTAAGGTTGAATATTCTTATGGAAGACGTCAAATGAAATCACCTGAATTTTTTGAAATATCAAGTTTAAAAAAAGAAATTTTACCAATTTACCCCCTTACTAATGGTATTTCTCAACAAGTAATTAGAAAAATATTCAAACAAACTATTCCACAAGTTTATTATTATGAAGAATATATACCAAAACCTTTAATAGAAAAATATTCAATTTTAAATATAAACGAACGCATAAAAGGCATACATTTTCCAAAGAGTTTTTATCATAAAAAATTAGCTTATGAATCAATGAAATATGAAGAAATAATATTATTTGAGAGTGCTTTGCTTTTATCAAAAAAAAGTTCTAAACAAAAAAAGTTTGGAATATCAAAAAAAATAAGTGGAGAATTATTAAAAAAATACTTAAAAATTCTTCCTTTTAAACCTACAGAAGCTCAAATAAGGTCCCATAATGAAATAAGAAAAGATCTTATTTCAAAATCTCCTATGAATAGAATGCTTCAAGGAGACGTTGGGTCTGGTAAAACCGTTGTTTCAGAATTTGCAATAATAGATAATTTTGAAGCTGGATATCAATCTGCAATGATGGTTCCAACGTCAGTTTTAGCTAAACAACAATTTTTAAAAATACAAAAAAATTTAAAAAATATAGGAATAAATGTTGCTCTTTTATTGGGAGAAACTAAAAATAAGGAAAAGAAAGAAATAAAAGAAAAATTAGCTAATGGAAAAATTGATTTAATAATTGGAACGCACGCATTAATACAAGACGATGTCGTTTTTTCTAAATTAGGACTTATAATAATAGATGAACAACACAGATTTGGTGTGAATCAGCGTTTAAAATTAATAAATAAAGGAATATCACCAGATATTCTTGTAATGACAGCTACACCCATACCACGAACATTAGCTTTAACCATATATGGAGATTTAGATATAAGTATAATTGATCAAATGCCTAAAGGAAGGAAAAAAGTAAAGACAGTATTATCAACAGATTCTAATTTAAAAAATATATATAGATTTATACATCAAGAAATAGATCAAGGAAATCAGGCTTTTTTCATTTATCCATTGGTAGAAGAATCTGAAGTATTAGATTTAAAAGCAGCAAAAGATATGTATGAAAAATTAAAATTAGAATTTAATAATGTAGCACTTTTACATGGGAAAATGAAATCAGAAGAAAAAAATAATATTATGGAAAAATTTTCTTCTAAAGAAATTTCTATTTTAGTATCAACAACTGTTGTAGAAGTTGGTGTTGATATACCAGATGCTACGGTAATAGTTATTGAACATGCAGACAGATTCGGATTATCTCAACTTCATCAACTTCGTGGACGTGTTGGAAGAAGCAAAAAACAATCTTATTGTTTTTTAATAACAGGAAATAATATTCCAGAAACAACAAAAAATAAATTATTTGAATTTTCAAATACATTTGATGGATTTAAAGTTTCTGAAATAGATTTGTCTTGGAGAGGACCAGGAAAATTTTTTGGAACACAACAACATGGTATCCATGAATTTAAATTTACTGATATAGTTGAAGATATGTTATTACTTGATAAAATACGAAAAGAATTAGAATCGAATCAAGAAAGTTATTTTGATGAAAAATTAAAAAAAGAAATTTTAAAAAGATATGGAAAGAAATTAAACTTAATAAATGCAATATGAGGTGATTAAATTGGCTCTTAAAATCGAAACAGGAACAATGAGAGGACAAACATATGAAACAGTTAATGATAAAAGAACACGATACACACCAGGAAAATTAAAACAAATTTTAATGAATATTTTTGATTTTCAAGAAGTTAACTTATTAGAAGTTTTTGGGGGAAGTGGCGGATTTTCTTTTGAAGCTATTAGTAATGGAGCTTCTTCTTCAACTATAATAGAAGTTAATTCAAAAACCGTTTCATCAATAATTAAAAACTTAAATAAACTAAAAATTTCAAATAAAGTTCAAGTTATAAAAAATGATTTTAGAAAGGCAATTCCAAAATTAAAAAATAGTGAAAAAAAATTTAATATAGTTTTTGCTGATCCACCATTTAATTTGGGTTTTTGTAATGATTTTTTAGAAATATTAGATAAAAATCATGAAATAATAATTTCTGGTGGATATATTATATTAGAAAGATCAAAAAGAGAAAATTATAATTTAAATTTGAAAAACTTTGTTTTAGATGAAAGCAGAAATTATGGTGAAATTACTCTTGATATATTTAAAAAAATAAAATAAAATAATCCTCATAAAGTAATATACTTTATGAGGATTATTTTATTTTAAAAAGATTTAAATATAACAAAAAATAATTATTTGACAAATAAAAAAAAATATTATATAATATACATGAATATATGTTCACATATGATATATATAGGAGGTGAATTTTATGGAAGAAAAATGTTGTCTAAGTGATACACCTGAAATGATTAATAAAATAAGAGAAAGTTTGCCAAATGAAGAAATATTATTTGATTTATCTGATCTTTTTAAAATATTTGGAGATAGTACAAGAATTAAAATTATTAGTTTACTTTTTAAAGGTGAATTTTGTGTGCAAGTTATATCTAAAATTTTAGAAATTTCTCGTTCAGCAATATCTCATCAGTTGAGAATTTTGAGACAATCTAAGCTTGTTAAATATAGAAAGGAAGGAAAAATTGTATTTTATTCTCTCAATGATGAGCATATAAAAAACATATTTAATATAGGATTAGAACACATTCAAGAGTAAGGAGGTGAATTTTATGGAAAAACAAAAAATAAAATTAGAAGGATTAGATTGTGCCAATTGTGCTTCAAAGATAGAAAAACAAATAAAAGAATTAGCTGATGTGAAATCAGTAAACTTAAATTTTATAACTAAAATAATTACGATTGAATCAAAAAATGATAAATTTGAAGACGTAGAAAGTATAGTAAAAAAATTAGAACCTCATGTAAATTTATATAAAGAAGAAGAAAAAGAAGAAAAAAAAAATGAAATTAGAAATGAAACTATAAGATTTTCCATAGCTTTAATCTTTTTTATAAGTGGCTGGTTTTTTACAACTCAAAATATTTCAATATATTTATTTTTAATATCTTATGTTATATCTGGATATAAAGTAATATGGAAATCAATAAAAAATATTTTAAATAAGAATTTTTTTGATGAAAATTTTTTAATGAGTATAGCTACAATAGGAGCTATTTCAATTAAAGAATTTCCAGAAGCTACTGGAGTTATGATATTTTATGAAATTGGTGAATTATTTCAGTCAATAGCTATAAATAAATCAAGAAAGTCTATTACATCATTGATGGATATAAGACCGGATTTTGCAAATAAATTTGATGGAGAAAAAACAAAAATAATTAATCCAGAAGAATTAAAAATAGGAGATATTATTTTAGTAAAACCAGGAGAAAAAGTTCCTGTAGATGGTATTATTTTTGAAGGTAAAACAAAAGTTAATACGTTAGCTTTAACAGGTGAATCCATTCCAAAATCATTAAAAGAAAATGATGAAATTTTAAGTGGCTACATAAATGAAAGCAATACAATAAAAGTAAAAGTAAGTAAACTTTTTTCTGATTCTACAGTATCAAAAATATTGGAAATGGTAGAAAATGCGTCTTCTAAAAAAGCACAAACAGAAAAATTTATTACTAAATTTGCAAAATATTATACTCCCATAGTAGTATTTTCAGCAATAGTAATAGCATTTATAACACCTATCTTTTTAGGTAATTTTAATGACTGGTTCTATAGAGGATTATTATTTTTAGTTATATCCTGTCCATGTGCCTTAGTAGTATCTATTCCTTTGGGATATTTTGCAGGTATTGGAGCTTTATCTAAAAATGGAGTATTGGTAAAAGGTGGTAATTATATAGAAGCATTAAAAAATTTAACTAAAGTAGTATTTGATAAAACAGGTACTTTAACTCATGGTGTTTTTGAAGTTAGCAAAGTCGTGGCATTTAATGTAAAAGAAAAAAATATAATAAAATTTGCAGCTTATGCAGAAGAATATTCAAATCATCCTATAGCAAAATCAATTAAAACTTATTATAAAAATAAAATAAATATAAATTTAATTAGTTCACATGAAGAAATTCCAGGACATGGAGTAAAAGCTAATATAGATGGTTTTGAAATATTTGTGGGTAATGAAAAATTAATGAAAAAATTTAATATTAAATATGATAAAATAAGTGAATTTGGAACAGTTATTCACGTTGCTATTAATAATAAATATTCAGGTTATATAGTAATTGCAGATAAAATAAAGAATGAATCAAAAGAAACTATTGCAAAATTAAAAAAATTAAGTATAAAAACAATTATGCTCACTGGAGATAATGAAAAAGTGGCAAAATATGTTGCTAATGAATTAGGAATAGATTATTATTATTCGGAATTACTACCTAATGATAAAGTAATAAAATTAGAAAATGAATTAAACTTTACAAATACTGTTGCATTTGTAGGTGATGGTATTAATGATGCACCTGTTTTAACCAGAGCAGATGTTGGAATTTCAATGGGTGGATTAGGTTCAGATGCAGCTATTGAAGCAAGTGATGTAGTAATAATGGATGATAAAATAGATAAAATAATAACTTCTATTAAAATTTCAAAAAGAACATCAAAAATAATTTGGCAAAATATAATTTTTGTATTGTTAATAAAAATAGTTTTTTTAGTGTTAGGTGCCTTAGGCATAGCAACTATGTGGGAAGCTATATTTGCTGATGTTGGTGTAGCTTTACTTGCAATTTTAAATGCAATGAGAATTAATAAAAAAGAAGTAATTTATAAAATTTAGAATAAATAAATTCTTTTATTATAAAAAATAAGATGCATAAGTTTTTATTTTACTGAAGAACTAAAATTCATGAGTGTATTGAGTTTTACAATAAGAAAAAAATTTAAAATTAAAATGCATGATTTCTTTTAAAGAAATCATGCATTTATTTATTCATAAGTTATAATTATATCATTTTTTTTCTTTAAAGTATTTTAAAACAGATTCTTTAATAATTCCAGCAAACTTTTTTACATAGTCTGTTCCATATTTAAATTTTTGTTCTACTGTTTTATTACTTAAAAAGTCTAATTCATATAAAACAGCTGGACATCTTGTATAAGCTAAAACAGCAAATTCTGCAGAATGAATACCTCTATCTGTAATATTATTTCTTTTTATTTCATTTTCTAAAATATTAGCGAATTTTTTACTTTCTTCAATAGAGCTTTCTTTATCTTTAACCCAAGTTTCGATTATTGGTTTATCTTTTTTACTATCTAAATTCTCTTTCCAAGCAATTCTCCTTGCATAGCTTGATTTTGAAAAATCAAAGTAATAGATTTCACTTCCATTTACAGTTCTATCATCTGGATAGGAGTTTAAATGAATACTGATAAATAAGTCTGCATCTTTATTATTTGCAAACATAGCTCTATCATAAAGTTCTATAAATTCATCTTTTGTTCTTGTTAAATATACATCTATATCTTCATTTGCTAATAAATCCTTTACTTTTTTTGCAACTTCTAATGCAACTGTTTTTTCATAAAGTTTATTAAATCCAACTGCACCAGAATCATGACCACCATGACCTGGATCTATGACTAAAACAGGTCTTGTTAATTCTGGAAAATAAAAATCTAATATAACTCTTTTACTTTCAAAAGTCTTTTTTAATTCTGATTTATAATTTAAAACTATCTTTACCCATACTTCTGTTTCAGAAAAATGATAAGCTTTTATATACTTTACTTTATTGTTATATTCATGATAGTAAATAGAATCAGGAACTTCTGCACCTTTTATTTTTATTAAATAACCATAAGCATTAACTAGTGGATATACTTCTACATTGGCATCTTCACTTAACTCTATTATAGTTCGTGCATTTGATTTTCCAAAAATAGTATTTATACTTTCTATTTTAGCAACTGGTACATTTAAATAATATCCTTTAGCATTAGATATTAAATCTAAATTCATTACCTTAGAAATAACTTGTGGAGTTAAATAAACTTTCTTATCAACAATATTTATATCTTCATCAGAAAATTTGAATGATTCCATACTGTTTATAATACACATTTTATTTTTAGGAAATAAAAAGACTTTCCATTTATCATGTTTAATTATAACTAAATCTTCATCTGTTTTTACTACTTTACCAAATTTTTCAGCAACATAATTGAGTTGTATATATGTAGTATTATTTTTTTCAAAATAATACTGAGAATCTATTTTTCTCCATTGTAAGTAAACATCATTTGAAAAAGATAGTGCAAACGAAAAAATCAAAAAGAGAAAAATAGAAATAGTTCTTTTATTAAACATTATTCCCCTCCCATATACATTTTATATTCATCACTTTTTATATTATAAGCTTTATTTTTATTTTTATCTAAAAACATCATTGGATCCATACTTTTATTATCCTTAAAGTTATCTATTTCAAAATGTAAATGGGGTCCTGTTGAAATACCAGTACTTCCAACTTTTCCTATTATTTCACCTTTTTTTACGATATAACCTTTACATACATTTATTTCACTTAAATGCCCATATAAATATATTTTATTATTTAATAATACTTTTATATGTTTACCATATCCACCACTTTCACCAGCGTATATAACCTTTCCAGAATTGGCAGCAATTATTGGAGTTCCTTTTGAAGCAACTATGTCTATTCCAGTATGAAATTTTATTTTTTTGTATATTGGGTGCATTCTATAGCCATAAGGTGAAGAAACATAACCAATTATAGGCCATCCAATAGTTTGATTTTTATTATAACAAAGGCCTATAATTTTATAAGGTATTTTTAATTTTTGTCCTACTTTTAAAAAGTTTTTATCTTTAATATAATTTACTTTGAGTATTAAATCTGGATGAGTAAAAAATTTTATAGCAATATAATTTAATGAATCTCCAGGTTTTACTTCATAATAAAAAATATTTTCTTTTGGAATAAATAATTTTTGATTTAAATTTAAATATTTTTGATACACTATTTCAGGGTTTCTATCAATTAAAACTGGAACTGAAATTTTTGTTTTTTCTGATATTTTTATTATTGAATCATTTTTTTGAACTTTATAATAATACCCCGCTTCGCTAAATCCAATACCCCCGCATAAAACTATAATTAATACAATTAATCGTTTCATTTTTTGAACACTCCTATATTATTCTTTACCTTCTAAAATATCAACTATTTTGTCTGCTATTTTTGTATTAGGTAATATATAATCTGCATAGCCTTCTTCAACAATTGCTTTAGGCATACCATAGACTACACAAGTCTCTTTTGATTCAGCTATTATTTTTCCTCCATAATGTTTTATTTTAAATGCACCTTTGGTGCCATCTCTTCCCATTCCAGTAAGAACGACACTAACAATATTTTGCTTATATATTTCTGCAGCACTATCAAAAGTAAAATCAGCTGCTGGTCTAACATTATTTATTTTTTCGCTGGAATCTAAATAAAGAGAAACCTTAGTCCCAGATTTTTTCAAACCTAAATGAAAATTCCCAGGAGCAATATAAACAGTATCTTTTTCTAAAACATCTCCTTCTTCAGCTTCTTTTACAGTTAATTCAGATATTTTATTTAATCTATTGGCAAGAGATTTTGTAAATCCAGCTGGCATATGTTGAACAATTATTACTGGAACTCCAATTTTTTCTGGTAATAAAGGAACAACTTTATCTAAAGAACGAGGTCCACCAGTTGATGAGGCTATTAATAATATTTTTTTACCAACAGTTCCAACTGATTCTCTTTTTTTCCTTGTAGTAATTGATTTTTGTGGTTTTGCTAAAACATTAATAGAAACCTTTATTGCTTCATGAATTTTTTGTAAAAGATCATCTTGAACTTGTCTAAATGTCCATGAAGTACTTCCTGCAGGTTTTTGAATGAAGTCTAAAGCTCCATTTTCTAGACATTCTATTGTTATTGCAGCATCTCTTGAAGTTAAAGAACTAACCATAATAACTCTTGTAGGTGTTTTTTTCATAATTATTTTTAATGCTTCAAAACCATTTAATTTAGGCATTTCAACATCTAAGGTAACCACATCAGGTTTTAATTTTTCAACTTTTTCAACAGCTTCAAGACCGTCTTTTGCCATCCCTATAACTTTCATGTCTGGTTGTTTGTCTATTATATCTTTTAACACCATTCTCATAAAAGCAGAGTCGTCTACAACAAGAACTTTTATTTCATCCATTGTTTTTGCCCCCTCTTGAAAAAAATTTAATAAATACTAAGAAAGCTATCGCTATAATTATACCATACTTGGGATTAATTTTAAAAATTGATTCTCCAAATATTATTGTCCCTATAACAATTGAAAAAACAGATGCAATTAGAACAACTGCTGCTGATATGTCTTTTATTATACCTATAATTTCACTATAATCTGGATGAAGATAATCAAGTACCTTTTCTATAACTGTATTTAAAGCTTCCATTAATAATACAAGCATTACAGCAAAAGAAATCCATAATAATTTAACTCCATTTAAATCAAGAAATAGCGCTGTAATAAGCGCTATTAATCCTATAAATGTTTGTATTCTAAAATTTCTTTGAGTTTTATGGACTTCAAATAATCCATTTATGGCAAACTTTAAACTATCTTTAAATTTTTTTGTTCCAATAATTCTTTTCATCATTCAAAATTTCTACCTAATTTAGTAACTTTTTCTCCAGATCTTATTTTATAGGTTTTTTTAGTAAATTCATATCCAAGATTTAAAGCTTTTTCATCCATTTCATAATAATTTTCTTTAACATTTTCTTTCATTGTAGAAATTAAAACATCTAAGCTTAAAATACCTGTAACGCTAGCCAAAATACCTAATCCTACCATATTAGAAACATTTATATTTCCAATTTCATTATAAGCAATTTTTGAAGCAGATACTTTTATAACTTTTTTAGTTTTTCTTGAAACTGTTTGAGGAAGTTTTTTTACAAATTCATCATCATAAAAAACTAAACTATTTTTCTTTAAATGTTCAACTTGAGGAACGGCAACATCATGCATAACATATAATATATCAAAAGTTTCAGCTTTTGGAAAGTCTATTGGAACCTTATCAAATAAAACATCAGTATATGAAAGTCCTCCTCTAACTCTTGCACCATAATGAAGAGTTTGAACTACATTATATCCTTCTTTAACTAAAGCATTTGCAAAAACATGGCCCATCATTATATTCCCTTGACCAGCTTCACCTGCAAATCTAACTGAAAATGGTTTTGAAATTGAAAGATTCATTATTTGTCACCTCCAATTGCAAATTTGTTTTGGAGTTTTTGATAATTTTCAAGATATCCTTCTTTTTCGATGTTTTTAAATTCACCTATTACTATTTTTCCTTTTAATTCTTCTTCACTCATTTTTTCAGCTTTTGAAAGCATTATACCATTATCTTTAAAATATTGGTGTAATTGTGCTGGTTTTGGCATTTTATTGTATCTTCCAAAATAAGTATGGCAATTAGTTACTATTTCAACAACTGAAACACCCTTATGTTTAATTGCATTTTCTATATATTTTGCACTTTGCATAAAATGAAAAACTGTAGATCTTGCAACATAAGTTGCTCCAGAAGCAATAGCTAACTCAACCGCATTGAATTGATTTTCTATATTTCCATAAGGAGCTGTTGAAGCCAAGCTTTCAGAAGGAGTTGTTGGAGAATATTGACCACCTGTCATACCATAAATATTATTATTGAAAATAATAATAGTTAAATCCATATTTCTTCTACAAGCATGAATAAAGTGATTCCCACCAATTGCTAACATGTCACCATCTCCACCCATGGCAATAACTTCAAGATCAGGTCTTGCTAATTTTACTCCAGTAGCAAATGCAACAGCTCTTCCGTGAAGAGTGTGCATAGTGTTAAAGTCTAAGTACCCAGTACTTCTTGAAGAACATCCTATACCAGATACTACAGCAACCTTATTTTTATCTAAATTTAAATTACTAGCTGCTTCAAGAAATGATTTTAAAATAATTCCATTTCCACATCCAGGACACCAAACGTGTGGAAGCCTGTCTTTTCTCAAATATTCATAGTACTTTGCTGATGGCATAGTACACCTCCAAATTTAATTTGAAAAATTTTTCATATAAACATTAAATATTTTCCCCTATTTCTATTAAATTTTCAAATACTCTATTGGACAAATTAAGCCCCTTTTCAGTTAATTTTAAAGTCTCATCAATGCTTATCAACTCTGATTGTATGGCAGTAAGTTTATTTATAAAATTTATCACAAGTTTTTCAGAATATCTTTCTTTTAAAGTTTTTATACTTATTCCTTCTAACAGTCTTAAACCCATAAAAATAGTTTCTATAAAATCTTTTTTTTCATCGTTTTTATGATAGTATTCATATTCCATTTTATTTTTATTTAAAGAATTTATATATTTTAAAATTGAATCTGTATTTACATATCTTTTCTTTGAAATATGACTACCAGCAGAAACTCCAAATCCAATATAATTTTCATTTTTCCAGTATACTTTATTATGAATAGAAAAATTATTATCTTTTGACCAACTTGATATTTCATATCTATTATAGTTCATCTTTTTTAAATCGATATAAATAATATCAAGCATATCTTCTAAAAACTCACTATTTGGAAGAGTTAATTCTTTTTTTTCAATTTTTTTCATTAAAGGAGTTTCGTGTGAAGAATCAAATAAATAATAAGAAATATGTTGTGGATTTAATTCTTTTATTAAATTTAAATTATTAATAATAGTTTTTTCTGTTTCAAAAGGCAAACCTAAAATAAAGTCAAGATTTATATTTTTAAAGTATTTTTTTAAAGTATAATAACTTTTTCTTGCTTTTTCTAAAGTATGAATTCTATTAACTGTTTTTAAAATTTTATTTGATGATGATTGAATTCCCATAGAAATTCTATTTATTCCTATTTCCTTATAATCTATTAATTTAAGTTCTTCAACACTTTCTGGATTAACTTCTATTGTAAACTCTTTTAAGTCCATATTAAAGATTTCATTGATTTTATAAAAAATATTTTTTATATATTTAGAATCAACAAAGGACGGTGTACCACCACCAATATATATCGTCTTTATTAAAAAATTATTATTTTTATATAATTCTATTTCATTATTAAGCGCTTTAAAGTATTGCTCAAAATAATTTGTATTAACTATAGAATTATAATCACAATAATAACATTTGCTTTTACAAAATGGAATATGTATATATATACTACAATTCTGCAAAAATTCCACCACCACATTCATTAAAGTATATGTATATTGGAAAATTTTTAGTATCACTTATCAAATAAATTCTATACTTATACTCTTCATTATACATTAATCCAAATCCAACTATAAAATCTTTTTTTAATAAATTTAATTTAGTACTAATATCTCCTAATACATATATTTTATTTTTATTATAAGAAATACCTCCAAATATTCCTGTTGAATAGTATTTATCAAAAGATAGAACTTGTATTCCTGTTTCAAAATTTCTTCCAAAATTTAAAAAAAGTGGAAGTTCTAAAAATCTTTGTAATTTAAATCCAATTCTTGAAAAAGAATAAACTTCACTATTGATATTAAGAAAAAAATTATTAAAGCTACCTATTGTTATGGTTGGAATACTAAAATATGTATTAAATCCTTGGAAAATATAGTAGTTATTACTTTTAAAATTAAACGTATTAAAGTAATCATATTTTATTATTCCAAGTAAAATACTATTATATGTATTGTACTTAAATCCAATTCCCATTTCAGAGTTATATGTTGGAATATCTAAAAAAAAGCTAAAGTTTTGTTCTCCTGTTTTAACTTTTATTTTTTTAAAAAATAAATTTTGTTCTTTTAAAAATGGTTCTTTTTCTTCTATACTTATTCTAAAATTAATTGCATTGTCATTTGCATTAAAACTTAATTTTAATGGTTTTACTTTTAAAACTTCTAAATTTAAATTATAATTTGTTGAAAACAAACTTATAGAAAAAAGAAGTAATAAAAAAAATATATATAATTTTTTACTCATTTTTAAAAGCCTCCTTAAGCTTTAAATTACTTACTAAAAATAATTATATCATATATAAAAATAAAATTAAGAAAACAAAATAATATTATTGTTAAATTAACATAAAGTTTTTTTTTATGTCGTAAAATTATAATGGTATATAAAATTTTTGGAGGTGATTTTTATGAAAAAATTTATTATTATTGGTCTTTTATTATTATTTTCTATAATAATTTTATACTTTGGTTCTGTTTCTTTTTATAACTTTAGATTTTTGATAAAACCAAGATTTTCTACACCAGTTTATAGTGGATATGTTGATAATTTTGTTTACATTAGAAAATATGTAAATGGTAATAATAGTATGCTAATGGTAAAAAATACAAATAAAAATTTTATAGTAGTGTTGTACTTTAAACATTATAATCAAAAAAGAATTATAACATATTCAGATAGTGCTCAATTAGATTTTCCAGATATAGCAACTCCAATAATAGTTGTATACAAACAAACAGGTTTTTTAATATCTTATCCAATATCCTCCTATACGCTCAATTAAAACCATGTTTTAAAGGTTTTTTTACGAATAAATACATGGTATAATTGTTTATTGAAAGAAAAGGAGTTGGAAAAGTTTGTTTGAAGAAACTCATATAAAAACATGGTGGGGGAAAAAATGGATAAACTTCTTAAGTTTATTTGATAAAGATGATTTAAAAAAAAATCGCGGTTTAGAGTATACGAAAAATGTTGTTGATATAAAAATTAATAAGAATAAAATTTTATCTAAAGTTTCTGGTAGATACAAAGTACCTTATGAACAAACCATAATTTTTAAACAATTTACTATTTCGGAAAAAAATAAAATAAAAAGTATTTTAAAAAATAATAAAGACTTAAATTTACAATTGTATATTAATAAATTTCCAGAAGAACTTTATTCTATTATAAAAAATAATGGAATTGATCTTTTCCCTAATAGTTTAGAAGATTTAATTTTAAAATGTAATTGTGTGGATTTAAATAAACCGTGTAAACATTTGATAGCAGTTTTTTATAAATTAACAGAAGAAATAGATAAGAATCCATTTTTATTATTTGAGTTTCACGGTATAAAAAAATCAGATTTATTTTCAATTGATTATAATGAAGATATTTTTAAATATAGTAGTTTGAATGTAAAGCTTTTAAAAGAAAGGCCAAAAGAAAGAAATATTTCTAATAAAAAGATAGAATCTTATTTGTCTCTTTTACAAACTCACCCATCTTTTTATAAAGAAGATTTTAAGAAAATACTCTTAAATACATATGATGATATTTCTTATAAATTAAATAATAACTTGATGATAAATGAAGAAATAAAATATAATATGACAGACTTTAAAATACACATATCTTTTTCAAAGATTAGACCAAAGTTTTATTCTAATATTGATTCAAAAACAATTAAAAGTATATTTAAAAAAAATATATCTTTTGAAAGTATCTTTAATGTTTTTCATGAACTAAACCTTTCTGATTTTAAAGAAGATAGTAAATATACATCTTTTTTAAAACAATGTTTAGCTTTCTCATATAAACTATCCATATTAAAAGCGTATCTTCCTGAAATTTTTACTATAAACAATAATGAATTTATTATTAATTATACTCCAAATAGAACAATAAAATATGTAGATGATTATTTAAATTATTTATCCTATATTGCTCCAAAAGATATCTTATTAGATGAAAATAATAATGAATTGAATACCTATTTAGCTACTGAATTTATAGTTTCTATGTTTTTAAAAGAGATAATAAATAAATATTCGAAAAACTTTAATGATAAATTATTAAATGTTTTTTTTAAAAAGAAAATATTTAAAGTTGAAAAATACTTTGAAAAAAATATTTTTTTAAGTATTAAAAATTGGCTATTACCATTATTTTTAAAAGATAGTATATTTTCTATACTTTTATTTGTTGAAAAAATAAATAAAAGAAAATATTATTTATCAATGAATATAAAAAATAAAATAAATGAAAATGTTTATACTTTAAAAGATTTTGAAAATTCTATTGTTATAAATCAATATAAAAATGAACTATATAATCAATTAGGTATAATTGCTTCATATTCAGAAACAATAAGCAAACTAATACGAGATAAAAGAGATAAGATATTAATAAATCTAGATGAATTAAGTGAATTGGTTATATATTCTGAAAATGATTTAAAACTTTTAGGTATAAAAATAATATTAAATTTTAAACCTAATAAAATTGTTGTTCCTAAGTTACTTTTAAGATTAAGTAGTCAAGAAGATATCTTAGATTTTGAAAAAATAAATTTTAATTATACTATTAAAATCGATGATATTGAAATTACATTAAATGAATTTAAAAGAAATTTTAAAAATATAAATGGACTTGTATGTTTTAATGAAAAAAATGTTTTAGTTACACAAGAAAATTATTTTTCAATTTTGGAAAAAACAAAAAAACAAAGCACTAAAAATATAATAATAAATATTTTAAGTAAAGATTATTATGGAGTTCCAATTATTCCTGATAATAAAATCAAAAATTTTATTGATAATTTAAAAAAAATACCAAAATTAAATATACCTAATACATTAAATGGAACTTTAAGACCTTATCAAATAACGGGTTTTAATTGGTTATATAATAATTTAAAAAAAGGATTTAATGTATGTATCGCTGATGATATGGGTCTTGGAAAAACTATACAAGTTATAACTACAATTTTAAAATTAAAAGAAGAAAATAATATTAAAAATCAAACATTAGTTATATGTCCAACTACAATAGTTGGAAATTGGTATAAAGAATTTGAAAAATTTTCTCCTTCTTTAAAAGTTCATATTTTCCATGGAAATAATAGAGAATTAAATGATTCTGATGTAATAATAACAACTTATGGAACTCTTAGAAGAGATTCTCATAAGTTATCAAAAAAATGGTCTTTAATTATTTTAGATGAAGCACAAAATATAAAAAATCCACTTACTGCTCAATCTAAATCAGTAAAGCATTTAAACTCTATTTTTAAAATAGCTATGACCGGAACACCAATAGAAAATAAATTGCTGGAACTTTGGAGTATTTTTGATTTTTTAATGCCGAACTTTCTTGGTAATAAAAATTACTTTTTAAAAAATTATGCAATTCCAATTGAAAAACAAAATAATACAGAAAAACAAAATAAATTAAAAAATATAATAGAGCCATTTCTATTGAGAAGATTAAAAACAGATAAAAATATTATAAATGATCTTCCTGAAAAAAATATATACAATGAATTTATTTTTTTAAAAGAAAAACAAGAGTTGTTATATAAAAATGTAATAAAAATTTTAGATAAAAATATTTATCATTCTTATGGAATAGAAAGAAAAGGTTTGATATTAAAATTACTTACAAACTTAAAACAAATATGCAATCATCCTTCAAATTTTACAAAAGAAGAAAATTATGATATAGAGCTATCAGGAAAATCTGAAAGAACAATAGAACTCGTTGAGAAAATAGTGTCAAAAAATGAAAAGGTATTAATTTTTACTCAATACATAGAAATGGCCAAAATATTAAAAAAGATGTTATCTATTAAAAATATAAATTCTTTATTTTTTTATGGAGGATTATCAAGAAAAAAAAGAGATTTTATTGTTGATAATTTTCAAAATAATAAAAATCAAAAAGTAATGATTGTATCTTTAAAAGCTGGAGGAACGGGTTTAAATTTGATAGCTGCAAATCATGTTATTCATTATGATATGTGGTGGAATCCAGCTGTAGAAAACCAGGCAACTGATAGAGTGTTTAGAATTGGTCAAAAGAAAAATGTTAGTGTATATAGATTTATAACCTTGGGAACTTTTGAAGAAAAAATAAACCATATGTTAGAAAAAAAACAAAAATTAGCAGAAAGTATAATTTCTCCAGGTGAAAAATGGATAACCAGTCTTTCAAACAAAGAATTACAAGAATTTTTCAAACTTTTTTAAAGTGAGGTGGAAATATGTTTAGTAAAAGACCAATATGTATTGTAGAAAATGATGATAATGATTTTGAACATGTAAAAAATGAATTAAAAAAATCCAGTTTATCAAATGAAATTTTAAGATTTAAAAAAACAGAGGAAATGTTAGATTTTTTAAAAAATGAAGAAATAAAGCCAGCTTTAATATTAACCGCTTTAAGATTTCCTGGTATGAATGGTATAGAGTTTATGAAAATTGCAAAAAAAGAAAATTTATTAGATGATATTAAAGTAATTGTATTAACTTCAGCTGATGAAAATTTAAGATTAGAGAGTAAAAACGAAGGATTTATTGGATTTATTAAAAAACCATTTGTACTCAATGTTCTTTATAATCTTTTAAGAACATTTACAAGTAATAAATTTTTAGAAAGAAATAAAGTAGATGATATTTTAAAGGATATTTCCACAACTTTTAATAATAAAATTTTAAAAAGTTTAATAGCCATTAAAACTAATAAAGTATATACTCAACTTTCATTTTTTGATGGATATTCAAATAGTATAGTTTTAGAATATAAAGGTATATCATTTAGATTAAAAAATAAAATTTATGATACTTTAAAAAATCAAAAAATTTTTTCAGATACTTTTTCAATTAATGATGTAAAAAATAAATTTTGGTGGATGATAAGTAATTTACCTAAAAATGCTTATATTTATATTAGAAAAATTGAATTTGAAAATAAAGATACAGGATTGATTTTATTTATAACAAAAGAAAAAATGGATTCTGAATTAAATAAAAAAATTGATGAAAAGTTATATGAATTATCTGCTTCAATGTATACTCAAAAAAATGATTTTGAACAAAAAGTATATATGGGAAAAGCAATTTTAAATCTTGCAAAAACAACAACAGCTTATGATCCTTATATATATTTACATTCAGTAAGAATGGCAGATTTATCAGCTATATTAGCTTTATTATATGGATTTGATAATGAGAGGATAAGTTTTGTAAAAAATTGTGGAATGATACATGATCTTGGTAATATTTTCGTTTCAAAAAGAGTATTAAATAAACCAGGAATATTAACTGATTCAGAATTTAAAGAAGTTCAATCACATACATCAAAGTTAGAAGAATTGCTTTCTGACAATGAGTTTTTAAATGATTATGTTGAAGTTGCAAAATTACATCATGAAAGATTAGATGGAAGTGGATATTATGGATTAAAAATGAATGATATACCTATTGAATCTCAAATTTTGGCTATAGCAGATATTTATGATGCTTTAACACACGATAGACCATATAGAAAAGCAGAATCTATAGAAAAAACATTAAAGATTTTAAATTCTATGGCAAAAGATGGAAAGATAAATAAGGAAATAGTTAAAATTTTAGAAAATTTAGTTCCTATATTTGAAAAAACATCTTATAACTTAAATTTAACTAGTTTGTTGAGAAATAATAAAAAAATATTTATTGAAAATCCATTTAAAGAAAATTCTTTAATAGATGGGAAAATAGAAAAATTAACTGGAGGGTTTGCCTATATAAAATTAGAAGAAGTTCCTCAATTAAAGATAGGTAATAGCATAACCTTATATTCAAATTTAGATGGTATAATAGAAAAGTTTGAATGTAAGATTTTAAATATAAAAGAAGATGGATTTATAGTACTAGTAAAAACAACTGAATATGAAAGTAAAATAATAAAAACTATGTGGGCAAAAAAAATTAATCTATTTAAATTAGAAAGTGGTATAAAAAGAATGGATCAAATAGAAATAAGCGAATATACATTAAATGCAAGAATGTCAATGTTTGGTGCAAATCAATTGTCTTTTACAACTACTGAAAATTTATTTAATTTAAAAGATAAACTTATGATAGATTTTGATGCATATGGTGAAAATATAGTAATTTTTGGAGAAATAAAAAGAATTGAAAGTGAAGAAAACTTAGTTAGATACTGGGTAAAATATTTAAATATGACAGAAGATAAGATTGCTACAATAAATAGAACTCTATTTAAAAGGAAATTAGAAATACTATTATATCTTTAAGGAGGTACTAAATGAGTACAGTAATAATAGGTGGAGGACCTGGAGGATATGTTGCTGCAATAAGATTATCTCAACTTGGTGAAAAAGTTATATTAATTGAAAAAGATAATTTAGGAGGTACTTGTACAAATTTAGGCTGTATCCCAGCAAAGGCTATGTTAAGTGCTTCTCATTTGTATTCTGAGATAATAGAAAAATCTAAAAAATTTGGAATAAAATATGAAAATTTATCTTATGAAACTAAAGGAATTATGAAACATAAAAATAAATCTGTAACTATGTCTAAAAAAGGTATAGAATTTTTAATGAAAAAAAATAAAATTGAAGTAAAAAAAGGTACTGCCAAAGTCTTGGACAAAAATAATGTATTAGTAAAGGAAACGAATGAAAAAATACACTGTGAAAATATTATTCTTGCTAATGGTTCTATACCAGCTATTTTCCAACCATTTTCTAATGTAGAAGGTATATGGACTAGTGATGATATATTTAAAATGAAAAACATACCAGAAAGTATAACTATAATTGGCGGAGGAGTAATTGGATTGGAATTCGCTACCTTTTTTTCATCATTAGGAAAAAAAGTTTATATAGTTGAGTTAGCAGATCATATAGCACCATTTGAAGATGCTGATGTAGCAGATGAAATAAAAAAAGTTTTGAAAAGAAAAAAAGTTGAAATATATGAAAAATTTAAAGTAACTTCTGTAGAAAAAAATGAAAATGGCTATATATCAAAATTATCGAATGCTGAAGGTGAAATAGAGCTTATTTCTGAAAAAGTTTTATTATCTGTTGGAAGAAAGCCAAATATTTCTGAAGACTTAATAAATCTCGGTTTGGATATAGAACGTGGAATAAAAACTAATAAAAAAATGAGAACTAACATTGAAAACGTGTATGCAATTGGTGATATAAGAGCTCAAATAATGCTTGCTCATGTCGCAAGTTTTGAAGGAATTGTAGCTGCACATAATATTGCAAATAAAGAATTAGAAATGGATTATTCTGCTATTCCTTCAATAGTATTTACTAATCCTGAAATAGCTTCTGTAGGAGTAAAAGAAAAAGATGTAAATAAAGATGATGTAATAGTATCAAAGTTTCCTGTTTCAGCTAATGGAAGGGCAAGAACTATGGAAGAAAAAGATGGATTTATAAAAATAATTGCTGATAAAAAAACATCTAAAATATTAGGAGTTACAATAATTTCTCCATCGGCAACTGATATGATAATGGAAGGCGTTTTAGCAGTAAAGCATGGATTAACTATTGAACAATTAGCAAACTCTGTACATCCACATCCAACTTTAACTGAGAGTGTATTGGGTGCAATAGAAGGTTTAGAAGGATTAGCAATTCATATTTAAAAAATATCAGCTCAATGAGCTGATATTTTTTTTATTTTTTCAAAAGTATGTTGTAACCTGAGAAAGAAGATAAATGAAGAGTTTTTCCAGATAATTTGAAATTAAATTGTGAATCTAATTTTTTTAAACTTATAGGATTTCCAAAAGGTATCATAGCTTTTCCATTTTCCATTTGAATGTAACTTTCAAGATTTTCTCCAGATCCTTTTATTTCAACAGAAACTTTTTGTTCATCAACGTAAATTATTTCTCCAGAGTTTGATATACTACAAGTTGCATTTATAATAACTTTATAAGAAGTAACCTTTAAATCAGGCCATTTTGCTTTCCAATCTTTTAAAGAACTTTCAATATATTCTTTTGGAACAGTAGCTTCTAATTTTAATACTTTATTTTTAAAATCAAAAGTCAATGTTGCTTTTTCAAAATTTTTTAAAAAATTTTCATTTTTATCATTATATTCGATGACATTCCATGTTCCCTCTAAATTACCAGTTGTACCAATATACTCTTTTGTTCCAGGTAACATAAAATTATTTGGTTTTGGTGCTGAACAACTTGATAAAATTAATAAAAAAACAGTTAAACTAATAAAAAATAATAAAATACTTTTTTTCATAATGTAACCTCCTTTTTAAAAATGACTTAATAATATTATAACACATCTTTTTGTTTTTTACACAATATTAATAATAATGAATCTTTAGGATTACAAAATTGGTATTTTAGTTAATTTAATAAAAACAAGTTGAAATTTTATGTAAAGTATGCTACAATATATTATAAGGATAGTTAAAAAGTAATTCACCCTATATTTGTTTTTGTATTAGGCATGGTTATTAACCGTGCCGTTTTTATTTTAATTGTTTTACTTCTAATCCAAGTTCTTTTAAAAATTCTATTCCATCTTGATTTCTATCGTATAAATTATAAAATATAACCCTTTTTATTCCTGAATTTGCTATCATTTTAGCACAGTGTATACAAGGGCTATGAGTTACATATATCGTTGATCCCTCTATACCAGCACCTCCATTTCTCGCAAGAAATAAAAGTGCATTTTGTTCAGCATGTATTTCATATTTTTCTGAAAAATCGTGGTGTTTTTCATAATATTTATCTCCAAGTTCTTTTATTTTAACTGAATTAAATACATCATCACAATTTTTATAGCCTTTTGGAGTTCCGTTTATTCCAGTAGATATTATTCTCCCATCCTTTACTATCATTGCACCTACTTTTACTCGTGTACAATGACTACCCTTTGCTAATTCTCTTGTCATATTCATGTATATAGTATCCCATTTGTTTATTTTATCCATATAATATCACCTCAATTTTGTATTTTTATACTTAATTTAATTTTTTGTTGAGAATTCATTTTCATTTTTCCTTTTAATTCTATACTTCCTATTGAAGAATTATTTTTGAAATAATTGTTGTCATAATTTATTAATTCTAAACCAGGTTGTTTCATTTCAATAGATATTTTTTTTTCTTCATTAGAATAATTATTTATAATTAATGTATATTCTATAAATCTTGTTCTAGAAGAAGAAATAAAAGTATCTTTTGTTTTGTTTAATTTATACTTAATATTCCAACTTTTTCCTAAATCAATTTTTATATTTTCACCATTTGAAAAGTTATTAATTAATACTTTTTTTATTGCAAATGATTTATCATCAAAGATTTCATGTATTAATATTTTTCCATTTACAATATCAATTCCCATTCCATTATAATCTGTATTTTCAATAGTTCTTATTATTTCAGCAGATGTTTGAACATTGTTTAAATTTATAATGTAGTCATCAGAAAAACTTAAAATATCATAACTTTTTAAATTAATATAGTTTATTTTATTTTTTGTATTAAGCATTCCGATATTTAATGTAAATACATCTTGATAAATTTTAGGTACAGAATTTAAGCTTCTCATTAATCTTTCAGAGGAATTAATAGATGTATTTAATTTTTGATTTATTAAATAAACATTTGATTCTCCTAATATACTTCCATTTAATTCAATATTTTTATTAAATGTCCCATCATTATACATTTCATAAATAAAATCCCAAGTTCCTTTAGATTTCAACCCTATCCATCCTTTTATATCTTTATCAAAAACAATACTTTCTTTTTTACTTAAATATTTTAAATTGCTTTTATTTGTTTCACACCATCTATTTAATTGATTATTATAAAATATAATAATTTGTGTACTTTTTAAAGAAAATATATTATCTTCTATTTTTTCCATGTAATAGTCTTTATAATCATCTAAATTTATTATTTTAAATGAAAAAGAATAATCATTATTTTTATTTTTTATTTGCCAGTTTTGTACATTAGAAATCCAAAAAATTTCTTGATCAGAAGGTATTTCAAATTCATTTCCTGAAAATTCAATATAATTTATTACACAATCTTTGAAAAAAAATGTATAGTTTTTAGATAATAAAATGGTTGAAACTAGTAAAACAAAAAAAATGATTCCTTTTTCCATAAAAAGTTTTTTCATAAAACTCCTCCTTTATTTTTATGATATAATAAAATAAATTGCTTTTTAATAAATTTTACCATAATATTTTTAAGAAAATAAAAATAAGGGGGAAGTACTTTGAATTTCGATGAATTTAATAAATTCAGAAGTGAAATGAATGAAAAAATATTATCTAATGGTACACTAAACACAAAGAGGTTTTTTAACTTAGATGGAGCCGTATACAAAGAAGGAGAAATTCCTTCAAAGTATAAAGAATTAATGGGATTAGTTGCTTCAATGGTTTTAAGATGTGAAGGATGTATTGATTATCATATAGGACAATGCATAGAATTTGGAGTAACTGACAAGGAGTTTTTTGAAGCTTTTGATATTGCATTAATTGTTGGTGGATCTATTGTTATTCCTCATTTAAGAGAAGCAGTAAAATATTTAGAAACTATAAGAAATAATAATAAAAAGAATGTTTGATAATCAAACATTCTTTTTATTTAGAATTTTTTAAGGTAATTTTTTATAAATTGTTCTTGATAAGGTCCTGGCATTTTAAAATATTTAGTCAAATAATGATGCAGCATTTCATGAACTATTGTTTTTTCAAAAATACCTTTTTTTTTCAAAATATATATTGGTAATATAACAATATAATCTTTTTCATCTTTATTTTGTATGTATGCACCAGCCGTATAAGAGTATGGAAGTTTAGTTATAACTGTAAATTCATTTAAATTATCAGCTTCTAAAATACAAATTTTTTCAAAATTAAAGTTGTGTTTTTTTAAAAATGGATTTAAATATTTTTTAATTTTAAATTCATTAGAATAATGTATTGAATATGCAGATAATATTATAAAATTTATTAAAAATATAACTATTAAAAGTTTTTTCATTATTGAACCTCTAAATTATACTCTTTTGAAGTACCATAAGTTCCACTCCAATACATAGTGCTACCAAAAGCTGGTAATATTTTTATTTTACCAGAATTTATAAACTTAAAATAATAGTAAAATTTTCCATTTGTATATCCATTAGAAAAGAATGAAACTCTATCTTTTCTAAACTCTCTGCCTGAATACCAATAATCCCATGCATCATACCAATAGGAATAAAATTTATTATTATCTTGTAATACTTTTTCTTGATATCTTTTTAAGATTTGCACGTTTCCCGGTAATCTATCTTCTACATTTATATAGTTTGGAATAATACTACTTAAGTTTAAACTTATTTTTAATATATCACCATTTTTTAAGTTAATTTTTTTATTTTCAAAGGTTACTTTATAACTCCCATTTTTAGCTCCTATAAAGTTTTCATTCCCTTGAAATTTAATATTATTTAGAGTTATAGAATTTTTATTAATATTTATTATTTTATCTCCTGATACAGGAAATAATTTTTTTAATGTATTTTCTTTAAAATCATATTCATATGTATTATTTCTAAATAAGTATATTTTATTATTTAAAGTATCTATATTATAATATTTGTCTATTTTTTTATAAACATCTTTAAAGTAAACATAAAATTTTTCATTTAGTTTTATAATTGCAATTGGATTATTATTTAAAATTGAAAAAGAATAAACATTTTTTAAAATTGTTTTATATTTATTTGTTTGAGTATTGTATTCTATTAAATCATCATTTAATAGATATATATAGTCTTTAGTTTTTTGAATTTCTTTAATATTTTTAAACTTTAAGTTATTTATATAAACAAAGTTTCCATCATAGCCAATTTTTAAATTTGGTTCTATTATCCAATCCCCTTTTTCATAATTATTTTTAATTATTATAAGATTATTTTTGACAATAAATTTTGTTTCAATAAAATCAACTTTTGTGGGAATAATTTTTTCATTTATATTTATAAAAGCATCAACATATTGAATTTTATTATCTTTTGAAACAGGGATATTTATTTTTTTGTACAAGTTTTTTTCTAAGTCAATTCCATTATTAATATTAGAATTTATGTTTTCTACACTTTTAATTTCAATGTATTTATTTTTTATTAATGTATCTTCTTGTGCTTTTTTAAAGATATCTTCTTTACCAAATTTAAAATTATCTTTAAATTTAATTAAAAGCTCCAACATTCTTGCATTTTCTTTTGTTGAATACCATGAATAACTCTTTTTTTGCATAATTAAATACTTAAAAATTTTCATAATAATAGGATTATTTGGATCTTTTTTTAATAGTAATTTTAATAATGCAGAATTTATATCTACATTTGAATAGTAATAATTATTATCTTTATACTTTAAAAAAGCAATATCATTAATTTCTTCAATATCATTTAAAACATAAGAGAGTGTATCATTAAAAAATGCATAATAAACTTTATCATAAATAGTAATTGGTTTATAATTAATATTTATTCCATATAATTTTAAAACATAATATATATATCCTGAATTTATATGTTTCTTTAAAAATTCTAATCCTTTATTAATAACACTTTTTGATATATAATAATTTTTATTTAATTCATAAATACCTTCCATAACATATGCTGTTAATTCTGGATTAGATGAATCATAATTCCACCAACCCCATCCTCCATCAGTTGCTTGATATTTATAAAGTCTTTGTATAGCTTGTTTTGCTATAATATCCATATTTTTAACTGTATAACCATTTTTATAGGCTATTAAAAGTGGATATGAAGTTGATATTGTTTGTTCACTACATCTATAAGGATAATTTGATAAATAATTTAATGTGTCATCTATTAAACTATCTATTGAAAATTCTCGATAATAACTTCCTTTTTTTACTAAATAACCACTTTTAGTATTTATCAGGTCTATTTTTTCATTAATTAAATTTTGACTCTTAACTTCAAAAGGAAGTTTTACTATATCTTTATCATAATCAAATTCAATTATTTCCTTTCCAATATTTATAGCTTTCATTTGAAGATGAATAACTTTATTTGATTTAGCTGATACTGTAACTTGTCCACTTTCTGGATAAATATTTATAATATTTTTGGATATATTTTTATATGGAATAGTTATTTCTTTTTCTAAAGAGTTATAAACAACAATATCAAAATTTATAGTATCTCCTTTTATAGCAAAATTAGGTAATATTGGTCTTATATAAAAATCAAGATTTGTTTTATATTTTATACTTTGTTTTTGCATTTTTTCATTTGAAATTCCATAAGAAGTTATTCTCCATGTTGTTAATGTATCTGGATTCTTAAAATTAATTTCAGCATGTTTATTTTTAGTTTTTACAGTTAGCCACAAAGCTGTTTCTGGAAAATATTCTCTTGTATTAACCTTAACTTCTTCACTTTTTTTATATGATGCAAATTTATGAGATTGTTCAATGTCAAAGTATTTTGCACTATATGGAAAATATATATAAGAATTTCCTGTATTTATTAAAATTGAAGGGCTGTATAGTTTTGGATATAATGATTCTAATAATCTTGTGTTATCCTTTGATATTGCATACAATGATTCATCAACTACATTTAATAAAAAAATCCCATCCTGTTCAGCATCTATACTTAATTTTATATTTTCTTTTGGTTTATATAAATTTTTTTCTAATTTTAAAGTATAATTATACTTTAATGAATTTATTTTATTTAAATCTATTTCTTTGCTATCTTTGTATATTCCATTTTTTGTAAAAATTATAGCATTTAAAAAAAGATTTCTTTCTAAAGTATTTTTAGGTAATTTAAATGTATAAGAAGTGTTTTTTTCATTAAAAATTTTAATGTCATATAAATTATTTCCTGATAAAATAAAAACTCCATTTCCTTTTATTCTTGAAACATCAAATGTTATTTCATTTCCCATTTTTTTAAAGTTATTGATTAATTTTTTTTGTACTTTAACATTATTAGAGATGTAAATATTTAATGATTTTTCTGAATTTTTATATAAAAGTTTTAAATTATAATATTTTTCTTTTTTAAAATTTGCTTTTATTGTATATCTTCCATTTAAAACTTGAGCAGTTGAAATTAATGTAGAATCTTCAGTAAATAATTTTATTGTTCCGTTTTGAAAAATATTTTTTCTATCAGTTACGGTTCCTGAAATAGTTATATCTTTATTAGGTAAAGAGGTATAATAACCTTTATCTGAGGTTATTTTATAGTTTCCAGAGTAAACTTTTACTGAAAATTCATCTTTAAGCTGTCTTTGATTTTCATCAATAGTAATAATTTTTAAAGTATAATCACCTTCTATTTTTTTATTTATTTTTACAGGTATATTTAGTACTCCTTTTTCATTTGTATAATTTATCCCTGAAAAGGCTAATTGACTATTTGGATAGTTATTTGCATATATGTAAAAAGCAATTTTAGCATTACCTACAGGATTTCCATTATAATATTCAAGATTTATTTTGAAGTTTATTGTATCATTTAAATAATATTCTGTTTTATCAGAAGATATATTTATTTTATATTCTGGTTTTTCATAATCTTGAACATAAAATCCGTAATAATATTTTTCATTATTACATGTTAATTCTATATTATAATAGCCAAGAGGTGCATCTTTACTTATAAAAACACTTCCATCATACATACCATTTTTAGTTTCTATTTCATTAGTTTTTATATCTATATTTGATGGATCTTTAATTTTATAGGATATTTTTTGAATATTGGATAAATTATAAACATTATTATTTTTTAAAAAAGATAGTATTTTAAATTTTACTGTTTGACCTGGTTTATAAATATTTCTATCGGTTATTATTTTAACAGGATTATCTTTATAAGACTTCCATATTTTATAAACTCTTGTAAATCTATATGAATTTTTATACTTTACAACGATTTTTTTTAAATTCATTATTTTCATTTTTAATTCTGAAATATTAGAGAATTTTTCAATTTTATCTGTAATTAAGTAAATATCCGCTTTTACATTATTTCCATTAGAATCATAAGTCTTAACAAATAAATTTTTACCATCATAAATATTTATAAAATCAACATTTGTTACCATTACTTGGCCAGAAGAAATAATTTTATTATTTTTTTCAAATGTTATAAAATAATATCCAGGCTCAGATATTTTAAAAGAATATTCGATTTTTTTACCAGTTATAATTTTATCCATTACAAATCTTTTAGATACTTTTTCTAGTGGATATCCTTCTAAAAATATTTTTTCTGGATATATTATCTTGTAAACTTTCATCATTATTTGATTTTCATTATTGCCAATTATCTTTATTTTTTGATTGGGTAATATAACATTATTTCCTGAAATATAAACATAAGCATAGTTAATAGTTATAAATAAAATAAAAATAATAAAATTAATACTTTTTTTCATAATAACATCTCCTTTTTAATTTTGTCTTTATATTAATTCTAACATATTTTAATTTAAATAAATGTATTTTTACTTAAATTATATAATATCTTTTTTCATTTGTAAAAAATAAAACTTTTATATAAATATCTTTAACATATAATTTGTTTTTTCTAATTTTAAATTTGTTATAATGAATTCAAGGAGGCACTTATGATTGATAGAAAAAAAGCAGAATATATATTAAAATCCAAATTTAAAATTGAGAAATTTTATGAAGAACAATGGAAAACAATTAATTATTTATTAAATAATGAAAAAGTACTTTTAATTCAAAAAACTGGATATGGAAAAAGTTTATGTTATCAATTTCCTTCTATTATATTTGATGGAGTTACAATTGTATTTTCGCCACTAAAAGCCTTAATGAGAGATCAAATAAAAAGTGCTACAAATGCAGGTATACCAGTTGAAACAATAAATAGTGATAGGAATGAAACAGATAATTATCTTGCAATAGAAAAAGCTAAAAATGGTGAAATAAAAATATTATATATATCTCCAGAACGTATGGAAGATTCAAATTGGCTTGAAATAATAAAAGAAATAAAAATTTCTATGATTGTAATAGATGAAGCACATTGTATATCGGTTTGGGGACATGATTTTAGACCAGCTTATAGGAGAATTATTGAACTAGTAAAATTGCTTCCAGAATCAATACCTGTATTGGCTTTAACAGCTACAGCAACTAAAAAAGTCCAAAATGATATTCATACACAAATTGGTGGAAAATCTAAAATAATAAGAGGAGATTTGTTAAGAGAAAATCTTGTTTTAAATGTTGTAAGTGTAAAAAACGAACATGAAAAAATGGTGTTTATAAAACAAATATTAAATAGAGTTCCAGGAACTGGAATAATTTATACTGGAACAACTTCAAATGCAGAACTATTTTCAAAATGGTTTAAGTTTAATGGAATAAATTCTGTATATTATCATTCAAAATTAAAATCTTCTGATAAATATACGATCGAAAGAAAGTTAATTAACAATACAGTAAAATGTGTTGTGGCTACAAATTCATTGGGGATGGGAATAGATAAATCAGATATACGATTTATAATACACACTCAAATACCTTCTTCACCAATACATTACTATCAAGAAATAGGTAGGGCAGGAAGAGATGGGAAAAAAGCTTGGATTTTTTTAATGTACAATGAAAAAGATAAAAAATTACAAGAAAGCTTTATTGAAAGTTCAAAACCTTCTGTAACAAAGTATAACAAAGTAATAAAAAAATTAAAAGAAGAACCTTTAAAACTATCTGATTTGATGAAAAGTTTTAGAATAAAAGAGGTACAATTAAAAACTATACTCTCAGATTTAATAGAACAAAAAATAATTAGAAAAAATTCAAAAAGTTATTATGAATATATTCCAAATTCAAATGTTTTTGATGAAATGGCCATTGAAAAATTAAGAGAAAGAAAGTATTTAGAATTAAACAGTATGATTAATTACGCTTTAACAAATAAATGCAGAATGAATTTTCTAAGAAATTATTTAGATGATAAAACAACAGAAGTATGCAATAATTGTGATAATGATAGAAAAATAAAGTATGCAGTTAAAATAAATGATGATGAAAATAAAAAAATATTCGATTTTTTTGATTTATTGTATCCTCAAATAAAAGTTGATACAAAAAATGATATCTTAAATAATGGAGTGGCTTTTTTTAAAGATTCAAAAAAAATAAATTATATAATAAAAAATAAAGAAGATTTTCCTTATTATATGGTTTTAAATTTAGCCAAAGCTTTTAAAAGCAAGTTTGATAATGAAGACTTTGATATGGCATTATATGTTCCAAATGAAGATGAAATATATATAAAAAGATTTTCAGCTAAACTAGGAAAAGTTTTGAATATACCAGTAAAATATTATTTAAAACTATCAAAATATGGATTTGAATGTACTAGATCTTATGAATTTGTGGGTAAAAAAATTTTAATAATAGATGCTGTATATAAAAAAAATACTATTAATTTAATTGCTAATTTATTAAAACGTTTAGGTGCTAAAAAGGTAATTCCTTTAACAATTGCTATAGGGGAGGATGAAACTTTTGAATAAAAATGAATTAGTTTATTTTATGGCTTTTTCAAAGATAAAAAGTATAACTTTAGAAAAGAGAAATAAAATTATTTATTTTTTATATAACTATAATTATACGCTTAAAGATTTCTTTGAAAAAGAATGTATATGGAAATCAAAGTTTAAATTAAACGAAGAAGAAACAAAAGAATTAAAAGAAACAAAAAACAAATTAGCAAATTTTACCTTTATATTAGAAAAGATAGAAAATGATGGATATGAAATTATTCCATGTACTTCAAAGCATTTTCCTGTAAGATTTCAGCGAATCCCTTTAAAATTTAGACCCATTTTAATTTTTATAAAGGGAAATAAAGAGCTTTTAAAACATAAACTTTATTATATTTATGGAAAAAATAAAAAATATGAGTATATAATAAAAAATTCTGGAGATAATATTTTAATAAATAATGAGTTTACTCAAAATAAATGCATACATATGATTGATATTGATACCTTTGAAATTTCAAAAGAAGAGTACAAATTATACTCAAATAATGAAATTTTAATAATTGGAAATAATGATTTTCCTTATTATATTATATCAGACTATATATTTTTTATTGAAGTTCCAAATTTAAATTTTTATATTCCAAAAGAACCTATACTTTTTATAGATAATGATTTAAACTTTAAACAAAGTAAGTTTACTCAAATAAAAATATTGAAAAATAAGTTAATAAGAGTATAAAATTGATAAAATACTTTCAAAATAGAAAATCTAATTAAAAAATTAGATTGTTTATTAGAAGGTATTAAAGTTGTATGTCAATAATATCTAGAAATACAAAGAACATAGAGTTGATATATCTAAGCCAACAGAAAAATATATAAAATTGTCCTATATTTTAAAAATAAGATGCATGGATTCTTTAAAATATCGAAACCATGCATTTATGTCTACAATATTTTAATTTAATTGTCTACTTCATAAAAATTCTTTATTTTTTCAATATTTAAAATTTTGTCGTTTTTATCTTTATCATATTCTATTTCTATAAAAAAAATACCATTTTTTTCAAATATATATGGAATAATTTTTTTGTCTATATTTGATAAGTTTTCTTTTTTTAAATTTTCTTTTTTTATCCATTTTAAAACACCTTCATTACAGTACTTAGGAGTAAACTTTTTTATAGTTGATTTAAATATAAATAAGATCCAATTATAATATTCTGGACCAGTTTCAACAGTAATTAATTTCAATTCTAAATTATCTAATTTAACTCCTGTTTCTTCAAAATATTCTCTTTTAGCAGCTTGTTCTATACTTTCATTTTTTTCTACTTTACCCCCTGGAGCAACTAATTTTCCAAAAAAAGGTTCTTTTATTCTTTCTAACATTAAAACTTCATCATCTTCATTTTCAGCATAACATATAACTGCTTTTTTTTGTAATTCATTTTTTTTTAATCTTTTTATATCAATATTTATATTATATCTTTCAAATAATTTTTTCATATTTCCTCCATCATATAAACTTTAATAGTATCAGATATAAAATTTCTGAAATTAAACAAGTAGCTCCTATAACATCTCCCGTTATACCATTTATTTTTTTATAAGAATTTACTTTCATTATATAAGCCGAAAAAAAAGCTATTAAAATACCCAAAATAACAAATTTATAACCAAATGGTATTATTAAAAATGTAATTAAAGTAGAATAAAAAGTATATTTTTTTTTAAATGGAAAATATAGTGATCCTAATCCTTCTTTTTTTGCTGGTTTAGATATCGAAATCAAGTATACCATAGATAATCTAGAAAAAATAGGTGCAAAAAAACATCCTAATATAAATTCTTTCAAAAAAGAATAATAAATAATTAAATAAAGAATTCCAAAAAGTAATGCGAAAGCTCCTGTTCTTGAATCTTTCATTATCTTTATTCTTTCTTCTTTGCTTCTTATTTGTGCTCCAAATCCATCTATTATATCTACAAAACCATCAAAATGGAAGTATTGAAATAAATAGTAATAAATTATCATAATTGATGCCGAAAGCTGTTCTAATGTCAATATATTTTTCAATAGAAAAAAAGTTAAGTAATTTATTAATGAAGCCAAAACTCCAACTAATGGAAAATATATAGTTGATCTTTTCAAGTTTATATTTTTAACTATTGGCACTGGTATTTTACTTATACTTCCAAAAGCTACAAAAATATCTTTAAACATTTTTTAATTTTTTCACCACACTCAGAGTATCTTCAAGTTTGAATAATTCTATGCAAATTGGTAATTTAATTTTAAATTTTTTTAAAAATTTAAGGAAAACATTAAATTGATTTTCATCTGGTAAAGTATGCCCCTTTGAATTTTTTACTCCATGATAATGTATTTCTTTAATTAAATTTTCATACCTTCTATAAAACGAATCCGGTTTTTCTTCTAACATCAATAAATGTCCATAATCCATAGTAATTGATGGTTTAAGTGCACTAATTGCTCTATAATATTTGTTAAAATTTCCATCTTCTAAATTTTCTATACAAAGTTTTTCACCATATAAGTTTTTACCTTCTTCAAATACTTTTTTAAATTCTTTTATATCTCCAAATGGATGAATTGTCAATGCAAAAACATCTATATTTTTAAAGTAATGTATAGCTTTTAAACAATTATCTAAAGAATCAGTTGGAAGATGTATAGATATTTTCATAATTTTTAGTATTTCTGGTATTTCTTTATCCAATAACTCTTTAACTTCATCATTCCATGTATAAACTAAAAGTTCTGTAAAATCCACATTATCTTTAAATATTTTTATATTTTCTAAATAATTTCCTGGTACTTGCCATGAAGTAACTCCTATCATTTTATTTTCACCTCTATTCCCGACATCATCATATATACTTCATCTGATATCGATGCTATAAATTTATTTACTCTTCCCAACAAGTTAACATAAATTCTTGAAAGTTTATTTGAAGGAATTATTCCCCATCCAACTTCATTTGTTACAAAAATTACTTTTTTGGTTTTTTTACTTATTTTCTTAAGTGTATCTTTTAATTTTAATAATTCTTTTTCAATAATTTCTTCATAATTATTTTCATTATCCAATAAAATATTTGAAGTCCACATAGTTAAACAGTCAATTAATACAACTTCCGCTTTTTCTTTTAACAATGCAGAAGATAAATCTACTGATTCTTCAATTGTAATAAAATTATTTTTTCTCATTTCAACATGTTTCCTTATTTTTTCTTTTATTTCTTCATCATATGGTCTTGCCGTTGCTATATAAACTCTTGGTTTTTTTTCCATTTCTGCAAGTTTTTGAGCATAAGTTGATTTTCCACATGCCTGTCCACCAGTAATCAATACAATTTTCAAATATTATTCCTCCATTCTACCTATAAATTTTACATTATTTAATATTATATTTTCTGAAGAAGTAAATATACCACAAGTTGCAGGTCCTGCAGATTTATTAAAATCAATATCATACATTTCTATTATATTTACTTTTAAATTATTTTCTTTTTCTAATATTTTTAATTCATTTGAGATACCTTTAGATCCACATGGTAAAAAATCTCCAATTTTATGATTTTTAAATATCTCTTCTATCATTAAAGGATTTAAATTATCTTTTTCATTTTTTAAAACTTCTTTTCCAACTCTTGGTAAACCTATTAAATATACTTTATCTCCTTTTTTTGTATTTCTGAAATAAAGTTTATTACTTGTTCCCATCACTGTTAATCCAAAAGCAGTCATAGAAGTTTTAAAGTTTTCTTCTGTACTTCCATTAACTTCTATACTTTCTAAATTATTTTCTTTTAATTCAGATAAAATACCAGAATAAATATTTTTTCCCGTTTCATTCCATTCATTACTAACAATAGAAAAAACAACTTCTGGCTTCACTCCAACAGAATAAATTTCGTTTAAACACACTCTCATGTTATATTTAGCTGATATTTTAACCGGAATATTTAATTTGTCATTTTCTTTTTCGCCAATGGCTCCAACACTGTCTACAGCAAAGACAAAGTAAGTATTTTCTTTTTTAAAAATGCTTATATCTCTAAAAGTATTAATTTTTTTCGTAAAGTTCACCAACCTTTGGATATTTTTGTACCCCCAAGTTAGTAATGAATGCAAATATTATATTAATAAAACTTGCAAAAATCAAAAATGGAATAAAGCTAATAACAGCTTTCAATCCAATTAAAGGTATTACAGTTAATGGTGAAATTATCCCGTTTAAAAATACACCAATAATAATAGCAATTATTTTATTTTTTAAATACAAATTTCCAAAAATCCAAGTTATTAATAACATTTCTATTGCTATAAAAATATGATAAAACCCAAAAGGGAAACCAGAATTCCAAGACGTAAAAAAATGTCCTAAAAGTGCCACAACTCCTCCTAATAATGGAGAAAAAGTAGCCAAAAAAAATCCTGGAAATGAATCCAATGCAACAGATCCAAATGGAGAAGGTAATTTAATAAAACTCAATACAAAAGAAAAAGCAACAAAAATTCCAACTAAAGTTATTTTAGAAACTTTTTTCAAAAATAATCACTCCTTTAAAAGTTTAATCATCTTATTATACTATATTTTTCTTCTAAGAAAAAATTTTTGCATAAAAAATATAATTTTTATTAATAATCGATATTTGATAGTATTTTTTCTAACAAAAACGTCTATAACTTAATTTTTTTTAATTTTATAATCTGTTATAATAAAATCGGAAAATTTATTATATAGGGGGAATAAAAGTGAAAAAACTTTTTATAGATGGTAAAAGTCTTAATATAGAAGATTTTATAAATGTAGCAAGAAACCATTATGAAGTTCATTTAACTGAAGAAGCCAAAGAAAAAATGCAAAAATCAAGAGATGTTGTAGAAAAAATTGTTGAAAATGAAAAACCAGTTTATGGTATTAATACTGGATTTGGAAAGTTTTGTAATGTGAAAATTTCAAAAGAAGAAAGCAAAAATTTGCAAAAAAATTTAATAATGAGTCATGCTTGTGGCGTTGGAAACCCTTTAAAAGAAGATGCTGTTAGAGGTATTATGCTTTTAAGAGCAAATGCTCTTGCTAATGGTTTTTCTGGAATAAGAATTTCTACAGTTGAAACCTTACTTGAAATGCTAAATAAAAATGTTATACCAGTTATACCAGAAAAAGGATCTTTAGGTGCTAGTGGAGATTTAGCTCCTTTAGCTCATATGGTACTTGTTATGCTTGGGATGGGAGAAGCTTATTACAAAAACGAAAGATTAAGCGGTAAAGAAGCTATGAAAAAAGCTAATATAAAGACTATAGAATTAGAAGGAAAAGAAGGTCTTGCGTTAATAAATGGAACACAAGTTATGACTTCAATAGGTGCACTAGCTATTTATGATTCAAAAATATTATTAAAAACTACAGATATTGCAATTTCAATGACTTCAGAAGCTTTAGAAGGTATTACAGATGCCTATGATTCATTAGTACATGAAGTTAGAAATCAAACTGGTCAAATAATCACAGCAGAAAACTTAAGAAGAATTTTAAATGGTTCAAAAAACACAACAAAACAAGGTGAAAAAAGAGTTCAAGACGCTTATACATTAAGATGTGTTCCACAAATTCATGGTGCAAGTAAAGATGCTTTTAATTATGTAAATAATGTTATTAACAATGAAATAAATGCTGTTACAGATAATCCTATAATCTTTCCTGATGAAGATAAAATTATATCAGCAGGTAACTTTCATGGTCAACCAGTAGCACTTGCTATGGATTTTTTGGCAATTGCAATATCTGAGATGGCTAATGTTTCTGAAAGAAGAATTGAACGATTAGTTAATACAGAACATAGTAAACTTCCAGCATTTCTAGTAAAAGATGGTGGAGTAAATTCTGGATTCATGATAGCTCAATATGCTGCTGCCGCTCTTGTTTCAGAAAATAAAGTTTTGGCACACCCAGCAAGTGTTGATTCAATACCATCTTCAGCTAATCAAGAAGATCATGTTAGTATGGGAACAATTGCATCAAGGAAAGCTAGAGAAATAATATACAACGCATCAAGAGTTTTAGCTATTGAACTAATTGCAGCTGTTCAAGCTATTGATTTACGTGGAGGAAAAGAAAAATTAAGTCCAGCTACTAAATCCGTTTATAATTTAATTAGAAAAAATATTTCATATTGGGAAAAAGATAGAGAAATGTATCCTGATATAAATAATGCTGCAGAATTAATTTTAAATAATTCAATAGTTAAAGAAGTTGAAAACATAATAGGAGAAATAAAAATATAATAAAAAAGCAGCTTAGCTGCTTTTTTATTTTGATGTATCTATTATTGTTAAATAAAGTTCATCTTCTGAAACTTCCTTTTTTACTGTTTCCCAATATTTATCTTCATCTATATGATTAAAATCATATCCATCATAGTAAACAACTTTCCATTCTTCAGGAAATGCATAATTCCCCAAATTAAATCTTTTTAAATTTTCTTTCATTTGATTTAAAATAAAATCATCTTCAGGAACTTTCCCTTCAACCCTTTTTATCATATTTTCATTTGCTTCTTTTAATCCTTTGTACATACTCATCATAGTATTAACTGTTTCTTCAAAAAAATTTTTATCATTCTTATAATTTATGCACGATGAAACACTTGATTCTCCATATCTTAAAGAAGCTTTTTTAGCATTTGAATATGCTTCATTTTCTGACTTTGCTTTTATTATCATAGCATAAGTGTGCACTTTATCACCTCATATTTGTATTTTTATACACAACTTATTATACAAAATTTTTCTTAAATATTGTATACAATTTATTTGCACTTGCATCATATTCTTCAGGATTTTCCCAAGTATTTCTAGGATTAAGTATATTTGAAGGAACTTCTTTACAATTTGTTGGTATTTTTAAATTTAAAGGCTCAAATACTTCAAATTCTTCAAATTCATTATTAATAGCTGCATCAACAAGTCTTTTGGTATACCTTAATTTTATTCTACTTCCAATACCATATGGTCCTCCTATCCATCCAGTATTAACAAGAAAAACTTTTGAACCATGTTTTTTTACCATTTTCACAAGCATTTTTCCATAAACTTCAGGTTTTAATGGTAAAAATGGTTTAGCGAATCCTTCTGAAAATGTTGCTGTAGGATTTTTAACTCCTCTTTCTGTTCCTGCTAACTTAGCAGTATATCCAAGCATAAAATATTTAAAAATTTGATCTTCATTTAATTCAGATATTGGCGGTAAGATTCCAAAAGCATCTGCTGATAAAAAGAATATCGTTTTTGGATGACCTGCAATTCCATCTTTTTTTACTGTATTACCAAAAAAAGAAAGAGGAATCGATGCACGTGTATTTTCTGTAATTGACGAATCTAAATAATCTGGTAATCTTTTATCAGAATGAACTACATTTTCTGTAAAAACACCAAACTTTAAAGTATCATATATTTCTTTACCATTATCTTCAGAAACACCTATTATTTTTGCATAACTTCCACCTTCTATATTAAAAATACCTTCATCATGCCAACCGTGTTCATCATCTCCAACCATTAATCTATTTTCATCTAAAGATAAGGTTGTTTTTCCAGTTCCAGAAAGTCCAAAAAATAATGCTGGATTTTCACCATTTAAATCTGTGTTTGCAGAACAATGCATTGAAAAAATTCCATGAAGTGGTAAAAAATAATTCATATATGAAAAAATAGATTTTTTTATTTCACCAGCATACCTTGTTTTTCCTATTATAACTTCATGATCAGTTGGATTCAATATTATAAAGGCATCTGAATTTGTACCATGGAGTTTTTTATCTGCTGAAAATTCGGGAGAAGAATATATATTCATATCTGATTCTTTAAAGTCTTCTTTGGCATTTATTACTAAATTTTTAAATGTAAGTGCTTGTATTGGTGAAGTTGTAATAATCTTTACTTTTAACTTATATCTTTCTTCAGCACCAGCATAGCCATTTTCAATATAAATTTCTTCTGTGTTTTCAATATGTTCTTTTAAGTCATTTCTCAAATCAACATATTTATACTTAGAAAATGGTTGATTAATAGAGTTCCAATTTATTTTATCTTTAGTTATTTCATCTATTACTACAAATTTATCTCTTGGAGAACGACCTGTATAAGGCTCTGTTATAGTGTTTATAGTACCATTCGATAAAAGTTTTGCTTCACCTTTTTTTATTGCTTGTTCAATAAGATAAGCTCTTGATGAGTTAACGTGAACAATCTTTGTTGATAACATTTTAAAACCTCCATCATTAAAATTATAATTCTATATACATATTAAAACATTTTATTTAAAAAAATGTAAGTTTATATTTTAAAGCAAATCAAAAATTTTCTATAACAATTAAGTAAAAACACATTTTATTATTTGTAATTAAAAATAATGAAATTTTTTTCATATATAAAACAAAAGAAGGTGTAAACACCTTCTTTTGTTTTATATTACATCCATTCTCTTTTTACATAATGTGTATGCAATAAATGATGAGCTTTTTCACTACCAGGTTCACCAAGAAATTCTTTGTACAAAGTTTTAATTGATTCATTTTCATGAGATTTTCTAACTTTTTTATTTCTATCTACATTATTCAATGCTTCAGCTCTCTTTTTTATTATACTCAAATCTCCATGGTGATAAGGTTGTCCACCTCCACCAACACATCCACCAGGACATGCCATTACTTCTATTAAATGCAATTCAATTTTCTTTTTACATATATCATCAAGAAGTTTTCTAACATTACCAAGTCCAAATGCTACAGCAATTTTTATAGGTTTACCATTTATTTCTACTTCTGCAAATCTTGTCCCTTCATAACCATGTAAATCTTTAAATTCAACTTCTTCTAAAGTTTCTCCTGTTAAAACTTCATAAGCAGTTCTTAAAGCAGCTTCTGCAACTCCTCCTGTTCTACCAAAAATATCAGCAGCACCAGTTGATTCACCAAGTGGAGAGTCATATTCTTCTTCAGGAATATTATCAAAGTTCAAACCTGCTTCTTTTATCATTTTTGCAAGTTCTCTTGTAGTTAATGAATAATCAACATCTTGATACTCTTCGCTAGAATTTATTTCTGGCCTTCCTGCTTCATATTTCTTAGCTAAACAAGGCATTATTGAAACAACTTTCAATTCTTCTTTTGGATCTTTATTTACCTTTTTAGCATAATATGTTTTTGCAATAGCTCCAAACATTTGTTGTGGAGATTTTGCTGTTGATGGCATTTGTGTAAGTCCTGGGAATTGATGTTCAAGGAACTTAACCCATCCAGGACAACATGATGTCAACATAGGCATGAATCCACCATTTTTTAATCTATGAATAAATTCTGTTCCTTCTTCCATTATAGTAAGATCGGCAGCAAAGTTTGTATCAAAAACAGCATCAAAGCCAAGAGCCCTTAATGCACCTACTAATTTACCAGTTGATATTGTTCCAGGTTCATATCCAAATTCTTCTGCAATAGCAACTCTTACAGCAGGAGCAGTTTGAACAACAACATGTTTTTTAGGATCTTCTATTTCATTCCAAACTTCATCAATATAACTTCTTTCAGAAAGAGCTCCTGTAGGACATACTGCAACACATTGTCCACAGAAAGTACATGCTGTTTCTTCAAGAGGTAAATCAAATGAAGGCTTAACTGTTGCTTCAAAGCCTCTATCAACTGCTGATAATACACCAACTGTTTGAAAAACATTACATGCAGTTTCACATTTTCTACACATAACACATTTTGATGGATCTCTTATTATTGCAGACGATATATCTTTATCATATGTAGATTTTTTTCCTATGTAAGGATTTCTAACTATATTTAATTCTGCTGCTAAGTCTTGAAGATCACATTCTCCATTTTTAGGACATTTTAAACAATCATTTGGATGATCAGATAATAAAAGCTGAACAACAGTTCTTCTTGCATTAACAGCTCTTCTTGAATGAGTACTTATTTTCATTCCCTCAAATACTGGTGTAGCACAAGAAGGAGCTAAATTTCTTCTACCTTCAACTTCTACAACACAAACTCTACATGAAGCTGGTTTATTTTCAATTCCTATTTCTTCAAGATTCATATAACAAAGAGTTGGTACATATCCACCAGTCTTTTTTACTGCATCAAGTACAGTTGCATTTTCAGCAACTTCAACCTCTATATTATTCACTATTACCTTTGGCATTAACAAGTCCCTCCTTATTATGATTTAGTGATTGCACCAAATCTACAAGTTGCATAACAAGCACCACATTTGATACATTTTTCCTGATCGATTTGATGAGGTTTTTTAATTTCACCTTTTATAGCTTCAACTGGACAAACTCTTGCACAAGCTGTACATCCAACACATTTTTCAGGATCAATTTCAAATTTTATTAAATTCTTACATGCACCAGCTGGACAGGTTCTTTCATTAACATGTGCTTCATATTCATTTCTAAAATAATGCATAGTTGAAAGAATAGGATTTGGTGCTGTTTGACCAAGTCCACATAAAGATGTATCCTTTATTACCTTTCCAAGAGTTTCTAATTTTTCTAAATCTTCTGGCTTTCCTCTTCCACTTGTTATTTTTTCAAGAGTTTCTAAAAGTCTTACATTTCCTATTCTACAAGGTGTACATTTACCACAAGATTCTTCAACTGTAAAGGTTAAATAAAATTTGGATACATCAACCATGCAAGTTGATTCGTCCATTACAATCATTCCACCTGATCCCATCATAGAACCAAGAGCCATTAAATTATCAAAATCAATAGGTGTATCTAAATATGCTGCAGGTATACAACCACCAGATGGACCTCCTGTTTGAACAGCTTTAAACTTACCATTGTTTCTAATTCCTCCACCTATTTCACAAAAACAATTTCTCTTAAAGTTGTTCCCATAGGAACTTCTACTTAAAGTTGTTCCCATAGGAACTTCTACAAGACCTACATTATTAATTGCTCCAGCAAGAGCAAAAACCTTTGTACCAGGTGATTTATCAGTTCCAAAAGATCTGTACCAATCTGCACCTTTTAATACTATAATTGCAACATTAGCATAAGTTTCAACATTATTTATCAATGTTGGCTTGTTAAATAATCCACTGTTTGCTGGAAATGGTGGTTTTGTTGTTGGTTCACCTCTATATCCTTCAATTGAATGTATTAAAGCTGTTTCTTCTCCACAAACAAAAGCACCAGCTCCTAGTCTTATTTCTATATCAAATGAAAAATCAGTTCCAAATATATTTTCTCCCAAGAAACCAAGTTCTTTTGCTTGTTTAATTGCAATTTCAAGTCTGTGAACTGCTAATGGATATTCAGCTCTTATATAAATGAATCCTTTACTTGCACCAATGGCATAACCAGCAAGTGCCATACCTTCAAGAACAGCATGTGGATCTCCTTCAAGTACTGATCTATCCATGAAAGCACCTGGATCTCCTTCATCAGCATTACATATTACATATTTGATATCTCCATTAGCTTTTTTAGCAAAGTTCCATTTTAAACCTGTAGGGAATCCGCCTCCCCCTCTTCCTCTTAAACCTGAATCTAAAACTGTCTTTACAACTTCATCTCTTGACATTTCAGTTAAAGCCTTTGCAAGTGCAATATATCCATCATTTGCTACATATTCGTTTATATCTTCTGGATTTATCGAACCAGCATTTCTAAGTGCAACTCTTACTTGTTTTTTATAAAATGGCATTTTAGGTGATTCTTCTATTTTTTCATTTTTTTCTGGTTCAACATACAACAATCTTTCAACTCTTCTACCTTTTATAACATGTTCGTTAATTATTTCTTCCACATCTTTTTCTTCAACTTTTACATAAAAAGTATTGTCTGGAAGTACCTTTACAATAGGTCCTTGTTCACAAAATCCAAAACATCCTGTTCTTACAACCTGTATATCTTTATTCAAATTATTTTTTTCAAGTTTTTCATTAAAAATATCTATTATATCATTACTTCCTGATGATGTACATCCTGTTCCGCCACAAACTAGAATGTACTGTTTATAGTTAGCCATTTTTTAACCTCCTATTATTCAGCTCTTTGATGTGTTTCGCCTATAATCGAGTCTTGTAACAATTCATTATTTAAAATATGTTTTTCAATTATTTCTGAAGCTCTATTAGCTTTTATGTTTCCGTATAAAACTGGTTCTTTACCAACTTCATTAACTTCTACTGTTGGTTCAGCATGACAATATCCCATACATCCTGTCTGTACAACAACAACATTTTCTAATCCTTTTTTTGCTATTTCTTCAACAAGAGCATTAAATGTTTCTTTTGCACCTGCTGCAATACCACAAGTTCCCATAGCTACTTTAAGTATTATTTTATTTTCATCATTAGCTGCATTTCTTATTGTTAAATTCTTTTTAGCAGTTTCTTTCATTTTTAAAAGGTCTTCAAGACTTTTTATTTTAGCCATAAAATTCCCTCCTTTATATGGTTTCAGCTTCCTTATCTTTTGCTCTATATTCATCAATTAGTTTTTTCATATCAGATTTTTTTAACCTTCCATGTACTTTATCTCCTATCATAACAACTGGTGCAAGACCACAAGCTCCAACACATCTTACAGTATGAAGTGAAAACAAGCCATCTTCTGTTGTTTCACCTTCTTCAATTCCAAGAACCTTCTTTAGTTCATCAACAAGATCGCCAGATCCTCTAACATAACAAGCAGTACCAAGGCAAACACTAATAGGATATTTACCTTTTGGTTTCATAGAAAAGAAATTATAAAAAGTAACAACTCCATAAACTTGTGAAGTATGTACTTTTAATTTTTTTGCTATCAACTTTTGTACTTCAACAGGAAGATAACCTATTAAATCCTGTGCTTTATGAAGACAATTAATCAAATAACTTCTTCTTTCCTCTTCGCTCTTGTTTTCAACGCCAAGAGAGTCGATGTAAGCTTCAACTTGTTTCAACTGAGTTTCTAACATATCTGACATCTTCTTCCCTCCTAAATAAGATAAATTTTATCTAAATTGTTTTTTATTTCACATATTCACATTTTTAAAAACCTTTTAATTCAATGTTTAATTTAAATAATGTCCCTTAATACAAGTATACATCATAAAAAATTTTTAAGATTAAAATTATCTAAATTAAATTTTAAGTTTTGTTTATTTTTTATATAATATATATATATTATTTATATATTGATTTTTTATAAATAAATTAAAAGTTGTATTATTTAATAATAACAATAATTTCAAAGCTTTTTAAAAATATTTTTTGATATTATTATTAATAAATATTATAAAAAACACTTTGTGATTTTTTTAGTAATTAAAATATAAAAAAGGTAGAATGATTTTGAACAAAGTCATTCTACCATATTTTTTTTAATAATGTCAACTATGATTTTAATTGTTAATTAAATTTAATAGTTCTTGAGCTGCATTATATGGCCCATCTTTTTCGAAACCAGCAATTCCTAATTGAGTTTTTATTTGTCCAACCTTAACACCTGAAGATATCATACTTTTTAAATAAATTTTTGCAGTTTTATCATGTTGTTGCTTTTTTTGTATTGCACCAAAAGGATTTGCAAAATAACTATAAGTTAATCCTTTTTCTGAAGTTGTACCTTTTGCCATTCTTGCTCCTTTTGAAAAAATTTCGTATGCACTTTCAGATGAGTCAAAAAATTCTATTGCTTTTTCATTTTCCTTAACTTTTTCATAATTATTTGCATAAAAGAAATAATCTATCTTTGTAGGTTTTATTATCTCTGAATAATTAGAATAAGGAACTATTATTCTTGCATTTATCTCATTAGGATTCATAAATATACTTCTATCCATTGCAGAATAAGCATATCCAGGTTGTAAATCATCCAATCTAACAAATGCTCCTGTTTCAGTTCCATATGCAACTATTTCTCCAGTTTTTAATATATCTAATGATCCCATATCATCAATTAAAATATTTACTTCTGAAACATTTTTATGTAGCCTATTTAAAGCATCTAAAGTTTCTGATTTTCCCGCTCCAGAATCCCCCATAATCATTACATTAGCTTTTTTACCATTTCTAAGTTTTATTTCAGCAAGTGCTCCATGTATAGGTAATCTATTTTCATCTATAACTATTAGATTATGTATTGTTAAAATAACTTTTTTCATATATCCAAAATAATCTATTGAAGGATCATCTCCAACTATTCCAACATAAGTTCCATCTTTTTCATGATATATTACTCCATTATAATCATCATCTTCTTCAAAAAAATTTTTATCCATTCCTAAAATATAAATACCATCTGGTTTTACATTGTTTACTATTTCAAAACTTGCCAATTCAAACAAGTTTCCTAATCCAGCTGCCAAAGCTAAATATTCTTTATTAACTACTACATGAATTAATTTTTTACAAACATGTATTGGGAATACAAACCAATTTTGAGGATTTAATTTTATTTTATCTAAAATTCCTTTTTCTTTTAATTTAAACAAACCTCTTCTTTTATTAGATTTAGTATAAAAAATTACTGGTGGTTCAAAAACAAAGCTCCACACATGTTCCATTTTATACAACCATTCTGCATTTATTTTAGCTTTTTGTTTTACATTTGGTGTATCAACAATAAATCCAACTTGTGCTCCGCCTGGAAGTTGTCTAAGAATTTTTAATCTAGTATCTGAAATATTTATTAAAATTTGTCTATACATACTCAAAACCAAACTTTTTAAATCTGAATTTGTTTTTACTAAAACCATTTGTTTGAATATTCTTTCAAATCTATTATGAGTAAACTTATCTTCCTTAACTATAAACCTATGTTTATTTCTCCACAAATTAAATAAATTTTCAACAAATTTTACGAGTAAGTCTTTTTTATTTCCCAATTTTGGAAAACAATAATATGGTGAGCCATCTACTTCTTCAATTTTATTTTTAGTCAATATTAAGAGAAGCTGTATAATTGCATTTATATCATATTTCTTTAATGTATCTACAACATCCGTATCAACTAAAAAAAGATCAAAAAATGGCATAAGAGAATTCTTTTTCTTTTCTGAATCTTCAATTATTTCCCCAATTAATAATTTGAAAATATTTGAATTTAAAAGTTGTGAATTGGCATTAAATGAAACGTCACCTTTAATAATAATACTTCGCATAACTTATCCCTCCCTATTCTTCAGAAATTATATTTTTATACATTTCATCAATTTTTTCTTTTTCTTCTTTTATTAATATCATTTTTTTCTTAGCATACGTCATTATTTCCATAGATTTTTTATAAAGATCTAAAGATAATTCAATATCAGTATTTTCTTGATTGCTTTCAAAGTAACTATTTATACTTTCTAAAATAGAAATTAATTCTTTCAAAGAAAGTTTTTGTATTTCAGATTTTTTCAATTTCAAAATTTTTTCCATTTTTTACACCTCTTTTTGTTTAATTTTTGCTTTAGCATTACCATCTTTAAATAAAATATCAACTTCATCATTAACCTCAAGTTCATCTATACTTTTTATTATTTTTTTACTTTTTTTCACAACAGCTCCTCCACTTAAAAATGCAGAAAAAGGACTATTTTCTGTTAATTTAGAAAACACTTTTGTAAATTTATTCTCAACCATTAAAATATTGGTAGAAAAATATTTATCATTTTTAATAAATATTTTATTCAAATTTTTTATTTCTTTTTCAATATCTTTATGAAAAAAATTTTTTAAAAAGTTTACTTTAGGCAAAACTATTTCTTTAGTAGATCTTTCTAAATTTAATTTTATAAAAGTAGAAATGTTATTTATTTTTTTATTATAGTTTATTATTTCTTTAAATAAATAATTGGAATTCGATTTAAAATTTTTTACTGTATTTTGCTCAAATATATTAAAAAAGAAATTAAAGGATACTTTTAGGTTTTTTTCTAAATTCAATAAAATATCATTAAAATAATTTATTTGATTTACAATATCTCTTGAAACTTCAGTTGGAGTTGAATATCTTTTCCAAGAAGTATAATCAGGAATAGTTGTATCCTGTTCGTGACCAATTGCACTTAAAATTGGTATTTTAAATAAAGCAATTTCTTTGCCTAAATTAAAATTATCAAAGTATATCAAATCACTTTTTGATCCACCGCCACGTGTTATTACTACTACATCATAATTAATTTTTGATTTTTTAATTTTTGAAAGCGCTTTTAAGATATTAGGAACAGTTTTAGCTCCTTGCATGCTCGAAGAATATAAATGTATAATAGGAATATTTTTAGCGTATTGAATATTTTTTTTAAAATCTCCATATCCAGCAGCTGTTGGGGAAGTTATAATAGCTATTTTTTTTATCGGTTCAAGATCTAATAAACTATTTTGATTTTTATTAATTAAATTTTCTTTTTTTAATTTTAACAAAATTTCTTTTTTCTTTTTATCTATTTCAGAGTTTCCAAATGGAATAATTGAAGACCCATTTAAAACAAATTTAGCATTATACTTCCATAATTGAAGTGTTCCTTCTATTTTCCATTTTTTATTTAATAACTCTCTTTCATTATTTAAATTTAACCTTTTTAGCAAATAAGGTATCATTAATTTTGAAAAAAATACAGTCAATGAATAATTAGTATTTTTATCTCTTTGAGAGATTTCTAAATATAAATCTCCATTTTTACTCTTTTTTGCAGAAGTAATATCTCCTGTTATAATAACAGAAGTATTATAAATTTCTGATCTTTTATAAAAATTAGTTAAATAATCTAATAATTCAGATAATGTCTTAAATTCAAGAATTTTTTCCTGAAAGAACAACAGTAAACTCCCCCTTTATACTATCTTTACTTTCAAAAAAAGAAATAGCTTCATCTACAGTTCCTTTAAAAAACTCTTGATGAATTTTTGTCATTTCTCTTGCAAGAAAAATTTCTCTGTTTCCCATTATATTTTTTATATCCTTTAACGTTTTTAAAATTCTATTTGGGGAATCAAAAAATATATGTAAATATGGTAAATCTACTATATCTCTAAATAACCTTCTTCTATTCTTATCTCTTGGAATAAACCCATGAAACAAAAATTTAGAACCGGGAAATCCACTGGCTGCTAATGCTGTAAGAGGTGCACTTGGACCTGGGACAACATCTATTTTCACATTATTTTCTCTACATTTTTTAACTAAATGAGATCCCGGATCGGATATTACAGGCATTCCAGCATCTGAAACCAAAGAACACACATTATTTTTTACAATCAATTCAAATGCTTTTTCTAAAACTCTTTCTGCATTTGTTTGATTAAACGTAAATAATTCTTTTTGTCCTATTTCTAATTTATTTATTAATTTTAAAGTGACCCTTTTATCTTCTGTAAATATTACATCTGATTCTTTTAAAATTCTTATTGCTCTAGGACTCATATCTTCCATGTTTCCAATGGGTGTTCCTATTAAATATAATTTAGACATTTTTTCCCTCCACTAAAAGTTCTTCTGGTGAAATATTACATTTTTCAGAAAGAAAATAATTTGAAAAGTTTGCTGCTTTTGGTAAAAAATCAAATTTATTCTTTATGTAATTATCAAAAGAATCTATTCTTTTACTTTTTTCTTCTATTTCAAGTAAATATCTTATTTTTTCATAATTTTTATACTTTATTGAATTTTTTGGATTTAAAATTTCATCAATAATTATTTCAGGATCAAAAAAAAGATAGTATCTTTTTTTTATAACAACTTTAAAATCTTTTAATGAATCCATATTTGGTTTTGAAATCTTATATTCTTTTTCTATTCTTTTCAATTCATTCAATGGAATTTTTATATTCTTTGTCCATAATTCTTCATTATTTAATATTTCAACTCTTATACGTTCATTTTTTTCATTATACCACTGAATTATAACAGAATATTTAATTGCATTTTTTATTAATCTTTTGAAATTTTTTTCATTTAATATATATTTTTTTTCTTTTTCAATCAAAATTAATCACCTCAAAAAATTATATCATGAACAGTTGTAATTTTACCCAATTTTATGTTATCATTGAGTATATAAAAAAATATAAAAAAGGAGGGGTTTATTATGTCAACAGAAATAAAAATAGTAACCTTTAATCTTGGAAATGAAAAGTTTGCTCTTGACATTATGAAAATTGATACTGTAGCCGAATACGAGGATGTTACAGTCATTCCACATGTTGCAGACTATGTTGAAGGTGTAATAAACTTTAGAAAAGAATTTGTTTTACCTTTAATAAATATGAGGAAAAAATTTAAACTCCCTGATTTTGAAGATAAATCTAAATGTAAAATTTTAATAATTAAACAAGAGGATAGAAAAATTGGTATAATGATAGACGATGTTAAAGAAGTAAAAAACATAAGCTCCGATTCTATTGAAGAAACGCCTGCCGTTGGTGGAATGAATAATATTAGATTTATAAGTGGTATAGCTCGTTTAGATAATGAAATGTTAATTATCCTTGATATGGATAAACTTTTAACAGCTGAAGAAAAAATGGAATTAGACTCTTTAGTAAAAAAAATATAGTCTATAATGGCGCTCAGCGCCATTATTTTTAATGGAGGCAGATGTTGAAAAAAAGTAAATATTTAAATGGGTTCATTTTTTCAGTAATAATAACTACATTAATCATTTCTTCTTTTACAATTACTAGTGGTGTAAAACAAAATATTAAAGAACTTAAAAATTTTTCCATTAAGTTCGCTTTTTTTTCTATGTTTATAATAATTTTAAAATGGTTTGTGGAAACTTTAATTTTAAAATTATCTTTATTTGATGAAAGAAAAAAAATATCTTTTTTTAAATTATTCAAAATAATTATTTTAGGTCAATTTTTTAGTTATTTAACTCCGTTTTATACTGGAGGTCAACCTCTTCAAGTATATTACTTATCTAAAGAAAAGATAAATCCAAGTGTAGCAACGGCTTCTATACTTTATAAATCAATGTTTTTTCAAATAGTTATGGTGTTAATGGGATTTATTGGTTTACAGTACTCTTCACATTTAAATAATTATATATTTATTATTTTAATATCTGGAATTTTACTAAACGGTTTTGTTGTTTTTTTAATATTATTTTTTTCTTTAAACAAGGAATTATCAAAAAAAACTGTCAAAAAAACGACTCTTTTCTTAAAAAAAATAAAAATATTAAAAAATCCACAAAAACATATGGAAGAAATAATGAATAAAGTTGAGGAATTTGTAAATTTTTTTAAAAAAAATTCAAAAAATTATGTTTCATTATTTAGTATATTTATTTTAAGTATTATTCAATTATTACTTTATGTTTTTACAAGTATGATAATATTAAATGGTTTTGGAATAAAATTAAATTTAGATTTATTTTTTAGAAGTTTAATCTTAGATGTTGGATCTTCTGTTGTACCAACACCTGGAACATCTGGTGGAGCTGAAGGATTTTATTACTTAATATTTTCTAATAAAGCCAGTATTTATGTTTTAAATACGTCAGTATTAATATGGCGTTTATCAACATATTATTTTGTTTTATTTATTGGTAGTTTATTTTTTCTTATTTCAAAGAAAAATAGGAGGAGCACGTAATGGATTTAAAAATTTCTGAATTAAAAGATATGTCATATAAAATTTGGGAAAAAAATAAAGATAAGTGGTCTCCATTAAATCCACAAGAAGCTCGTAATACTTTTTTATGGATGATTGAAGAAATTGGAGAAACAATACAAATTTTAAAAAAACGTGGAGAAAGCGAAATAATGGAAAATACTTTTGTAAGAGAAAAATTTATTGAAGAAATGTCAGATATAATATTTTACTTTACTAAAATAATGCTTTCTTATAATATAAGCGCTGAAGAATTTTCTAAAATTTATATAAAAAAATTTGAGAAAAATATGATTAGAGATTATGAAAAAGAACATATGAATATGTTTAAGGATTAATTATATGGAAATCATAAAAAAAATTAAAAATTTTAAAAATGAAACAATTGGTATTAAAAATCACTATTCAATATTAATACCATTAATAAAAAAGAATAATGAATATTTTTTATTATATGAACTTAGATCTTCAACTTTAAAAAATCAACCATCTGAAATTTCATTCCCAGGTGGAAAAGTAGAAGAAAATGAATCTTACAAAGAATGTGCTATTCGCGAAACATATGAAGAAATTGGTGTAAAAAAAGAAAATATAAATATATTAAATAAAGGTGATGATTTTTATTCACCCTTTGGTTTTTTAATTCATTCTTATATTTGTACTATTAATACCAATGATTTTAAAATAAATAAAGCTGAAGTAGAAAAACTATTATTTGTTCCAATAAATCATTTAAAACTACAAAAACCAGAATTATACAATGTAAATATTATTGCTAAACCAAATTTATTTCCCTACAACAGAATACCAAATGGTAAAAAATATAAATGGAAAAAGGGAACTTACAATGTTTATTTTTATAAATACAACAAATATTATATATGGGGACTAACAGCATTTTTTACTAAAAAACTAATTGAAAAATTATAAATAAATTTTTTTAATCAGAATATGATATAATATTGTTATACAATTAAAATCTATTATTAACCTTAATCAAAAAGAGCGAGATGATTAAATTGACTTTAAACACTTTTGTTTTAAAGAATTTTAAAATAAATTTCATTATTTTTACTATATTAGTAATATTAATAATATTTTTATCCATATTTTTAGGATTTGAAAAAATGTATGAAACAAAAGCTTCTGAAAGTGCAAATGAGATAGTTAAAACCTTTAATTTTTTTATAAATAAAAAAATTAATTTTATTTTTGATATATTATCTTCAAAAACTATGACTTTCAGAAAATACCCCGCTAACTTAGATGAAAATACTATCATTTCAATTATAACTAACAATAAACTTAAAACAAAAGATGGCTACATTGACCTTTCAAATTGGATAAATGATAAAAAATTATACAAAATTGATAGTGGCATATTTTTCAATAAACATACTTTAAAAATCCTAAGAAAAGAACAAGATGATAATTATCTTTATGCAGAAATATGCTTAGATAAAATCTTAGATTTATTAAATTTTAAAAAAGATGAAACATTTTATTTGTGCAACTCAGAAAATATAATTCTTTTGTCTAATAACAATTCTACAATAGGAAAAAATATAGAAAACTGGAAAAACAATACAATGTTTTTAATTCCAAAATTATTTAATAAATATGTATTTTTTATAAAAAAAGAAATACCTAATGATTTATACTTTGTATATACTGTTTCTTTAAATAGTTTTTTTAAATTTTTATTCTTTATTTTATTTGGAATTTTAATAACTATTTCAATAATATTTTTTAAATTTTATAATACTATAAGTTCTAAAATTTCATTTATTGTTGATTATATAAGTGAATTTAGTATGGAACTGAGTAAATTTGATAAAAATATAGCAATTAAAGAAACTATAAATATTAAAAATTCTAATATAATAGAATTAGATAAAATAAATACTGTTTATATAAATTTAATAGAAAATCTTCAAAGTTATTCAGAAGAACTCTCAGAAAAATATTTAGAATTAAATAAACTAAATAAAGAACTTTATACAAGAAATTCACAAATTCTTTTATCTTTATCTAAAGGTATAGAATTAAAAGATAAATATACCCTTGGGCATTCTAAAGGAGTTTTAGAACTTACTAAATACATGATGAATCAATTAAATTTAAAAAAAGATACAAATTTTATGCAGCAAGTAGAAATTGGATGTATACTTCATGATATTGGTAAAATATTTATTCCAGATGAAATATTAAACAAACCAGGTAAACTATCAAAAGATGAATTTAAAGAAATAAAAAAACATCCTCAATATGGATATGAACTTTTAAAACCTATATCTAATTTGCAAATTTCAAAAAACATTATAAAGTATCACCACGAAAATTGGAATGGAAGTGGCTATCCTGAAGGACTTAATAAAAATGAAATTCCATTAGAAGCACAAATAGTTGCTTATGCTGATATGTATGATGCAATTAGAAATAAAAGAGTTTATCACAATGAATTATCAAAAGAAGAAAGCATAAAATTAATAAAATCTGTTCAAGGTATAAAATTAAATCCAGATTTATTTAATGCATTTTTAAAAGCTGTTGAAATTTATGAAAAAAATCGAGAGGAGATTAAAAAATGAAAAAATTCTTGATTTTACTAATTAGTGTTTTTATTATTATTTCCATTTTTGTTTTTCTTCCTAAAAAGAAAACTATAGCAGTTTTTAATTTATTTACAAATGATTTAGAAAGTTATCCAAGAGAAGCTATAGAAACAGCTATAAAAAATGGAATAGGAAAAAACTTTAAAATAGTTTATATACCATATGACTCAGTTGAAAGAGAAGAAGTTAGAAGTATTTTTAAAACTTCTTTAAATAAATACAAATTTAAGTATTTTATTCATGCTACCAGCAGTACAATTTTTTCTTACATTGATGACATTGTTAAAGAAAAGAAAATATTTGGAATAGGATCTACAGTTACTTCACCAAAAGTAATTGGTAAAAATCCTTACTTTTATAGTATAAGCATTAGTGATGACTTGCAATCAAAACTTATAGCTAAAGAAATAAGCAAAAGTAGTACCTCAGTATTAATAATTAAAAGTGACAAAAATTCTGTTTATATAAATACATATATAAATTTATTTTTAAAAAATTTTAATGGAAAATACGAAATAACAAATTATCAAAATATTAATTTAAATAATAAAATCAATGCAGTTTTATTGCTTTTGGAACCCAAAAATGCCGCTTTAGCTGTACAAAAAATAAAAAATATTTATCCAAATGCTTTAATATATGGAAGTGATTATATTGATAATGAACAATTTAGAGAATACGGCGGTTCTTCAATAAAAGGTACAAAAATATTTTTATTATACAATCGTGATTATGCAAAAAAAACTATCAAAGATAATAAATATCTCAATACTTCCTTCATAAATACGTATGATTCTTATTCTTTTTTAACTTATCTTATAAATAAGTATCATTCTCCAGAAAATATTTCAAAAAATATTAGAGGAGAAACCTTTACAGGACTTGGTGGAAAGTTTAAAATAAATAAACAAGGCTTTACTGAAAGAGAACCATCATTTTTAATTATTAAATAAAAATTTAATTAGAAGAAATTAAATAAATTGGAGGATGAATTTTAAAGTTTGTTCCTCCATTTTTTCTCATGATAATTGAAATTAATTGAGCTTCTCCATCTTTTTTCCCATATCCAATATACATTTCTTGAGGTTCTAATTTTTTACTTTTAGCAATATTTATAAAGTCTGTAAATATTGATGGATGAATTACAAAGTTACATATTTTTTTATTTTTTAATAAGTACTTTGTAGAATCTAAAAAATTTATCAAAGTATTTTTTTCTAATGTTCTTGCCGTTTTTCTATCAACATTTTTGCTGATTATTCCTCCTGAATAATGTGGTGGATTTGATATTATATAATCAAAACTTTCAGCTAAAAAATACTTCTTTATATTTTTCACATCATCATTTATAAAATTTACTTTAGAATCATTAATTGCAGCATTTTTTATAGAACTTGTAAATAAATCTTTTTGTAGCTCAATACCTGTTATATTTATGTTATAAAGTTTTGATAAGCAAATAGATACGTGACCAGTTCCACTTCCAAATTCGATTACTTTCATATTATTTTTAATAGTAGATGTTAATATTAAAAAAGAACTCGCATGATTTGGCATGTGAGTTTTAGAAGGTGCTTTTATTTTTAATTTTCTATACACATTATCTATTTCAATAAATTTTTTCTTTAAAACTTCAATCAATTCTATCACTTCTTTTTACAAAAATAGAATAACTATTCTTCTTTAAATCTTTTATAATTGAATTATGAGAATATAAGTAAGAAAATGTATCTAAATAAAAAATATTTACATTTGAGTTTTCAAATAATATTCTTGATTTTATTTTTGTATTTATTGAATTAAAAATACTGCCTTCAATTAATGTTTCAGCTACATTACTTATTTTCAAATCATTCATTTTTGTATTATAAAAGTATACTCCAGATGAATTATTTAAATTTATATTTACATCTTTTAATTTATTATAATATGAACAAAACCTTGTTATAGATTTTAAATTTATAATTGATTTATTTAAAAAATTAGAATTTTGTATAAAGATTACATTTCCTCTTCCTTCAATATTTATTGATTCTATATCAGTATCGAACATTATTATTGTTCCACCATCTAAATATATAGTTCCTTTCCCAGACAGTTTTGATTTTTCAATACCTTCCATAATAAACAATGTTCCTTTTATTATCATTCTTGCATTATTCGAAAAGCGTATTTCACTTCCAGATTCCACAAATAAAGTTTTCCCTTTTTCAATTAAAAAATCAAAAGGTACAAAAAATGGGGAATTTATTTTTAAAAGATATGTACTATTTTTTATATTTTCAATTGTACTTGCTGAATAGAAATTAATATTTGACGAAAATCTATAAATTGGAGTTGATGGAAATCCCAATGTTCCATTTTTTGTTTTTTTTCTTACAAACATTATATCATTATTTTTCACTTCAGCAAAAGATAATTCTGTTTCTAAAAATGGTTTCCATCCCCATTTATCTTCATAATGTTCAACAACATATGATTGTATATTTGGATCTGTTTCCCAAGAAAACAATGTATCTTTATTTGATAATAAAATAGTTGTATTTTTTACTACGTTTGGTATTTTAGTATCAAATGAAATGTTCATTAATTTTTTTGAATAGTTTCTTGATGAATCAAAAACTATTACAGTTGATTGTGTTGAATCTGTAGATAATATTTCATATGGATACAAATATTTTGAATCGTTATAGATAAAGGTCTTTAGAGATTTATCCCAATCATCTTTTGTTAAAATATTTAAATTAGAAAACAAATTTAACTTTAAAGTATCAGATAATATAACAGGTGTGGAATCTTTAGATGTGTCTAACATAAAACTTGTTTCACTCTCATTTTTCAATTTATCAAAAACTTTTAATTTAACTTTTATGTTTCCAGAATTTTTTATTAATGGTATGGTTATTGAAGAATCTTTTGTTGTACCTTCAAAAACTTCGTTCAAGTAAATATTTGAATAAGCATAATCACTAGAATCTATCTTAAATTTTATTTTTAATTTTCCATTTTCAATTTCTTTATTTATATCTTGTATTTTAGGCAAAATAGAATCATAAAACAATTCTGTAGAAACATCTGTAATTAAAGAATCTTTATTATCTAAAAACTCTACTTTTAACTTGTGCAATCCATTTTCTAAATTCTTTATATAAAATCCCTCCGGTGAAGCTATAAAATTCACCGGAGAACTATCAATTGACATTTTTATTTTTGAATAATTAAAATTTGTTTTTATTGCTAAAGGAAAATTTTTTGAAACTTTGAGATTTGGTATATTTATTTTATATTTAATACTTTGAGAACAACTAACTAATAAGAATAAAAGTATTAAAAAACTCAAAACAAAAAAAACTTTTTTCATTTATTAACCTCTTTAAAATACTTTAAAATTGGGGAATCTTGAGGAATTACAAGTATACTATCTTTAAAAGAATTTTTATACATGTCTGTTATTTTGGTTAATTCAAAAAAATCCTTGTCTTCTTCAAAAGCATTTGCTAAAATTGTAATTACACTTGCATCAGCTGTACCTTTTATTATTTCAGACTTTTTTTGAGCATCTGAAAGTATTATTTTGACTTGTTTATCTGCTTCTGCTCTTGTTTTTTGAGCTTCTCTTTGCCCCTCTGCTCTTATTAATTCTGCTATTGAATATCTTTCTGCTTTCATTCTATTGTAAACCGATTGTGTGTTTTCAGGAGGTAGATCTGTTCTTTTTACTCTAACATCTTGAACGTATATTCCAAAATCCTTTAAACTGTTTCTTGATCTACTAGTTATCTCATTTAAAATTTCTTTTCTCTTTATAGATAATATCTGTGTAAAGTTGTATTTTGCAATTATATCTCTAACATGAGAGTAAACAACATCATCAATTCTTGTTAATGCTCTTGAAACACTATTCATACTTTCCATGAATTTTTTAGCATCAGTAATTTTCCAAAGAGCATAAGTATCAACTACTATAGTTTTTTTATCTGATGTAATTACTTTTTCTGGTTTTATATCATAAAGCATTATTCTTTTTTCAAACTTTACTACATTATCTACAAAGGGTGTCTTAAATCCAAGTCCAGGATTACTTTTTATTTTTTGTATTTGACCAAAACGTAATACTACTGCTTGTTGCGTTTGATTAACTATATAAAAAGAAGAAAACAAAAAGAAAATCGCAACAATTAATATTATTATAGATATTATTTTTTTCATTTTGTTGCCTCCTTTAATACAGTATCAAGATTGAGAAGCTTTAATGTATTTCCTGATTCTGATACTATCTTTAATTTAGAATTTTTTATCATTGCATCTATTGCATCTAAAATCAAACGTTTTTTTGTTATTTCTTTTGAAATTTCATACTCTTTTAAAATAGATTTGAACCTTGCTGCTTCACCTGTAGCAAGAGCTACCTTTTCATAAGCATAACCTTCTGCATCTTTTAAAATTTGTTCTGCCTGTCCTTGAGAACGTGGTATAACATCATTTGCATACTTTTGTGATTCATTTATTAGCTTTTCTTTATCTTGCTTTGCATTGTTTACATCAACAAAAGCTTCTACAACATCTTTAGGTGGTGCCACGTCTTGTAAGTAAACATTTTCTATATTTATTCCTGCATTGTATGAATTTAAAATCTTTTGAACTTCTTCAGCTGTTTCCATGGCGATTTTATCCCTTTCAGTAGTTAAAACAGCATCTATTTTAGAAAGAGCAACTCTTTCTCTTAAAACACTTTCTGTTGTCAATTTAACTAAGTCATCATATTTAATTAAATTAAAGTATAACTTTACTGGATCACTTATTCTATACTGTACAGCAGCTTGAATTGAAAGAATATTTTCATCTCCTGTAATCATATTTGATTCACCTGGAACATCAATATAGTCTGTTTTACCATTATAAAAAGTAGTTCTAAAACCAATTTCTCTCTTTTTTAATGATCTAATATCATAGATTATATGAGTTTGAAAAGGAAAAGGTAGATGGAGACCAATACCAGGACCTTTTGAATAAGAGTATTTTCCAAATGTTTGGATTAAAGCCACTTTAGATGGTCCAACTTGAAAAATTCCTGTTGAAATATACAATAAAATAACAACAACAATTGTAATCCATAAAAATAATTTTGTTTTTTTGTTACTCTTTTTTGGTGATTCTGAATCAAAAACCTCAAACTCAGACACAAAAAACCACTCCTTTGGTGTATAATATTTTGTATTAAGAAAAAATACACTAAAAAAATTATACCATAAAAGGAGAAAATATGAAAGATCAAAAACCTCTTTATGAAATTCTAAGACCAAAAAATTTAAATGAAATTTTTGGAAATAACAAATTAAAAACTCTTTTAAAAAATTGGATAAAAAATGAAGTTGTAAAATCTTTTATACTATACGGAGATCCTGGTTGTGGTAAAACATCAATTATAAATGCTTTTTTAAATGAAGTATCTAATTATTACGATTTATACAAAATTTCAGGAGCTATGGAAGGTTCTAAAACTTTAAAAAATATTATAAAAAGTGAAAAAACTTTATTTTCAAAACCTAAAATACTTTTTGTAGATGAAATTCATAGACTGAATAAAGCAGAACAAGATGTATTGTTGTTGAGTGTAGAAAAAGGAGAAATAATTTTATTGGGTTCTACTACAGAAAATCCTGCAATAAGTATAAATCCAGCTCTTTTATCTAGAGTTTTAACTTTTAAAATTGAACAATTAAATAAAACTGACTTTCAATCTTTATTTGAAAAAATTGAAAATTACTATAATATAAAAATAAATAATGAAATAAGGAACGTACTATATAATTATTCATATGATATTAGAAGAATAATAAACATAATAGAAGCTGTTTTTGAAAGTGGCATTAAAGATATAACTATTGATTCTTTAACTCCATTTATTGATAAAATTAATTCATATAACACAAATGATAAGTATTCATATATTTCTGCTTATATAAAAAGTATAAGAGGAAGCGATCCAGATGCCGCTATTTTATATCTTGCTTATATGTTAGAAAGCGGTGAAGATCCAATTTATATAGCAAGAAGAATGGTAATATCGGCTTCTGAAGACATTGGACTTTCAGATCCAAATGCTCTTAATATAGCTATTTCTGCATTAAATGCCGTTGAAAAAATAGGATATCCTGAGTGTTATTATGCTTTAGCTCAAGCTACAATTTATTTAAGCGTTACATCTAAATCCAATAGCGTTGGAATTGCTTACAATAAAGCAAAAAAAATAATTAAAGAAAAAAATATTAAAATTCCAAAACATCTAATTAACTCTATTAATAAAAATCATAAAAAACAAGGTTTTGGAATTGGTTATAAGTATCCACATGATTTTAATGGTTTTGTAAAACAAAACTATATGCCAATAGGCTTAGAAAACTATGTTTTTTATAATCCACAAAAAAATGCTGTTGAAAAAAAGATAGAAGAAAAATTAAAAAAATTGTGGGAAAATAAAAAAAAATATGACTAAAGTAATATAAGTGGAGTAAACTCAACTATTACTTTAGTCATTAAAATATAAATTATTTTCTATGTTCTTTTAAAATTTCAAAAGAAGTATTTTCTTTTATTTTTATTGTTATTACTCTATTTGCAAGTTCAATAGTTATTAAATCATTTTCCTTTAATTTATATGATGGTTTTAAAATTTTTTCATTTTTTTTGACCTTTCCTCCTTCACACAAATCATGAGCTAAAACACGCCTTTTTACAATCTTTGAGTTCATTAAAAACTTATCCAATCTCATATAAAGTACCTCCATTTGAAATGATGAAAATTTTTTCATTTTTTAATCTTAACTATATTTTAACACACTTAAAGAACGTTCAACAAAAATTTATGACTTGACATTTAAAGTTCATATTTATTATAATATATCAGAGGCAAAATTCAAATATGGGGTGAGAATGTTGAATGAACCAGTATTGGTTGTTAAAGACCTTAAAACGTACTTTGATATAGCAGAAGGAACTGTTAAGGCTGTTAATGGTGTTTCTTTTGTTCTACACAAAAACGAAGCATTGGGTGTTGTTGGTGAAACTGGATCTGGAAAAAGTGTTACTATGAAATCAATAATGGGTATGATTAAAAAACCTGGTTACATAGTAGATGGAAGTCAGATTCTTTTTAACACTAATGAATTTTCACACGATGGAAGTATGGAACAAGTAAATTTAGCTAAATTAAGTCAAAAAGCTTTTACAAGAATCAGAGGAAAACATATTGGAATGGTTTTCCAAGATCCAATGGCTTCTTTGAATCCAATGTATACAGTTGCTGATCAAATGATTGAAACAATCGTTTATCATCAAGATGTTACTCCAGAAGAAGCAAGGAAAATAGCTATTGAACTATTAAAAAAAGTTGGTTTACCTAATCCAGAACAAAGAATTGACGACTACCCATTTCAATTTTCTGGTGGTCAAAGGCAAAGAATTATAATTGCTATAGGGCTTTCGTGTAACCCTGAAGTTTTAGTTGCAGATGAACCTACAACTGCTTTAGATGTTACAATTCAAGCTCAGATTTTAGAATTAATGAAAGACTTGCAAAAAGAATATCAAACTGGTATGATATATATAACGCATGATCTTTCTGTTGTTGCAGAAATTGCTGATAAAGTTATGGTAATGTACGGTGGAAATCAAATGGAACTTGCTGATGTTAATACAATCTTTGATAGACCTATGCATCCATATACTCATGCTTTGCTTTCTTGTATTCCAAGGCATGATGCAAAAAATGAAGAATTAAATCCTATTCCAGGACAACCACCTATAATGTTAAATCCTCCTGCTCTTTGTCCATTTTTACCAAGATGTCCAAGAGCAACCGAAAGATGTAAAAAAGAATGGCCGGAATTAACAGAAATAGAAGAAAATCATTTTATAAGATGTTTTAATCCGGTTATAACGAAAAAAACGGAGGATGATAAATAATGTTGCTCAGAGTTGACAATTTAAAAAAATACTTTCCAATGAAACATGGATTTATCATAGAAAGAACTGTAGGATATGTAAAGGCTGTTGATGGAGTTTCTTTTTCAATTGATTCAGGAGAAACATATGGACTAGTTGGTGAATCTGGATGTGGAAAGACTACAATTGGAAAAACTATTATAAGACTTCATGATCCAACATTTGGTAAGATTTATTTAGAAGATAAAGAAACAGCTCATTACTTTATGAAACATAATGAAGCTAAATCATTTTTAAAAACAGAATATGTTGAAGTTGCAAAAGATTTAAAGAAAAAATATAAGACTAATGCTCTTGATCAAATACCAGAATACCAAAGAAAGTACTTTAAAAAAATATACGATGAAGGTGAAGATGCATTCTATAATGAAATGATGCATAATTTGCATGAAAAAAGAGCTTACTTTAGAAAGAATGTTGGTATGGTTTTCCAAGATCCTACCTCATCATTAAATCCAAGAATGACCGTTGGTCAAACTTTAATAGAACCTATGTTGTTTCATAAAGTTGTTACTAGTAAGCAAAAAGCTAAAAATATTGCAATGGACTTACTTGAAAAAGTTGGTTTAAAAAGATATCATGTAGATAGATATCCTCACCAATTTTCTGGTGGTCAAAGACAAAGAATTGCAATTGCAAGAGCAATAGTGTTAAAACCAAAATTAATAATATTGGATGAACCAACATCAGCACTTGACGTTTCGGTTCAAGCACAAATTATTGCTTTATTAAAAGATTTACAAAAAGAATTGAATGCTGGATTTGTATTTATTTCTCATGATTTGGGTGTTGTTAGATTTATTTCTTCTTATGTTGGTGTAATGTATTTGGGAAGAATGGCTGAATTTGGAAATTCAGATGAAATATTTGATAATCCAAAGCATCCTTATTCAGAAGCATTATTAAACTCTGCTCCAATTCCAGATCCACATAAAAGAAGAGATAGAAAACAATTTATAATAAAGGGTCAAATTCCATCTCCAATAAATAGACCAAGTGGCTGTTTCTTTAGTCCAAGATGTAAGTATGTAAAGGCTGAATGTAAAAAATCATTCCCAAATTACTATGATGTTGGAGAAAATCACAAAGTAGGATGTTTCTTATATAAGTGATACAAAAAAACTCAGAGGGGAGGGCATTACATGAAGAAACTTTTAGTGTTGTTTGTTGTTGTTTTTGCAGCATTGGCTATGTTTGCTGATGATGTTGAATGGTTAGTTGAAAATGTTAGCGGAGGTCAAAGAGGTGGAACATTATATTTAACAACCACTGATGGCCCAAAAACTTTAAACTCTTATCAAGCACAAGAAACTTCAAGTACAGATATATTAGCATGGTTATTTGATTCTGCTATGCAAAGTAATAATAAAGGTATTACTTCATTACAAGCTATGGCAAAATCTTTTAGCGTAGAAGAAACACAAAGCGGTACATTCACTGGTGTTAAATACACATTCACCTTAAGAAAAGGCTTAAAATGGTCTGATGGTGTACCAATAACAGCTGATGATTTTGTTTTTACAGCAGAAAAAATTGCATTTGTTAATGAAATGACAGCAAATGGAAATGGTGCTTATCTTGATGATAAAGATAACTTACCTGTAGTAAAAAAAGTTGATGATTACACTGTAACATTTACTTATGAAAAATCAAAATTCAGACAAGGTTACACAATGCTTGGTGGAATGACTATATTCCCAAAACATTATTTTGCTGATAAAGTTGATACACCTGAACATTTTAAACAAACATGGACTGTAGATCAAATTGATAAATTAGTTACTTCTGGACCATTTATTTTATCAGAATATAAAGAAGGCGTTAGATTAGTATTAAAAAGAAACCCTTATTACTATGCAAAATCTAAAGACGGAGTACAATTACCTTATTTAGATGAAGTTGTATACAATATAGTTCCTAATACTAATACAGAATTACTTAAGTTTGAAGCTGGTGAATCTGATATCTTTGCACCAAATGCAAAAGATTTCCCACAAATTAAATCAGAAGCTTCTGAAAAAGGTTGGAATGTTGTTGTTGGTGGACCAGCACTCGGTTCTCAATTTATTGCATTTAACTTTAATGCTCCAGACAAATATAAAAGAGCATGGTTTAGAAACGTAAACTTTAGAAAAGCTATTGCATTTGCTTTTGATAAACAATCAATAATTGATAATCTTTACAATGGATTAGGAGTACCTCTTTATGGACCAACTTCTTCTTCATCAGGATTCTATGATCCAGAAGTAGAAAACTTAGGTTACAGATTCTCAATTTCAAAAGCTAAGAGATACTTGAAAAAAGCAGGATTTACATGGAATGCAGACGGTAAATTAGTTGATAAAGATGGAAATATTGTTAAATACACACTTTCAACAAATGTTGGTAACAATGTAAGAGAAGAAATTGGAAATATTTTATCTGACTCTCTTGCTAAACTTGGTATAGAAGTTGTATTTAGACCTATTGCATTCAATACTCTCGTTCAAAAGTTATTTGGTGGAGATTGGGATTCAATAATTATAGGTCTTACAGGTGGAGTAGATCTCGGTGACGGTTGGAATGTAAATAGATTAGACGGTGGTCTTCATTTCTGGAACTATAGCCCTGAAAGTCAAAAATGGGTAGATAAAGATGATTATTTTGTTCCTGATTATGAAAAGAGAATTGATGAAATCTTCAAAGAACAAGCAGTTACTTTAAATCAAGACAAATTAAAAGAACTTTTCAATGAATATCAAATGTTAGTAGCTCAAAATCAAATATTAGTTTATACAGTAGCTCAAAATTACTTAGTTGCTTATAAAAAATCAGTACATATATTCAACCCAACACCATCTCCAGCAGCACCAACACTTTGGAAAAGATACTGTATTTGGAAAGAAACAAAATAATAATTTAGCATGGAGAGCTTAGCTCTCCTGCTATATTTTTTAAAGGAGGATGAAAAAGTTGTTAAAGTACATCTTGAGAAGATTACTCTTTTCAATACCTGTTTTAATTGGTGCTTCTTTCATTGCATTTTTAATAATTGCTTTGGCACCTGGGGATTTCTTGGATCAACAAAGAATGAATCCTACTATTAAGCAAGAAAAGATTCATCAACTTGAAAAAGAGTATGGTTTAGACAAAAACGTCTTTATAAGGTATGGTCTTTGGATAAAGAATGTTCTTAAGGGAAACTGGGGTTATTCTTTCTCTTATAAAATGCCTGTATGGAATATTTTAGGTGGAAGACTTGAAGCTACTCTTTTATTAAGTATTACAACATTTATTTTTTCCTGGGGGATTGGAATCCCACTGGGGATATACTCAGCACTGCATCAATACACAGTGTCTGATCAATTTTTAACAGTATTTGGATTTATTGGAATTTCTATTCCTACGTTCTTTTTTTCATTGTTATGGCTTTTTATGTCAGCAAAGACACATTGGTTCCCTGTTGGTGGAATGATTTCAAATTCATTTGATAATCTTCCATGGTGGAAACAAATAGGAGATTATTTTTGGCATGTAATAGGACCAATGGTTACTTTGGGTTATGCTTCTCTTGCCAGTACAATGAGAATTATGAGAGGTCAATTATTAGATGAAATGAATAAAGAATATGTTCAATTTGTAGAAGCAAAGGGTATGCCAAGAAAAACAAAAATATATAAACATGCTTTAAGAAATGCCATTAATCCTATTGTTACTGCATTAGGGTATACACTTGCTGGATTACTTGGTGGTTCTTTAATTACAGAAAATATCTTTGGATGGCCTGGAATGGGTTCATTAATGTTACAAGCTTTAAATATGCAAGATCAATTTTTAGTTATGGCTAATCTTATGTTGAGTGCATTTTTACTTATAATTGGTAATTTAGTAGCAGATATTTTACTTGCTGCTGTTGATCCAAGAGTAAGATTTAGACTTTCTTAACGGAGGTAAAAGGATGAATCCTGATAAAAATAAGATAAATAATGATACAAAAAATAAAGAAAATGAAAAAGAAGATGTTTTTGAACAAGAATTTTTATCTACTCCACAATTAGTTTGGAGAATCATAAAAAAACATAAACTTGGTGTTATTTCAATGTGGGTTCTTGCAATACTTTACTTTTTTGCAATATTTGCTGACTTTTTCTCACCAATGGACCCTTATAAAAACCACATTGAATATAGATTTATGCATTCAACAAAGATGCACAGTACAAACTTAATAACTGGAGAAAAAACAAAGAGATATGTAAACTTATACACTTTAGAAAGAGATCCAGTTACAAGAAAAGGAACTTTTGTTGAAGCTACTCATTTTGATAAATTAAAAGCTATTAATTCTGATAATGGTAAAGAAGAAACATATCAACTTGGAAAGTATAGTGAAACTTTTAATTCTACCATTACTGAAATGTACTTTAATTACTATATAGTGAATAAAGCAGTTACAAAAGATGGTCAAGAAATACTTTTAGATAAAAAAAGTGTAAATGATCAAATTTTACTTCCTATTTCTTTATTTGAAAAAGATAAACAAGCTACAGCACCTGTAAGAGATAAAGATGGATTTTTAAAGCCTAATTTTTCAAACTTTTTAACAGGAAATGAAGTGCTCTATAAAGAAGACAAAAGAGATATAGCAATTGACGAAGCAAAGAGTAATTGGAAGTATGGTTCTAAAATAAAAGATAAAGATATAGTAAAAATAAATAAATACTTTAAGTTAGACTATATTTATGTTGGAACTGATAACTTTGATGAAGTTGATATTTATCCAGCAGATATACAAGGAGTTACCTTTAAAAGATACGATGTTAAGTTTTTCATCAAATCTTGGGATTATAAACTATTAGGTTTTATCCCTACAAATGTACATTTTATTGGTGTAGAAAAAACCAAATTACCTTCTTTAAAAGATTATATCTCAAACGATGGTATATTCTATCTTTGGGGAGCAGATAAATTTGGCAGAGATATGCTTTCTAGACTTTTATATGGTTCAAGGGTATCACTTTCAATTGGTTTTGTAGGTATATTAATAACATTTACAATAGGTCTCTTCTTTGGTGGAGCTGCTGGTTATTATGGTGGCTGGGTAGATGAAGGATTAATGAGATTTACTGAAATATTAATGTCATTACCAAGTTTTTATTTACTTATAGCTCTTGGAGCATTATTACCGGGTGATTTATCTCCGGCATTAAGATATATGCTCATCATCGTCATACTTTCATTTATAAGTTGGCCAGGTATGGCAAGGGTTATTAGAGGTATGACTCTTGGTATGAAATCTTCTGAATTTATTGAAGCTGCCGTAGCTTTGGGTTATCCTGGAAGAAGAATTATCTGGAAACATATGATACCTAACACTATGACATATATAATTGTATCTGCTACTATGGCAATACCATCATATATTATCGGTGAAGCAAGTTTGTCTTTCCTTGGTTTAGGAATTACAGAACCTTCATCATCTTGGGGACTCATGTTATCACAAGCACAGAGCTTAGAAGCTTTAACAAATTATCCATGGCTTCTTATACCAGGACTTTTAATATTTATAACTGCTCTTTCATTTAATCTCTTTGGAGATGCTTTAAGAGATGCTTTAGATCCAAGAGCTTTAGGTCATTAATAATAAATGTACGGATATTTAATCCGTACATTTTTTTATTTTAATTTTTTTATTAATTCATTTAATATTTGAAATAACTCTTCTTTTTTATTTTTTATATTTTCATATATTCTTTTAGCTTCATTTATATTATCTTCTAAGATATACTTTAATATTTTTTCTGTTTCATTATGAATTAAATTATGAATATCCCCAATTTTTTTCCATTCTTCTTTATATAAACTATTGATTTTATAAGAATTATAAAATATTCCAAAATTACAATATTTTGGATTAATTTCTAAATTTTTCAATCTCTTTGTTTTTAAAATATTCTCTACTTCTTTTAAATAATTTATATGACTTTCTTTCATATTTTCTATTTCATTTATTAAATCCAAATTTGTATATAAAGTATATTTTTTATTATTTTCTGAATATCTTTCATAAGATATTTCTTCATATTTTTTGGAATTTTCTGTTATTTTATCAAAGATCACTATTAATTCTTTCATATTTTCATATAACTCATCAAAAATTTCTGTAATTTCAAAAAGTTGTTTTGTTGAATTATCCATCGATTGTGAAATTTCAACTGTAGATGCTGATTGTTGTTGACTTACTGCAGCTAAATTAACCATTTCATCATTTACTTCTATTGTCTTATCTGTAATATTTTTTATTTGTTCAAATAAAGTATCTGTTTTATTTGTTGAATCTATAACATTTTTATTTATTTCTTTAGTTTTTTTATCAACAATTACTATGTTATTTTTTATATCATTTAATATTGTTTCTATTTTTTCAGTTGCAATTTTTGATTTTCCTGCAAGCTTTCTTATTTCATCTGCAACTACTGCAAAACCTTTACCAGCTTCTCCAGCACTTGCTGCTTCTATTGCTGCATTTAAAGATAATAAATTTGTTTGTTCTGTTATAGTATTAATAGTATTTACTATATCTGCTATATTATTTGTTTTATTAAATAATTCATCTACTGTAATCACAAATTCTGAAGATAAATTAGATAAATGATTCATATTATCATTAATTATCTTTACAAATTCATTGCTTTTTTCAGAAAAATTAGTTAGTTCTTTAGTTATAAATACTATATTTTGAGATGTTTTTTCTATTGAAGTTGCTCCAGCACTTATTTCTTCAACCCCTGAGTTTACTTCTTCAATTGAAGAAGATATTGAATGGATATTTTCCTTAGAATCATATATCTTTTCACCAATTTTTTTTATTTTTTTATTTTCTGAAGTTAATAAAATTTCCGTATTTCTAAAAACTACAACATTCTCTTTTAAATTATTTATTGTATTCAAAAACATTTTTCTTAAATTCTTTATTGCATTGTTTAACTTACTTACAGAATGAGTTATTTCATTTTTAGAATTTTCATTTACTTTTACTTTTATTATTAAATTATTATTTTCTACATTGTTTGAAATATATTGAATATCTTTTGCTTTTTTCACTATATTTCTTCCAATGATTATAAACAAATATATAGAAACAAATATTATTATTAAAAATACAATAATTAAACTCTTTCTAACATTATTAAATATAAGATTTAAAGATGTAATATTATCTTTTGTTATCAATACGCCAACATTTTTACCTGTATAGTCTTTAATAAGTATAGTTACATACAAAAAATTCTTTTTTATAAAATTTATTTCTTTTTCTTCACCATTTATTAATTTATCTAATTTATCTTTTTTAATTAATTTAGAAAAATCATCATCTTCAATAATATATTTATCTATTCTTTTTCCTGAGTAGTCATAAGGAACATAGCAAATATTATCTCCAATTATTGATTTTAAAAATTCTTTTGATATTGTAATTCCTATTTCAGATGTTCCTATAAATTCATTTTTAAAAAATACAGGTATTATACTTCTTATAACTAAACCAGCTTTACCAACCTCTATACCATCTAATCTTTTTTTAGATTTGTTTGCTTCAACTAACATATTTCTCCATGTTAAACTATCTCCATATTTTTCTGGAGAATGCCATCTTAAAAATGAAGTTATATCTTTATTATGAAAATGAAGTGTTGACATATAAAAATCATTTTTTATAGTAGAATAATAACTTTTTAAATAATTATATAATTCATCTCTCTTTTGTTCATAAAACAATTCTTTTACTTTTTCGTTTTGCATTAAAGTTATAAGAGATACTTCAGCTTTTTTATTTTCTAAATTTATAATAGTTTTTGTTTGATTAATAATATCTCTTTTTTGTTTTTCAACTATAAAATTTTTAACCTTCACTTGTGCAAAAAACATAAATAACATTGACAAAATTAAAGAAATTACTATAACACTAGGAAAAATAAAATAAAAAAACTTTTTTAAACTCATTTTCTCACCCCCCTGTGTATTTTTAACTGTTTATTAATTTAATTATAACATAAAAGAAGTAATAAAATTTTTTATTAATAAAAAAAATATTTATTTGTTACAAAAAATTAAATTTTATTTGTAGTTAAAATGCTAAAATATTATGAAAATACTCTTGGAGGTGAATTTATGTTTAAATTGAAAAAGAAAAATTTCCTTAAAAGAGTATTCTTATCTAAATTAATAATGATATCCGTCTCTATTTGAGACGGATATTTTTTTATGGAGGTGAATAAAAATTTTAATAAAAAATGGAACTTTAATTTCTCACAGTAATTCTGGTAAAAAAGATATTTTAATAAAGGATGGAAAAATAATCAAGATATCTGATCATATAAGCACTAAAAATGAAAAAGTTATTGATGCTTCCAATAAACTTATAATTCCAGGAATAATAGACATGCATGTACACTTAAGGTCGCCTGGATACGAATACAAGGAAACATTAGAAACTGGATTAAAAGCTGCTGTACATGGTGGAATTACAACTATTGGAATGATGCCAAACACTAATCCAACAATAGATACTTTAGAACTAATAAAAAATTTAAATGAACAAATTAAAAAAATAAATTTATCAAATGTTTTATTTATTCCTGCATTAACTAAAAATAGAGATGGAAAAGAACTTGTAAATATCTCTGAAATACAAAATTATGCTGTAGGTTTTAGTGATGATGGAAGTCCTATTAATAATACAAATTTAATGTTGAAAGCTTTAAAAATTCTTAAAAAGCCAATAATTGATCATTGTGAAGTTACTGGATTAAATGGAAGTATGAGAGAAGGTGTATATTCTAATTTGTACAAAATAAAAGGTATACCTGATATTTCTGAAACAATAATGGCATTTAGAGATATTGAAGTTTCAAGAAATACTGGAGCTCATATACACATAGCTCACATATCAACTAAAAGAACCGTAAAAATAATAAGAGATGCAAAAAAACAAGGCATAAATATAACTTGTGAAGCTACACATAATCATTTTTTATTTAAAGATATTGATGTAAAAAATGCAAATTACAAGGTAAATCCTCCTCTTCCAACACAAGAAGACTTAGAAGAGTTAATTAATGGAATAAAAGATGGAACAATAGACATATTGATAACTGATCACGCTCCTCATTCAAAAGAAGAAAAAGAAAGAAATATTGAAAATTCTCCATTTGGAATTAGTGGACTTGAAACTTTTCTTTCAGGAATACTAATGATTTCTAAAAAACACTCTATACCATTAAAAAAATTAATTAACATGGTTACTCATAATCCAGCAAAGATATTCAATTTAAAAAATGTTGGAGATATAAAAGAAGGATACAATGCTGATTTAACTATCTTCGATACAAATAAAAATTGGAAGGTAACAGAAGAAACATTATATTCAAAAGGAAAAAATACACCATTTTTGAATATGAACATTCCAGGAGTAGTAGAAAAAACAATAATAAATGGTGTAATAAAATATGAGGAGGGATAATGTGGAAGGAAAGATAATATTAAAAAAGATATCCAAAGAATATTGTATTTTAAAGGTAAAACTAACTGAAGATATGAATATCTTACCGGGACAATTTGTTATGCTATCTCATCCATTAAAAAAAGAGTTATCAAAACCGTTTTCAGTAATGGACTTTGAAGATGGAGTTTTAACCTTTTTTGTAAAAATAGTAGGAAAGTTTTCAAAACTTTTAAGTGAGTTAAAAGAAAATGATATATTGAATATAAAAGGACCTCTTGGAGTTCCTTATATAAATAAAATAGACAAAAATTTAAAGTATGTTTTAGTAGGCGGTGGATGTGGTGCTGTTTCATTGATATACTTTAAAAAAATTTATCCTAATCTTGTTGAAAATGAACTTTATGGATTCAAAAATTCCAGTATAAGAAAAATTTTTGAACACAAAAGTTTATTTATTGATGAAGAAAGTGGAAATCCATTAGATAAATTAGATACTATATTAAAAGAAAAAAATGGAATAATTTTTTGTGGAAGTAAGGGAATGCAAAAAGCTTTATTAAATAAGTACCCAAATAAAAAGATTTATATGTCCCTTGAAGAAAATATGGGCTGTGGAGAAGGAATGTGTAAAGGATGCCCTGTAATGACTACAAATGGTGTAAAAATGGTTTGTAAAGATGGCCCTCTATTTGATTCAAAGGAGGTATTAGAATGGAAAGATTAAAAACAAAGGTTTGTGGAATTACTTTCAATAATCCAGTAATAACAGCGTCTGGCCCTTCAGGTAATGGAGAAGAGTTAAATAAATTAATTGATATTTCAAAATTAGGTGGATTTACATCAAAAACAATAACCTTAAATTCAAAAATTGGAAATCCTCCTCCAAGAATTATAAATGTTGATGGAGGTATGTTGAACTCAATAGGACTTCAAAATGATGGATATATTGAATTTAAAAAAAATACTGTACCCTTTTTAGAAAGTTTAAATACAAATATAATTGCAAGTTTAGGTGGTTACGATTCACAAGAATTTGAAATAATGATAAAAGAATTAAATAGTACAAAAATAAAAGCATTTGAATTGAATTTGTCTTGCCCCAATGTTAGTAAAGGAGGAGCAGTAATATCTCAAAATCCAAACTTAGTATATGAAGTAGTAAAAAATGCAAAAAAAATTTCTAAAAAGCCTATTTTTGTAAAGTTTGGAATAGAAAATGTGGATGAATTGGTAGAAAACACCGTTGCAGCTGGTGCAGATGGAGTAACTTTAATTAACTGTATAAAAGGTATGAAAATAGATATCAACACAGGAAAAACTATTCTAAAAAGAAAAATTGGAGGATTGAGTGGTCCAGCAATTAAACCCATAGCACTTGCAACAGTATACAAGATAAAAAATAAATATCCTGATTTATCAATAATCGGTATGGGTGGAATCATGAATTTTGAAGATGCTTTAGAGTTTATGATGGCTGGTGCAAGTTTAGTTGGAATTGGAACTGGAGTAATGATAGATCATGAAATCCCAGTGAATATAATAAAAAATTTGAACAATTTTTTATTGAAAAAAAATAAAAAATTAGATGAAATTTTTTCATCTGCGCAGGAGGTATAAAATGTTTTACGAAAAATACTTAAAAATGAGAGAAAAAAATAATTCTGTATTGATAGTTGGGTTAGACAGTGATACAAATAAATTTAATTCTAAATTTTCAAAAGATGCAATTGGTATTTTTGAATTCAATAAATACATAATAGAGCAAACAAATGAATATGTTTGTGGTTATAAGCCAAACATAGCTTTTTATGAAAAACATGGCTATAAAGGTATACAAGCACTCGAAAAAACTGTTGAATACATAAAAAAGTATACAGAATTACCAATTATTATCGATGCTAAAAGAGGAGACATTGGAAATACTGCAGCAGCATATGCAGAAGCATTTTTTAAATATTTAAAGGTTGATTCAATAACTATAAATCCCTATATGGGAATGGAAACAATAAATCCTTATATTGAATTAGAAAATAGCCATGTATTTGTTCTTGGACTAACTTCAAACAAAGGTGCTAAAGACTTTGAATTAGAAAATGACTTATACTTAAAAGTAATAAAAAATGTTAATGAATACAATAAAAAGTTTAAAGATAAAATAGGAATTGTTGTTGGCGCTACTAATGATGAACATATAGAAAAAATAACAAAAAATTCAGGAAATATGGTTTATTTGATACCTGGAATAGGTGCTCAAGGAGGAAGTATAGAAAAATTGTTTAAAGGATTGAATGGTTATAAAAATATAGTAATAAACTCTTCAAGAGGAATAATATTTTCTGAAGATCCTAAAAAATCAGCAAAAGAATTAAAAGAAAACTTAAATAAAGCGAGGGGATTATGATGGATATTATGAACATTTTATTGGAAACAAAGGCACTTTTAAAAGGTCACTTTTTATTATCTTCAGGACTACATTCTGATACATATGTTCAATGTGCACAGGTTTTAAAGTATCCAAATTATGCAGAAGAATTTGGTAAAGAAATAGCAAATAAAGTAAATGTTGATGTTGATATTGTTGTATCTCCTGCAATGGGTGGATTAATAATTGGTCATGAAGTAGCAAGTTCTTTAAAAGTACCTTTTATCTTTACAGAAAGAAACGATGAAAGTACTATGGTGTTCAGAAGAAATTTTAATATAGAAAAAGGTCAAAAGGTTCTTGTTGTTGAAGATGTTATCACAACTGGAAAATCAACAAAAGAAGTAGTGAAGTTAATAGAAGAAAAAGGCGGAATAGTTGTAGGTACTGCATGTATAATAAATAGAAGCAATGAAGTAAAAATAAATAAAAAAGACCCCATATACCTTTTAAAAGTAGATGCTAAAACTTATACAAAAGAGGAATGCCCAATGTGTAAAAAAGGAAGTACACCAATAAAACCAGGAAGTAGAAAAAAAATTTGACAAATTATAAAAATAAGAGTAAAATTAATATTGCGTAACATAATTAAACACAGGGAGGTAGTAAAATTGAAAAAGGGTCTTAGTATCTTATTAATTGTTATTTTTGCTCTTTCAGTATTTGCAAGTACTGAATTTTATGTTGTAAAATCAGGAGATACAGTTTCAAAAATATCTCAAACTACGGGTGTAAGTGTTAATGATATTATTTCATTTAATAATCTTAATAAAAATGGATTAATAAAAGTAGGACAAAAATTAAGACTTGTTCCAGCTTATACTAAAAAAGACTTAAACGAACAAATGGTTATGGCTTTAAATTGGTATCAAACATCAGGTGAAATGAAAGCTTTATCATATCAAGCATTTAATGTAGCAAAGATGATTTATGATAATGATATGAAAAATAATACAAGTACAGAAAAAAGAGCAGTTATTGTAGATATAGATGAAACTATTTTCAACAATAGTCCAGCAGATGCAGAACACATAGGAAAAGATACATCATATCCAACTGGTTGGAAAGAATGGTGTGAAGCAGCAGTAGCAAAAGCATTACCAGGAGCTGTAGATTTTTTAAATTATGTTGTTAAAAATGGTGGAGATGTTTATTATATTTCAAATAGAAGTGATTCTTTAAAAGAAGCTACTATAAAAAATTTAAAAGCAGAAGGATTTCCAGAAGCAGATGTTGAACATGTTTTATTAAAAACGACAACTTCTGATAAAGGTCCAAGAAGAGAAATAGTTGAAAAAGATCATAGAGTAGTATTGCTCATGGGAGATAATTTGAATGACTTTACTTCAATGTATAGACATAAAAGTTTAGAAGAAAGAAATAGCATAGTTGACCAAGATAAAGATAAGTTTGGAATTAAGTTTGTAGTTTTACCTAATCCAATATATGGTGATTGGGAAGGAGCTATATACAATGGAAATTGGGGTATGAATCCTTCAGAAAAAAATAAAGCAAGAAAAGATCACATAATTAAATATGAAGGCAAATAAAAATAAAGTGCGACTTAGTCGCACTTTATTTTTACAAATTCTAATTATTTTGTATACAAATATTTGATAAAATAGATTATGAAATATTTTAATTGTGAAAAAATTAAATAATAAAAGTGAGGTAAAAGTATGAATTTAGCAGTAAAAAAAGAACTAACAGACCAACTTAGATTTGGTATTCCTTCTGAGGAATTTATGAAAGAAATTATTGAAGAGTGTGAAGTAAAAGAAGACAGTAATGTTTGTATATTGAGTTCTGACAATGGTTTTTTAACTTATACTATGATGAATAGAGCAAAGAGTATACATCTCTTTGAAGAACATGAAAGTGTTTTAAATCAATTAATGACTAAATTAGGTAGTAAAAATACGTCTTATTATAAATTTGATAAAAATTTTACTTTAGAAGATAACTCAATGGATTTTGTTTTCATTAATATAAATGAATATAACCATGATATTTATAAAGAATGCAATAGAGTTTTAAAAAATAATGGAAAAATAATATTATTCTATATAAATGAAAAAAAATATGAAGATATAATAATTGGTGGAGAAAATTTAACTCTTGGAGAAAATAGCAACGAATTAAATACTATTTTAAATAATATGGGATTTGAAAAAAATTTTGAAAAATCTTTAAGAACATATAAAATTCATTTATTAGACGACGATTCAAAAGTTGAAGAAGAACACCATGAATGTAGTTGTAATCATGAAGAAGATCATTCTTGCAGCTGTGGTGGAGAAGAGGAAGAACATTCTTGTAGTGGATGTGGTCACAATCATATACCAGAAAATGCAAAACAAGCTGAAGTAGAAATAAAGGTTATTATAGCAAAAAAATGAAAATATTAGTTTTAAGCGATTTACACATTCCCACAAGATGTAAGTTTGAAAAGCTTTTAACCTTAAATATGAATGAATACTCTCATATAATAGTAACTGGAGATATTACAGATGAAGATACATACTTTTATTTAAACTCACAAAATGCTATTTTACATGCTGTATATGGAAACATGGATGATTATTATTTAAAGAGCATTTTACCAGAAAAAAAGATTATAAAAATAAATGATAAAAAAATAGGGATAATACACGGTCATCAAACTGGTAGAGGATATACAGAAGGACTTATTAACAAATTTGAAAATTTAGACTTAATGATTTATGGTCATTCACATGTAAAAGATTTAAGAAAAATAGGAAAAACTTTAGTTTTAAATCCAGGAGCTTTTTGTGATAGAAAATATGCAGAAATAATTATAAATGATAAGATAAATATAAAAATGAAGGTAGCATAAAAACTTTTGTGTAAACGCCTCTTCTTGGAGGGTAAAAATAAATAAAATTAGTTATTATTTTTAAAGTATTTCCATAAGAATTATCGACTATATTGAAATATGCTTTAAGAGTAAATTTCAGAATTTTTTAGTAGGATTTTTGGTAATAAATAGGAGACCATAAAAAATTTTGTGTAAATAAAAAAATGAAATGAGGAAACCTCATTTCATTTTTTAATTAATTTTAAATTTATTTATATTTGCTATCAAAGTTGAAGATAAGTCTTTTAATTCTTCAGACGATGTATTTAATGATTTAGATGAAATATTTAATTCTTTTGCTATGGCAGAAATTTCTTCAGAGGTTGCTGCATTTTCTTCTGATACTGCTGCCAAGCTATCAACATCTTTTTCTATACTCATTAAACTTTGTGTTGTTGTATTAAATTCTACTATTATATCATTTATCCAAGTTTGAACACTTCCTATTTTTGATATTGCTTCCTTGGTTTCTTTAGAAACATTTAAAAGCTCGTTTGAAGAAGTTTCAACATGTCCATGTTCTTTATTAATCATTTGTGATACATTATTTATACTTTTAGTTACTGTAGAAAGAATTTCTGCAATTTGTTCAGCTGCATTTTTACTTCCTTCTGCTAATTTTCTTATTTCATCTGCAACTACTGCAAATCCTTTTCCAGCTTCTCCAGCTCTTGCTGCTTCAATTGCTGCATTTAATGCCAATAGATTTGTTTGTTCTGATATAGTTAATACAGTATCAATAATACCCTCTATTGTTTTTGTATGTGATATTAATTCTTTAGTTGATGTATTTATTTCCTCAAATTCATCTGCAACTGTTTTTATTTTATTTGAAGTATTCATTATTTTATTTCCAACTCCTTCAATTCCAGAAAAAGTTGATTTTAAAACAGATTGATAATCATTAGATTGATTTGAGATTTCTTCCATACTTCCATAAATTCTAGATACTTTATTTGATATATTGTCTATATCTCCAGCCATGTTAGTATTTGCTTGCGACATTTGATCTAATGATGTACTTATTTGAATAGTCAATGAATCGAGTTCTTGTGCCATATTTTTTAATTTACCAGAAGACATCTCAACGTCTGTTGATGAGTTCTTAATTTCTAACAGTAAAACTTTTAATGATTCACGTGTTTCATTTATTGTTTTAGCAATGCTACCTATTTCATCTTTTGATTTAACATTTAACTCAAATGTCAAGTCGCCTTTTGAAAATTTATTCATTGATGGAACTATCTTATTTTTTATTGGTTTTAAACTTATTTTTAAACTTATAATTAAAATTAGCAATATCACTATTAATGAAGTAACTACTATTATGATTAAATTATTTTTTACATAATTAAAAGCACTATCTATTTCATTTTCTTCTAAATTAAAAATTATATACCACTTTAATTCCTTTGAATAATCAACTGTTGCAAGAATATTTTTTTCTCCAATACTGTATGTAAATTGTTTTTTTGTTTTTAAATTACTTGAAAGCTCTTTAAATGCTTTATTCATATCAGTATTTTTAGAAGTTGGTTTTGAAATATCCATACCTATTAAAGTTAAATCTTTATATATTATAAGTTTATTTGTATTATCAACTATAGTTAAATAACCTGATTTCCCAAATTTCACATTTGACAATGTTTCAAATATCTTTTTTAAACTAAGCTCTGAAAGAAGAACTCCCATTAGTTTTCCATCTTCATTATAAATAGGAGAAACAAAACTTAAGATTGGCACCTTTCTCGTTTTATCATAATAAGGGGGTATTACAGTTGTTTTTTTACTTTCAACAGCTTCTTTATACCAAAATGTTTTTCTTGGATCTCCATTTACTTTAAAATCACCTTTACCATACAAATCTCCGCTTTCTTCACTTGCAAAGTACATTCCTTTAATAGTTTTAAATGGTTCTCTAACATAATCTAAAGTATCTTCAACACTTTGTTGATCAAAAAAATAGAGGGCATTTAATTCTCCTGTAGCCATTTGAATTGGACCATAAAATTGAGCAAATAAACTTTGAAGAAGTTCTTTTACTTCATCTGAACGTTCAATAGCCTGTTCATTAAATGTTTCTAAATAAAGTTTTTTTGCATTCTTAATACTCATTATTCCCATAGTAGACATCATTAAAATTAAAAAAATTACCACTGGTATGGAAATTTTTAAAACTAAAGAATTTTTAAACATACTCCCACCTTCTTTAACAATAATCTATTAAAACTAAAGTTGACATAATTACTTTTAATGATATAATTAATACGTTATACGAATTAATTATATTATATATTATTTAAGAATACATTAAATATTACAACAACTTAATTATACCATATTATTACTTTTTTAAAAAATAATTAATGTGTTAAAATATATATGGAGGTGTTAAAATGGATTATAAAGAACTTCAAAAAAAACTTAGCATGAAAAAAGAACAAGTTTGGAAAAATATTGAATTTAAGGTTATTGATGATTATGCAAAAGGTTATAAAACTTTTATAGATTCATCAAAAACAGAAAGAAAAGCCGTTAAGTACTCTATTAAAGAACTTGAAAAAAATAATTTTAAACCTTTAGATTATTATGAAAAATTAGGAAAGTTAGAAAATGGAGATAAAGTTTATTTTGTAAACAGAGATAAATCTTTATTTGCCATAAAAATTAATGGAAAAATAAAAGATGGAATTAACTTAGTTGGAGCTCATTTAGATGCACCAAGAATTGATTTAAAACCAGAACCAATATTTGAAGATACAGAAATTGCTATGGCTAAAACTCATTATTATGGTGGAATTAAAAAATATCAATGGTTAAATATCCCATTAGAACTTCATGGTGTTATAATAAAAAAAGATGGAACTCCTATTGAAGTTTCTATAGGGGATAAAGAAGACGACCCTATATTTGTTATTTCTGATTTACTACCTCATTTGGATAGAAACACAAAACCTATTAGAGAAGCTATTGATGCTGAAAAATTAAATGTTTTACTTGGGACAATATCTATTACTTATGATGAAGAAATAAAAGATGGAACTAAATTAAATATATTAAATATATTAAATGAAAAATATGGAATAATAGAAGAAGATTTTATAAGTGCAGAACTTGAAATAGTTCCTGCATTTAATGCAAGAGATGTCGGATTTGATAGAAGTTTAATTGCTGCTTATGGACATGATGATAGAATTTGTTCTTACACAGGGCTTACAGCATTAATTGAATCATCACCAGATGGAAAAAGTCCAGCATTATTATTAATTGATAAAGAAGAAATTGGAAGCGACAGTAATACTGGAGCTAAAAATCATTTTTGGATACCTGTATTAAAAAAATTATTAAAATTACAAAATGAAGATGTTGTTATTGCTATTGAAGATACTTTGCAAAATTCAACTTTACTATCCGCTGATGTTGCTGCAGCTCTCGATCCAAATTATAAAGATGCTCATGACCCTTTAAATGCACCAAAATTAGGTTATGGAATTGTTATAGCAAAATACACTGGTGTTCGTGGAAAAGGTGGTACAAATGATGCAAATGCTGAAGTTGTAGGGAAATTGAGAAAAGTATTAAATGATAACAATGTTTCATGGCAAACAGGAGAACTTGGAAGAACTGACCTTGGTGGAGGCGGAACAATAGCTAAATTTTTTGCTGAAAAAAATCTTGATGTTATTGATGCTGGCGTAGCACTTCTTGGAATGCATGCTCCTTATGAAATTGCTTCAAAAGCCGACTTATATGAAACATACAGAGCTTATAAGGTGTTTATGGAAAAGTATTAATGAAAATATTTGCAGGAGATCCAATAAATGCAATTGAATTTTTAAATGAAGACATTAATTTAATATTTTCTACTTCATCTTGGTCTTATGACCAAGGTGAAGTTATTTTTATTATGAACAAAAGGAGTATAAACTTATTCAATAATAATAAACATTATTTATTAAATAAAAAAAACAGAGAAATTCAAATAAGTAATTTTAAAATAAACTTTGGTTATATAGAAGATGTTTTAAACTTTAATTATTATTTTTATAATCAATTAATTAAAACTGATTTAATTATATTCAAATTTGAAATTAGCACTTTAAACAATCTTGAAAAAATATACAAACATGTTCAATCTAATATTAGAAAAGTCCACATACCTGTTATGATATTTTATTTTTATAAAAAAAAGATTTATATCTCATATATAGTTTCAAATAACGAAAATATGTTTGTTTTTAAAGATGCTATTTATGCTTATATTAACTTAGAAAAAAAAGAAATTATGTATACTTATGGAAGGTATAAAAAAGAATTAAAGGAAGCTTTAATTAATTTTAAATCGAGGATATATAGATGATAAAAAAAATTAAATATTTTTTTCTAAAAAATAAAATAAAAAAAATATTAAAAAATATTAATTTTAAAGAATCTGAACTAAAAAAAATAAATCTTTATATATTAAATAATTTAAAAGGTCAAACATTTTTTGATCAAATTGAAATTGGTTTAAAAAATGGTTGTATTCTTTATTTTTATGAAACTACAAAAAAATTACAAAAAACAAAGTTACAAGAATTAGCTGAAATTTTATCAGTTTTTGGAATATATTTAATAATAAAATATAAAAACTTATTTGTAAAAATTTATGAAAATAAAATAACAGTTATAAATACAGAAACTCCTTTTAAAGATAGAGAAATTCAAATAAAAACTAATAAATTATCTTTTATATTTAATACTGAAATGAATAATCCTGCTTTAATTTCTTTAATTAAATTCAAAAAATTAGATATTTTAATTACCGATGAAAAAAATGAAAAAAAATGCAAAGATTTGGCAAACAATGATATTATTTATATTTTTAATAAAGATAAAATAATTTTTCCTGATATAATAAACGAAAATAGTATTAAGCTAAAAAAAATATTAAAAATAGAAACCAAAAACTTAAAAAAATTACAAAAAAATTTTTCAAATACTAATGAAGATTTATTAAATTCCATATTAAAGTATTTATGAGTTTAGATTTCTTACTATTTTTGAATAATAAGATAAAATTCTTTTTTTAGATTTTTCAAATGTACTTTTTATATCTTCAAATGGAATATTTTTAATTAAATCTTTTAATTGTTTATCCACGTCATTTGAAGATAGCTTATAGTTTTTATTTATTAAATCAAACACTTTTAAATCTATTATTTCTGAATACTGTATGAATTTAGAAAGTTTATTCATTTTAACTAAATTATTAGAAAAAAAATCAATTAAAATATCATATATGTCATTTTCAAATATATTTTTATTTATTTCAAATAATACTGTTAAATCTTTTTTTTTATTTGAAAACTTTATATGATCTAACATACTTTTTGATTTATCTTCAGAAAATATTATATATAAATCATGAAAAAAACCAGCCCATTCGATATATGTTACTTGTCTTGCTTTTAAACCTTCTTCTTCTGCTAATATACCAGAAAGATGCCCTACATTATGAGCATGAAAAGATAAATTCTTATATTTAGATTCATAAATAACTTCTAAAATTCCAACTAAAAAATTTATAAATAAAAATTTATCTTCCTCTATTTTTTGTATTAAATTTATTCTTTCTTTAGATAACAATAATTTCTCAGCTTCAAAAATATGATTTGAAGCAATTTCAAATTTCTTTTTTAAAAATAAATTATTTATCTTTATTTTTGATTTTTCAATACTTTCAGTTAAATATAAATATTCGTCAAACATATATTCATATAAATATTCATTTATTTCTTTTTCAAAAAGGATTAAAATAGGAGAAAATATATATTTATTCTTTATAGATTCAATTACTTCTTTTTCTGAATTTTCACAAAATATTATAAAGTTTTCTTTTTTATCTTCAATATCTTCTGAATAAAAGTTTATTAAAGAAAAAAAGTTAAGCTTTTCTAAATATTTTTTTATTTTTAAATATGAATTTGGATTAGAAACAATATATGCATTCATTAGTTTCCTCCTAAAAAAATAAATGCAAAAACAAAATAGGGATAACCCTATTTTGTTTTTGCAACATTAATCCTTACAATATTTTTTTCTATTTCTGCATTTAATTTTGTTTTTTCAATGGTATCATTGGATTGTTTTAATTGATTCTTTGCAGTTTCAATAGCTTTCATAGCTGTATCAACATCAATATCTTCTGGGTTTTCTGCATCGGTTGTTAAAATAATTAATTCTTTACCATCCATTTCAAGAACTCCACCATTTATGGCAAACACATGATTATTTTCTTCTTTATCTTTTACTAAAAGTGAAGAAACCTTCAACCGAGACACAATTGGAAGTCTATCTGTTAACACACCCATGCTACCATCAACGGTAGTAAATTCTGCATATTCTACATCTAATTCTTTGAATATACCATTAGGGGTAACTATTTTTAGTTTAAACATTGCACCCCTCCTTTATTATACTTTTATACCCATACTTTTTGCCTTTTCAAGCATATCTTCTATTGTTCCAACCATATAAAAAGCATTTTCGGATATATGATCATATTTTCCAGACAATATTTCAGCAAAACCATTAATAGTATCTTCTAATTTTACATAAGCTCCAGGTATATTTGAAAACTTTTCAGCAACAAATGTAGGTTGTGTTAAGAATCTTTCTATTTTTCTTGCTCTATTAACAATTAACTTATCTTCTTCTGAAAGTTCTTCTATACCAAGAATGGCTATTATATCTTGAAGATCTTTATATCTTTGTAAAACTTCTTGTACATTTCTTGCAACTTCATAATGCTTTTCTCCAACAACATTAGGATCTAATATTTTAGAATTAGAATCAAGTGGATCAACTGCAGGATATAAAGCAAGTTCTGCACGTTTTCTTGAAAGAACTATAGTAGCTTCAAGATGTGAAAATGTCGTTGCAGGTGCAGGGTCCGTTATATCATCTGCTGGAACATAAACAGCTTGAACTGATGTAATTGAACCATTTTTTGTTGAAGTAATTCTTTCTTGTAATTGTCCCATATCAGATGCCAAAGTTGGTTGATAACCAACAGCTGAAGGCATTCTTCCTAAAAGTGCTGAAACTTCTGATCCAGCTTGAACAAATCTAAAGATATTATCTATAAACAATAATACATCTTTCTTTTCAGCATCTCTAAAGTATTCAGCCATAGTCAATGCTGTGAGTGGAACTCTAAATCTTGCTCCAGGTGGTTCATTCATTTGTCCAAAAACAAGAGCTGTATTTCCTATAACTCCTGATTCATTCATTTCAAGCCATAAGTCATTTCCTTCTCTCGTTCTTTCACCAACACCAGCAAAAACAGAAAGTCCATGATGTTCTATAGCAATACTTCTTATTAATTCCATAACAAGAACTGTTTTACCTACACCAGCTCCACCAAAAAAACCAACTTTACCACCTTTTGGAAATGGTGCTAAAAGATCTATACATTTTAAACCAGTTTCAAGTATTTCAATTTCTGTATTTTGATCTTCTAATGAAGGTGCATCTCTATGAATAGGCCAGTACTCAACATCAGTAACTTCACCTTTTTCATCTATTGGATTACCAAGTAAATTAAACATTCTTCCCAATGAACCTTTACCAACAGGAACTTTTATAGAAGAACCTGTGTGAGTTACTTCAAGTCCTCTTTTTAATCCATCTGTTGAATCCATACCGACACATCTTACTGTATTATCACCTATTAATTGTTCAACTTCTAAAACTAATTTTGTATTTGTATAAGGGTTCATAACTTCAAGGGCGTCGTATATTTCAGGAAGCTGTCCTTCTTCAAATTTTATATCAACAACTGGTCCTATTATACTAACTATTTTACCTTTATTCATTTCCACACTTTTCACCCCCGTGTGTATCATTGCTCCTGAAGTGCTTGGGCACCATTTACAATTTCTATTAATTCAGTAGTTATTGAAGACTGTCTTAGCTTATTGTAATCAAGAGTAAGATCATCAATTAAATTTTTAGCATTCTCAGTAGCATTTTTCATTGCATTTTGCCTTGCATAAAGCTCACTGACTTTTGTTTCATACATATATCTATATACTTGTGAAAGCATATATAAATATGATGCTTCTTTAAATAGTATTTCGGGAGCTGGTTCATATTCATATCTTGTATCTAATTTTGATTCATATTTTATTGGCAAAAGGTCTATTGTTTTTGGCCTTTGTATTAAAGCATTTTTTAACTCGCCATATACAATTTTCACCTTTCCTGCTTTTTTTGAATTAACAATATTTAGTATATCATCTAAAATATACTCTGCATTGTCAGAAGTTGGTATATCATACAACTTTGTTCTTGAAAGCAGTATATCACCATAATTTTTTATTTCTATTTCTCCCTTTGTTCCTATTACAAGAAATCCTTTAAAATCCGAACAATTATTTGCTTCTTTTATTGCATGAGAAGAGATATCCCCTGTAAATGATCCACAAAGTCCCATATCAGTAGAAACTACCACTATTAAAGTTCCGTCGCCTGGTTTTACTAAAGGACTATCATAATCTGGTTCTATTTTAGAAATTATCCTTTCAGCATAAGAAGCATATTCTTGTATTGAGTTTATCTTTTTTTGAACCTTACTCAACCTTGCAGAAGCAACCATTTGCATTGCTCTTGTAATCTGCATAGTTGATGTTGTAGATTCTATTCTTCTTTTTATTAAACGTAGTTTACCTCTACTCATAAAATCACCGCCAATCAGGCTTTAAACATTTTTTTGAATTCGTCAAGTGCTTGAGTAAGGTCTTTGTTTAATTCATCTGATAAAACCTTTTTTTCTTCAAGCTCATTCATTAAAGATGTTTTTTGAGTTTTTAAAAATCCTAAAAATTCTTTTTCAAATTTTTGTATTGAAGTTACAGGTAAATCATCTAAATATCCTTTTGAACCAGCAAACAACAATACTACTTGTTCTGAAACTGTCATAGGACTATATTGAGGTTGTTTTAATAATTCTTGTAACTTTTCACCTCTTATTAATTGTTTTTTAGTTGATTCATCAAGATCTGTTGCAAATTGTGCAAATGATTCAAGTTCTCTATACTGAGCAAGTTCAAGTTTCAAACTACCAGCAACTTTTTTCATAGCCTTTGTTTGAGCAGAACCACCAACCCTTGAAACGGATAAACCAACATTTACAGCAGGTCTAAATCCAGCATAAAACAAACTACTTTCAAGATATATCTGACCATCTGTAATTGAAATTACATTTGTTGGGATATATGCTGAAATATCATTTGCTTGAGTTTCAATTATTGGAAGAGCGGTTAAAGAACCACCACCATAATTTTCTTCAAGGTTTGCAGCTCTTTCTAATAGTCTTGAATGTAAATAGAATACATCACCAGGATAAGCTTCTCTTCCAGGTGGTCTTCTTAAAAGAAGTGAAACTTCTCTATAAGCTGCAGCATGTTTAGATAAATCATCATAAACAACAAGAGCATCTTGTTTATTAAACATAAAATATTCTCCAATAGATGCACCTGCATAAGGAGCTAAGTATTGTAATGAAGCAGAATCAGCTGCACTTGCAACAACTACTGTTGTATAATCCATTGCACCAGCTTCTTCAAGTTTTTTTATTATTCTTGCAACAACTGAAGATTTTTGCCCGATTGCAACATAAACACATTTAACTCCTGTTCCTTTTTGATTTATTATTGTATCTATTGCTATTGCAGTTTTTCCAGTTTGTCTATCTCCAATTATTAATTCTCTTTGACCTCTACCAATAGGTATTAAAGAGTCAATAGACTTTAATCCTGTTTGAAGTGGAGTATCAACAGGTTTTCTTGTTATAACTCCAGTTGCTTTTCTTTCAATTGGATAAAAAGTTTCTGTTTTTATTTCCCCCTTACCATCAAGAGGTAAGCCTAAAGGATTAACAACTCTACCCAGTAAAGATTCTCCAACTGGAATTTCAATAACTTTTTTCGTTCTTATAACTCTATCGCCTTCTTTGATTTTTTTATAATCTCCAAGAGTTATTATACCTACATTATCTTCTTCAAGATTCATGGCAATTCCATAAACAATATCATTATTTTCTGTTTTTATTTCTACTAATTCATTGGCTACTATTTCTTTCATTCCATAGGCTCTTGCAATACCATCACCAACTTGTATTACCCAACCTACTTCTTTTATTTCACCACTTTCATAGCTTTTTATTCTTTCTTCTATAACCTTTGTTATTTCATCAGGATTTACTCGCAAATTATTCACCCCCGACTGGAAGCATATAAACGTTCAATGCTTTCAAGATAACCCTTTACAGAGTAATCAAAGAGTTTATCATCAATTATTAGTTGTAATCCACCAATAAGATCTTCATTAATAACCTCTTTTAAAGAAATATTTCTTCCAGTTTTTTTCTTAAGCACATTTTTTATGTTCTCAAGCAACTCTTCAGAAATTTTATCTGAAAGCATTACGTCTACTTCTATGAGTTTTTTTAGTTCGTAGCTATATCTTTCAAGTATGATTTCAATAGCTTTTAAAAGTGATTGTCTCTTTTTTTGTACTATTGCATAAATAAATTTTTCAAATATTTCGTCATTTAATTCAGAAACTTTTACTAAAGAGTCTGAAATATATTTTTTTGGAAGTAAAGGACTAAATACAATATCTTTTAATGCATCATCATTTTCAATTTTTGCATTTATTTTTTTTATTCCAGATATATATTTATCCAAATCTTCCAGTTTTTCATTACTAACAAGAAGGGCAATCAATGCGTTAGTGTATCTGGTTGCAAGTGAGTAAGAAACTTTCATAAGTTTTCTCCTCTTTTTTCAAATAAGTCAATAGCTCTTTGTACCATCTTTTGATTAGCTTGTTTATCTAATTGTTCCTTTAAAATCATTCCAGAAATTGCTATTGATAAACTTACAACCTTTGATTGCATTTCCTTCATTGCTTTTTCTTTAATTTCATTTGCTTCCATTTCAGCTTTTTTTATTATGTTTCCTTTTTCTTTTTCAGCTATTTCTTTTGCTGATTCAACAATTTTTTTTGCTTCCATTTCAGCATTTTTAATCAAAGATTCTCTTTGTTCACGAACTTTTAAAAGTTCTTCTTCCGATAACTTTTTCTTTTCTTGTGCATCAATACGAAGCTTTTCTGCTTCATTTAAGTTTTTTTCTATTTCTGCACGTCTTTTATCAGTCATCTCAAAATATGGTTTATAAAGCATGTAGTATAGAGTAATCATAAATGCAGTAAAACCAATTAGATTAACTATTGAAGTCATGTTAAAACTAAGCATTTATCACACCCCTTTTCCGGGTAAAATTTAATTACATTGCAAAAAGGATAATAAAAGCAATAACTAAAGAATAAAGACCTGTTGATTCTGTAACAGCCATAGCAAGTAACATTCTTGAAGTTATTGTACCAGCCATTTCTGGTTGTCTAGCAATAGAATCCATTGCATGTGCACCAACATTACCTTCACCGACACCAGGACCAATAGCTCCTATACCCATTGCAAGCCCTGCACCTATAAATTTACCGAGAAAGTAGAGACCAATACCTAATGTACCTGCATTATCCGCAAGAGTTTTTAATAAATCCATACTCTTCTCCTCCTTTTTTTTGATGGTTGATTATATTTTTGAACATTTTTACTCAAGTAAAGCACCTATATAGGCAATTGCAAGAAGTGAAAAAACAAAAGCCTGAATTAATCCAACAAACCAGCCAAAAAAGCCCCATAAAAATACTGGTAGTACAAAATATTTTAACATTGAACTCAATATTAAAACTAATATTCCACCACCCATTATATTTCCAAAAAGCCTCAATGAATGAGAAACAGGTTTAGCAATTTCACCAATCAAGTTCATAGGCAACATTAATGGTGTTGGATCTATAAACATCTTCAACCAATTCTTAATTCCTTTAGATCTTATTGCAAAAATATGGCTAATGATGAGTACCATTACAGCATAAGTTACATTAACATTCAAATCAGATGTTGGAGTATACCATGTATCTGTAAAAAGTTCTAAAGATAATCCAGAAGATTTTGGTACAACACTTATCCCAGGCATACCGCCCAATAAATTCGATACTAAAATATAAAAGAATAAAGTTGTGGCAATTACAAATGTTGCTCTTCTAAATCTTTTATCTGGAATAGTATCTTCAACAAGTTCCCAGAAGTAATCCAATACTAACTCTACTATTGATTGTTTTCTTCCTGGAATTCTCTCAAATTTGACTGTTGAAAAAAACAATACAACTATAATCATAATTGCAGCTGAAATGATTAAAGTCATAGGGTTTATTTGTCCCCAAAAACCATCACCAAACTTATAAATCCACCTTTGACCAACGCCATCTAACATCTCTTTTAATCCTTCTTTTGACATGATGACGTTTACAATACCGAGGACAACGTAAAGCGAAAAAAACGAAATAATTATTTTTTTTAATTTATTGTCTTTTTCGTTTGACATCCTTACACCCCCAAGCTCTATAAATTTTTATTCGTAATAAAAGGAACTATCTTTAAATTAATTAAACCTATAAAAGATAGTATAAGTGCTATTTTAGAAACTAATGCCGCAGTAAATAATATAAAAGCGTAAATTGCATAACGTACAAAATAACCATTTGGAATTTTCTTATAAAAAGCCATTTTTTTTATATCTGTAGACATTAAAAGCAATGCCGATATTGTACCAATGCTTCCATAAAGTATCCAAAAAGAATTAAATTTATAAATAAAAAAAGAAATTGAAACTTCAATTATCGTTAGAAGAATCGTCTTTTTTATCATCTCTCTTAGAGTTATTTCCAATTTCGTCATATTTTTTTGCCTCTTTTAAAAGTTCTTTTATTCCATTGTACAATCCAGATATCATCCCTAAAAACAACATTATTATTAACCAAAGTTTATTATTAGTAAGTGTGTATATAAAATATCCTATTCCAAATCCAACAAATATATTTGTAATAACAACTATTCCAAAAAAAATTACTAAATTTATTTGTCCAAAAGTTTTCAAATCATTTTTTTTCATTTTGTTCCCCTCTTAAAGAATTTCGAATTTAATAAACATTAAAGTCCCTACATTGGAAATTATACTCCTTTTTTTAGAAAAATACAACACTTGTTTTATAAATAATGTTAACTAATATATTATATTTGAAAATAAAAAATAGTCAACCTTTAATAAAACAGGTATTAAGTTAATATACCTATATACCGTATATTATTCGTTATTATTATTGAATTTAAAAAAAACACTTCAAAAAATAAATAACTTCTCTTTTTTATTTTGCATATCAAAAATAAGACAAATTATAATTGAAAAATTGGTTAAAAAATAAAATATTGAAAAAAATCTACACTTTGTATATTACTAAATTTTAGTTATTTTTTTCTAACTATTTTTTTATATATTCCCTTTACTCTAATATTTTAATAAATTCTTCAGTTTCTTTTAGTCTATAACTATTTCTATTCATATTTACCAAATATGCTCTGTGAGTTAATCTATCCACAATTGCTGCTGAGAGTACTGGATTATTAAATATTTTTTCCTTACTGGACCATTTTTCAATTGTATTCCTGGCTTACTTTTATTATACATTAAACAGTAATTTTTTAATCGCTCTTGAAAATTATAAATATTTAATTACTTGATATTTTTTATAACTTTTGCAAATTAATTCTTGAAAAAATAAAATAAATATGATACAATGCAAAAAGTATTAAACGAAAACTTTTTTAAATCATTAATATTTTAGGCAGGTGTTTGTTATCATTACGGGTATTTATTTGCTTGATGAAAAGTTGAATATTAAAAATAAAATAGATGGAATAAATTTAAAAAACATTGAAAGAACAAATAATGATATAGATGACGCTAAAAAGGTTTGGGAAGATTCTTTTAAACATAGTTCACCATATGAAGATAAAAACTTTGATTTAAAGAGAACAAGCAAAGGCAAAAACAATTTTGCACATGATTTCTACAAAATATCAAACAAGGATATAAAATGAGGGTTATATGAAAAACAAAATTACTGTACTCTTCATTGTAATATTTAATATTTTTAGTTTTTCAAATTCAATCAATGATTTATTCAATGCCGTGTGCAATCAAAATATTGAAGAAGTAAAAATCATATTGGAAAATAAAAATCTTAATCTCAACTATAGGAACGAAGATTATCGTACCGTCCTCGATACCAGTTCAATCAATAATTATTTTGATACTTTTAAAGTCATTTATAACAGCGGATTAGAATTAACTAAAGAAACAATGATTTCAGCCTATGGCTATGCAATATACTATAACAGTTATAACATCGTAAAATATATACTTGATAATTATGGCACTTACGATTATACAAACTTTTTACCAGACGATAGTGCTGTTAATCTATCAATAATAAGGAAAAACTTTGAAATTACTGAATTATTGTTAGAAAGAAACGTAAAATATAATGATGAAGCAATTGTTCTTGCAGCAAAAGAAAATAATTTTGAACTCATAAAATACTTTGTAAATGCTGGTATCAGTGTAAACACCAATGGATGGCACGAATATACCCCGCTTTATTATGCAATTAAGAATAAAAATTACGAAATGACTGAATATCTCATAAAAAATGGTGCGGATACTAATGCCATTTCATGGGAAAATGAAACAATCTTAGATATAGCGATATACACCGGATTAGATTTTGTCAAACTGTTGGTGGAAAATAAATGTAATTTAAATCAAATGGGTAAATATTATCCCCCCCTCACAAAAGCCATCATTTCCAGAAAAAAAAATACTGCAGAATATTTACTTGAAAAAGGAGCTGACGTAACCTTAAAGGATAAAACTGGAAAGGCCGTGTATGATTACGTAAAAGGCAAGCCGAATCTTATGAAAATTTTAAAATCTTACCTACAATAACAAAAAACTACTCTCGAGGTAGTTTTTTGTTATAATTAATACTTTCCTGCAAGGTTATACATCTTTTAAATTCACCTGAATCATCTGTTTTTCCGTAATAGTTGTAGAACAGAAAGTTCAGCCATGGATTGTCAATTTTCAGTTCGTATGTTTTTTTATACATTATCAGCGTGTCGTTTGTGTTTCCAAACTTTTCAAGAAAGTAGCAAAACGTTACAAAGTACTCTCGCCTTTGTTTTTCCATTTTTTCTCTTTTTTTACTTATTCTTTTCTTTTGGGACACTTAGATATGCTCACCTTATTTTTTATTTACATATAATTTTTAACTTTTCAATTCACAAAAAAATGTGTAAATTTAAGTACTTTAGCAGTGAAAAGAATAGCATAAATTATGTATAAAAAGTTTATATTATACACAAAGTATGATATAATTATTAATAAAAAAACAGTTTTATAAAAGGAGGTACATTTATGTTTGGAGAACACCCTTATGTAAAATGGGCAATAAAGGTAATAGAAAATTACATAAAAAATGGAATTAAAATAAATATAGATAATAATCTTCCAGAAGAACTTTTTATAAGAAAAGCTGGTTGTTTTGTAACTTTACACAACTCTGATGGAAGTTTAAGAGGCTGCATAGGAACTATTGAACCTGTTTATGAAAATTTAGCTAAAGAAATAAGAGAAAATGCTATTTCAGCTGCTACAACAGATCCAAGATTTCCTGCAGTTTCAATTAACGAACTCGAAGATATACAAGTAACTGTCGATATACTTTCACAATTAGAGTATGTCGAAGATACAGAAGAATTAGATCCAAGTTATTATGGAATAGTTGTTGAAAGTGGCTGGCGAAGAGGTGTTTTATTACCAGATCTAGAAGGGATCGATTCTATTGAAAAACAAATAAAAGTTGCAAAAATGAAGGCAGGAATTTATGGAAATGAACCATTAGACATATATAAATTTTCAGTAGAAAGGCTTTATTAAAATGAAAAAAATACTTTCTTTTTATAAAGCTACAAATGAAAGTATAAAATGTGAATTGTGTCCTAATGAATGTCTATTAAAAAATGGGCAAACTGGTCTTTGTAAAACAATAAAAAATATAGATAATAAATTATACTCTTTAAATTATGAAGAAATTTCTTCAATATCTATTGATCCTATTGAAAAAAAGCCTATTTTCCATTATCATCCAGGAGATAAAGTTCTTTCAATTGGAAGTTGGGGTTGTAATTTAAAATGTCCTTTTTGTCAAAATTTTGAAATTTCTCAATTTAAACCAAATTACCTATCTAAAGTAAAAGCTAATGAAATCCCATTAATTATTAACGAAAAAAATGTGAATGGAATAGCCTATACTTATTCAGAACCTTTATCCTGTTATGAATATGTATATGAATCATGCGTTCAAGTAAAAAAATATAATGAAAATTATTACAATATTTTAGTTACAAATGGTTTTATAAATGAATATCCATTTGAAAAACTATTAAATTATATTGATGCTGTAAACATAGATTTAAAAACGTTTAATTCAAAAAACTATATGAAATATCTAAAAGGAAATTTAAAAAATGTTTTAAATTCTATAGAATTAGCCTTTCAAAAAGATATTCATGTTGAATTAACTACCTTGATAGTTCCAAAAATTAGTGATAATTTACATGATTTAGAAGAAGAATTTAAGTGGATTTCACATTTATCAAAAAATATTCCATTGCACATTTCAAAATACTATCCTATTTTTAAGTATAATGAATCTAAAACAAGCCGATCACTACTCATAAAAATTTATGAAATGGCAAAAAAGTATCTTAATTATGTTTATATTGGAAATCTTTGGGAAGAGAAATATGAATCTACATTTTGTCCAAATTGTGGTAATTTATTAATAAAAAGAAATGGATATAAAATTCAAAAAATTAATTTAGATGAACATGGAGGTTGTAAAACGTGTGGTCAAAAAATAATAAAGTACTAAAAACAATTTTTAGTATTGCATTTTTAGTTTCTGTATCTTTAATCCTTTTTTTAATACTTTCAAAACCTAAACCTCAATATAAAGAAAGAATTGTAAGTACCCTTGGCACTATAGTAAAGCTATACATTTCTGGTGAAAAAGTATCAACTGATACACTTTTAGATATTTCAGAAAAAGAACTTCAAAGACTAAATCAAAAATTTAGTGCAAATGTTAAAGGAAGTATAGTCTACAAATTAAATAAAAATGATGAAGTTGAATGTGATGAAGAAGCTTTATTCTTATTTCAAGCAGCATTAAATACAGCTAAAATAAGCGGAGATGCTTTTGATCCAACAATACGTCCTTTAATGAAATTATGGGGATTTGATGATGTTAATTCACCAAAAAAAGTACCCAGTAAAGAAGCTATAAAAAATGCATTACAATATGTAAATTATAGATATGTAAAAATAGATCAAAAAAATAATAAAGTTTATCTATTAAAAAAAGGTGTAGAAATTGATTTAGGTGGAATAGCTAAAGGTTATGCAGTTGATAAAGTCATTGAAAGAATAAAAGGAATTGACCCTAATGCTACAGGTTTTATTGATGCTGGTGGAGATATTGGAATAATTGGTCCTAAATATGGAAATTTACCTTGGGTAATTGGTATAAGAGATCCTTTTAAAAAAGGTATGTATAGTAGCATAGGAACATTATATTTATACAGTGGAGCTGTAGCTACCTCTGGAAATTATGAAAGATTTTTTATAAAAGATGGTATTAGATATCATCATTTAATAGATCCTAAAACTGGATATCCATCAAATAAATCTGTTAGTTCAACTGTAATTGCAAAAAAAGTAATGACAGCTGATGCATTTGCAACAACACTTTTTATTCTTGGATACAACAATCCTTCTCTTGAATACTTTACTAATTTTGGTATTCAAGCTTATATTATTTCACCAACTGGTGAAGGAACAAAAACTTCTGGTTTTGATTATTTTATGGAGAAAGGAAGATGACTTTTTTAAAAAAAGGAGACCTTTACTTTATCCTAGCTGGTATTTTATTTTTAATTTCATTATATATATTTCAAAATTTAAATAACTATTCAATTGAAGGAGCAAAAGTTTTTTTAAATGGTAAAAATATATTTAACATAACAAAAGATGGTACCTATACTATAAAAAATGAATCTGGTAATATTTTAATGCATGTAGAGTATAAAAATAAAATGGTAAGAGCTTTAGATTCAACATGTAAATTAAAGGTTTGTATTGATACTGGCTGGGTTAATAATGCCTCACAAGATATAATCTGTATACCAAATAAAATTGTAATTAAACCTATAGGCAAAAAGAAAAAAAATGGAGTTGACTTAATCACATGGTAAAATCTAAAAAAATATCTTATCTTGCAATTTTAAGTGCCATTTCTTCAGCTATATATTATTTTGAAAGTTTTTTACCTATGCCTATTCCTGTACCTGGAGCACGTTGGGGATTTTCTAATTTTCCAGTATTACTTGGTATAGTTAAAAATATGAGTTTTAGCAATATAATTTATATGATCTTAATAAAATCAATTATGGGTTCTATGTTTACAGGAAAACTTTTCACTCCAACTTTTTGGATGGGGATTACTGGTAGCTTAATAGGAAGTATTTTTATGTTTTATGCATCTAAAATTAAAAAATTTGGAATAGTTGGAATTAGTGAAATTGGAGCCTTTGTAAATAATTCAGTTCAAATTATAGTAGCTGGTATTTTTATAATACATTCAAAAGGAATTTTTTGGTACTATCCTTTTATGGTAGGAACAGGTTTCTTAACAGCTTTTATAAATGCTTCAATTGTAAAAATAACTATTAGGAGTGTTGAATTTGAATAAATACAATATTATACTAGGATCAGGTTCACCAAGAAGATATGAATTACTAAAATTATTGTTCAACAATTTTGAAGTAAAAGTATCAAATACAGTTGAAAAATATAGTTCAAAAAAACCAGAAAATATAGTTGTAGAACTTTCAGAATTAAAAAGCAACTCTATAAAAATTAGTAATGATAAACTATTAATTACAGCTGATACAATAGTTGTTTTAAATGAAAAAATTATAGGAAAACCTAATAATTTTGAAGATGCTTTTCATATGTTGAAAAGTCTTTCTGGAAAAAAACATGAGGTATTTACTGGAGTTACTATAAGAACATTAAACAAAAAAAGATGCTTTTATGAAAAAACTGAAGTTTTTTTTAATAATTTAACTGATTCTATAATTAAATTTTATTTAAGTACTTATGAACCTTTTGATAAAGCTGGAAGTTATGGCATTCAAGATTTTGGAGCCGTTTTTATAAATAAAATAATAGGTGACTATTATAATGTTATGGGACTTCCAATATCAAGATTATTTTTTGAATTACAATCTTTTTGAATACTTTATATTTTAATATTATTTATACTTAAAAAAGGAGAGTAAATATGCTTCCACGTGAAAAACTTATAAAATATGGTGTAGAAAAATTAACCAATGATGAATTGTTAGCCGTTATTTTAAGAAGTGGAATAAAAGGAAAAAATGTTTTTGAACTTTCAAAAGAACTTTTAAAAAAATATAAAACTCTAACTAAGTTAGAACAGGCAAGTTTTGAAGAATTATCTTCCATAAAAGGTATTGGAAAAGTAAAATCCATAAACTTAAAAGCTTCTCTTGAATTTGGCAAAAGATATCATCTATACAAAATGAAAGAAAAAAAAGTAAGTATAAATTCACCCGAAGATGTTTATAGAGTATCAGAAAATATGATATACTATGATAGAGAAGTTGTAAAGGTTATATCTTTAGATTCAAAATTAAATATTATAAATTCTAACGAAGTAAGTCAAGGAACTGCAAATGCTTCAATAGCACACCCAAGAGATATTTTTAAATGTGCAATAAAAAATAATGCAATCTCTATTGTTCTTGTACATAATCATCCATCAGGAAACCCTGAACCAAGTAAAAAAGATTTTGATTTAACAAATAAAATTAATGAAGCCGGTACTTTACTTGGAATAAAATTAAATGATCATGTTATAATAGGAAACAATTCATATTATAGTTTTAATTTACAAAAGAAGGTGTATATAAATGAGCGAGAATGACAAATTAGAGGCAATATATAAATTAAAAAAAGAAATGGAAAAAGACTTAAAAAAGAAAGGGGGAAAAATAAAATCTGAAGAAGAAACAGAAAAAAAGAGAACCATATACAAACCAGATAAAGTTTTATCTGGAATAAATATACCATTTGAAAAAATAAAAACGTGGTTCGATATAAACTTATATGATATAGAAATTAGTGATGAAAAATTATCTTTTTACTTTGAAAGTAAATTAACTAACAAATCGCCTGGTTACTTTTATAATCAATTTGGGCTAATGCATTTATTGAGAAATGATTATGAAAAAGCAGAAAAGTTTTTTTTACTTGGTAAAGATATCGAATCTAAATTTAACTATGGAGTTTTAAAAGTTTTTAGAAAAGATGAAGATGCTCTTGTTTATGCAAAAGAAATTGTAAATAAATACCCTCAAACAGGATATCCATATTTGTTGTTATCCTTATATTTTATTTCTGTAAATAATTTTGATGGTGCTTATAAATTTTTAACTACTGCAAATAAATTTTTAAATTATTCATTTATTTCTTTAGCTCTTTCAATATATAAGAAAGATTTTATAGCATCAAAAGCCTATTTATCAAAATGTTTTCTTGAAAACAAAGCAAAAAAAACTATAACTTTATTAGATTATTATATGACCTTATTTGGAACAGACATTGATAAAAGATTATCTATTTTCTCTTCTATTAGAAGAGAAAATACTCCTTGTGCAAAATGTATAGAAACTATACAATCAAAAAAAGGGCATGAAACTCCTGAATATTGTGCTTTTTCACAAAGAATTAACAGCATACTTTTTTTAAACGAATCATCAAAAAGTTATATTTTTGAAAAATTAGATTTAAATTTTATAAACTTTTTTAATGCAAACCTTAAAGAAGAAGCAAACAAAGTGTATCAAAGCATGATTAAAATATATGGTGAATTAGATATATTATTTATTCCCGGAAGCACAAATAAAATGGGATTGAAAACTTTAGAGTTTATTACTGAAACTACAAAATATAAAATGACTTTAAAAGGTCCAGACTATTATACTGAATTAAAAACAATTTTAAAAAGTTTAAAAAATAATTATCATAAGGATTTCGATTTTATTATAAATGTTCCTTTTTATGAATCTTTAAGATTATTATTTGGATGGAGAACGTGTAAAAGACTTTATTAATGGAGGTTCAATTATGGATTTAAAAAGGTTGGAAGAAAGTATTGAAAAAGAAATAAAAAAAGTAAATGAAAGTTTTAATTATTCTGAAAAAAACATCGAATTAAAACCAGAAAATATTGCAAGGTATATTGATCACACCTTATTAAAAGCTACTGCAACACCAAAAGATATTGAAAAACTTTGTGAAGAAGCTAAAGAAAATGATTTTTTTTCAGTTTGTGTTAACCCTGCATATGCATCACTCGCAAAAGAAAAATTAAATGGAAGTAATTCTAAAGTAGCAGTAGTTATAGGATTTCCGTTGGGTGCAAATGATAAAACTGTTAAAGCCTTTGAAACAAGAGCTGCACTTGATGATGGAGCAGATGAATTTGATATGGTAATAAATATCGGTATGTTAAAAGCAAAAAAATATGATTATGTTTTTGAAGATATAAAATCTGTTGTTGATGAAGCCGATGGTAAAACAGTTAAAGTTATAATTGAAACATGTTATTTAACTAAAGAAGAAAAAATTGCAGCTTGTGTTCTTTCAAAACTTGCTGGTGCAACCTTTGTAAAAACTTCAACAGGATTTGGAACAGGTGGAGCAACTCCAGAAGATGTTGCTTTAATGAAATTTGTCGTTGGAAATGACTTAAAAGTTAAAGCATCTGGAGGAGTTAGAAGCTTTGAGGATGCAAAAAAAGTAATTGCAGCAGGTGCTGAAAGAATTGGTGCAAGTGCTGGTATAAAAATAATAAATGGAGAAGTTTCTAAAGAAAATTATTAATAAAGTAAATACTAAAAAAAGCCAGGGGAGCTTAATGCTGAGAGGATTTTCAATCGACCCTAATACCTGATCCAGATAATGCTGGTGTAGGAAGGCGGAAAAATTATAAAACTATAATTGCTCCCGCTTGGGAGCAAATTTTTTTATGGAGGTATAATATGAAAAAAGGTATATTAGTTATTATGAGTATTTTAATTGTTATAAGTGTTTTCTCAACAACTCTCACTGTATACACTTATGAAAGTTTAAATTGGGTTGAAGACAAAGTTTTAAAAGAATTTGAAAGTATGTATGGATGTGATGTTAATCTTGTAAAACTTGGTGATGGTGGAAGTGTACTTTCAAGATTATTACTAGAAAAGAAAAATTCAAAAGCTGATGTTGTAGTTGGTCTTGATCAATCTTTATCAGTAAAAGCAATTAAAGAAGGTATTTTAGAAAAATATACACCAATAAATATATCTAAAATAAACAATAAAGATTTAATATTAAATGATTATACAGTACCATATGACTATGGAGGAATAGCTTTTGTTTATAATCCAAAAACATTAAAAACAGTTCCAACTTCTTTTGAAGATTTAACAAAATTAAATAAAAAGATAATTATTCAAGATCCAAGAACGTCAAGTACAGGACAATCTTTTCTTTTATGGACAATTGCAGTTTATGGAGATAATTGGCAAGATTTTTGGAAAAGATTAAAACCAGCTATATTAACTGTAGCACCAGGATGGGATGAATCTTTTTCAAAATTTGAAGCAGGAGAAGCACCTATAATGGTTAGTTATGCAACAGATGGAGCATACTCTTATCAATATTACAAAAGTACTAAATATAAAGCATTTATACCAAAAGAAGGTGCCTATGTTCAAATTGAAACTGCTAGTATAATAAAAAATACAAAAAATGAAGAATTAGCTAAAAGATTCATAGAATTTTTATTAATGAATAATTTTCAAAAAGAGATACCTTTAAATCAATGGATGTTTCCCGTAACTAATACCACTTTACCCGAATCCTTTAAATATGCAATAATACCAGAAAAAATAGTTTCTGTCGATTCTGAAAAAATATCTAAAAATATGGAAACTTGGTTAGAACAATGGGAAAAAATAATGTATTAAAAAAAGTAGAGTTTTATTATGCTTTACTTTGGATATTTCCTATATTTTTTATACTTAAAGATTTTTTTAATACAAAAAGTTTAATTTTAATATGGGATCTGCGAACATTGCGGATCCTATCTTTTACTTTATTACAAAGTATACTATCATCCTTACTTTCATTAATTATTTCATTGTTGCCATCTTACTATGTATCAAGAAAAAGAAATATACTTTCTAATGTTATAGAAAATTCATTATTTATACCTTTTTTCTTTCCTCCAATATCTGCTATAATAGCTTTTTCTATACTATATTCAGGAAATGGTCTTTTATCTAAAATCGGAATAAATTTAAATGTTATGTACAATCTAAAAGCCATTTTAATAGCTCATACATTTTACAATTCTCCAATATTTATCAAATACATATCTGAAGCTCTTAAAAAAATACCTCAAAATATTGAAGAAACAGTCAATATTGAGGGGGCTAATAAATTACAAAAGTTTTTTAAAATAGATTTACCAATTATAATGCCGTCTATAACAAGAGGTTTTTTTCTTGTTTTTACATACTGCTTTACAAGTTTTGCAATTGTTCTTTCATTGGGAGGTATCAAATATTCAACTTTTGAAGTTGCAATTTCTACAACATTAAGAGGATCTATGAACTTTTCCAAAGCCTTAACTTATGCAATGATACAATTTATTGTATTGACAATAATAAATATATTTCTCTCAAAAACTGAAGAATATCAAATAGAATATCAAGATTTTAAAATTAAAAAAACTAATATTTTTTTATTTATATTTTCTTTAATGTATATAATATTTGAATATTCAATAGTTATAGTAGGAATATTAGCTTCTATCTATAACTTTTATGAATCCAAATTTGATATAAGTGGAATATTAAATTTATTTTCTAAAAAAATAAATTCTAAGTATCATATAATTGAATCTATAATTAACTCATTATCATTATCTTTTATAACTTCTATAATAACTGTACTATTTTCTTATTATATATTAAAAAAATATTCTAAATTTACTAATATATTAATTACATCTACTATTGGAATATCCTCAGCATTTTTAGCCATGGGATTAGTTTATTTAAATATTCTTTTTAGTATAAATTATTTTTATCTTTTAACTATTGGATATTTTTTAATAACAGTACCTATCTGTATATCATTTATGCATTCTCATTTTTTATCTTTTGATAGAACAATAGAAGAAGCAGCAAAATTAGATGGTGCTAATAAATTGCAATTATTATATTATATCGATTTTCCATTAATGTTTCCTATTTTGTTATCTTCATTCTTACAAATATTTACTATAATATTTGGAGAATTTACAATAGCTTATACTATGCAAATTAATAATTCTTATCCATTAGTTAGTTTAGTAAATTATACTTTATCTTCTTCAAGACTATATAAAGAAAGTTCTGCTTTAAGTTCTTTAAATATTTTAATTATATTTTTTATTTTCTATATATCTAAAATTTTTTCAAAAAAAACAAAAGATGATTTTAAATAAAATCATCTTTTGTTTTTTTATTCTATTATTGCAATTGAAAATTCTGTTATTAAATAGGCTTTAAAAAAATTAACTTTTTCAAAAAGTTCCATATCTTGATCCATTAACTCTTTAAAAGTATTATATTTTTTTGATTTAACTCTAACTACCATATTGAATTCTTTTATATCCGTAACTTCTATAAAGTCCTCTAAATTATATAACCTTATATAAGTATTTACTTTTTCTGTTATATACTGATTCAACTCATCCTTAAAATTTAAAAATAATAAAAAATTTTTTCTTATCAATTTAGAAATTTCCATAGCAACAGCTTTTTTTATAGAAACCATTTCAAAAACATTATTATAAGAAAATTCTACCTTCTTACCAAAAAAATTTCCTTTTAAAACTCCAGAATCATGATTATTTTCTAAAGCTTCTTCTCCAATTGCTAAAGCAAATGGGAAAGTAGCTATTGTATTTAAATATGTATCAAAGTTAATTTTTAAGTCTTTAATTTCAAAATTCAGTTTTTTTAGTACCTTTTCAGTAATTTTATCATCAGCTTCTTTAAATTTTGCAGAAGCTTCTTTTAATTTCTCAATAATATCTTCTAACTCATCAGGATTTATATTCTTTAAAAAATCTAAATTAAAATTTCCAAGTTCTGGATTTTTATTTAATATATCATTTAAAAATTTTTCAAAATCATCAAATTCAGGCATTTTTAATCCTCCAAATACTTACTTTAAACTATTATATAATAAAAATAATGTCATTTAAGTTAAAATTAAGTACTAAGAAATTAATTATTATTTTCAATAATATATTTTCTCATCTTTACAAATGCTTGAGAAGTTAGTATAACATCTCCTTCAGCTCTATGCCTTGAAACATTTGTATTAATATTCAATCTTTTACAAATAATATCTAAATTATGTTTTCTTTCACCTTTAAAAACTCTATGAGACATTTTCATAGTATCTAAAATTTGATTTTTTATATATTGTTCATTTGATATCTCAAAGTTTAAAAATTTTAAATCAAATCTTGCATTTTGTATAACTAACACACAATTATTTATAAAATTCAAAAATTCTTCTTGTATTTCAAAAAATTTCGGACTATTTTCAACATGTTTATCTCTTATTCCGTGTATTTTTGAAGCATAAAATGGGATATTCCTTTCTGGATTTAAAAGAGTAATAAATTTATCTTTTATAATAAAATTTATATTATCTTCTAAAATTTTTATTTTATAAACGGCTATTTCTACAAGTTTATCACCATTTTGAGGAGATAATCCTGTTGTTTCTGTATCCAATACACAATAAGTATTGTTATCTTTTAAAATCTCTATCATATAATCACCTCACAAAAAAATATTTTATCATAAAATCTTTTTATTTTAAAGTCTAATACGTAAAAAACAATAATTAATTTGAATTTATTTAATAATATAAACTTTTTCAATGAAACTAAAGACGTTTTTTATATTATTAATCTATATTAAATTATTTTTTTGAGAAATATACATATATTAAAAAAAATAAATTTAAAAAAAACATATGGTATAATAAAAATTAGAGGTGATAAAAATGAAAAAACTGCCAATAGGAGTACAAAACTATAAAAAAATAAAAGAAGGAAATTATACATATATAGATAAAACAAAGTATATATTAGATTTAATAAGTTCAGAAGCACCTATTTTTTTATCACGCCCAAGAAGGTTTGGAAAAAGTTTAACGATATCAACACTGTACTATCTGTTTAAAGGGGAAAAAGACTTATTTAAAGGAACATACATATACGACAAATGGGAGTTCAAAGAATATCCAGTAATAAGGATAAACCTTTTAGATGTAGCAACGGATAATGTGGAAAGAATGAAAGAAAGTCTAACAAAGATAATAAAATTAGAAGGAAAGCGAAATGGAATAGAAATAACAGAAACAGACTACAAGTTTGCATTCAATGAACTAATAATAAAACTATCAAAAAAAGAAAGAGTAGTAATATTAGTAGATGAATATGAAAAACCAATATTAGACAATATAAACAACAAAGAAAAAGCAGAAAAGTATAGAGAAATATTGAGAGACTTTTATGTGAGCATAAAATCAAAAGACGAATACATAAAGTTTGTATTCATGACAGGAATAACAAAGTTCACAAAAACAGGAGTATTTTCAGCACTGAACAACTTAAATGATATATCGTTGAATAAAAAATATGCACAGATGTTGGGATACACACAAGAAGAGTTAGAAAGTAACTTTAAAGAGCACATAAAAGAAACAGCAATTGAAATGAATATGGAAGAAAAAGAGTTATTAAAAAACTTAAAGATGTACTACAATGGATTTTCATTTGATGGAGAAAATAGTGTATACAATCCATTTTCAATATTAAGATTTTTTAATGAAATGGAGTTTCAAAACTATTGGTTTGAAAGTGGATCACCATCATTTTTGTATGAATACATAAAAGGGAAGAAGATAAGATATGAAGATTTAGTGAAGTATCCAGTGAGCGAACTCGATTTTTCAACCCGAGAAATAGAAGAAGCAAATGCAAGCATATTCTTTACACAAGCAGGATACTTGACCTTTAAAGGAATAAAAAGATTAGGATTGAGGAAAAAGTACATATTAGACTATCCAAACATAGAAGTAAAAAATAGTTTTTCAAAGATAATATTAGAGGCAAACTATGGAATAAGAGAAACAGAGCAAATAGAAACCACAATATATGAAAGAATATATGAAAAAGACATAGAAGGAATAATAAAAGAAATAAAAAGAATAATAAGTGCAATACCATACAACTTGCATAAAAAGGAAGAAAGTTACTATCATTCATTGATATATACAATATTAGCATCAGCAGGACTAAACGTAACAGCAGAAGAATTAACGAACTTAGGAAGAAGCGATATAGTAATAGAATTTGAAGACGTTATATATATAATGGAAATAAAGATAGACAAAAGTGCAAAAAAAGCCTTAAATCAAATAAAAGAAATGAAGTACTATGAAAAATACAAAGGAAAAGAAATTTATATAATAGGAATAAACATAAACTCAGAAAAAAGGAACATAGACGAATACAAAATAGAAAAGATATAATCCCAGCGGGTGCTGGGATCATTTTTTATAAAATGTATAAAATTAAAACAAAATACAGTAGTATAAGGATAAAATCAAAATAAAAAACATTAAAATTTTCAAAGTTAATATTGAATTAATAACGAAAAAGAAAATATATTTATATATAAAAATTAGATATTTAATAAAATTTCACAAATTTTTCTTCTGAAAATGATTAATAATAACATTATAAAAAATATAAAATTCAAATTCACAAATATTAACATTTAATATAAAATTAATAATATAAAAAAATAAAATAAACGATATAAATTAATCAAAAAAATTATATTTAGGTAAAAATGTTAATTAGTACACTAAAAATAGTTGATTTTTTCTTTTTTTTTTTATATAATGTTTATGTAAAAAAAGAAAAATAATTATTTAATTTATTGTATAAAAATATTTGTGTGTACAAATATAAATATAAATTTAGAGGAGGAACAAAAGTGAAAAAAAGTTTTGTAATTATGATATTTTTGATTTTGTTAATTGTTTTTTTTGTTAGTTCGTGTACTAAAAATATTACTAATTCCGTACAAAAAAATGATAAAGAAATAACCTTAAATGAGTCTTCACATTTAGAATCAGAAACATTTTATACTTTAGATTTTACAAAAATAAAAACTGACTATTATACTAAAAAAGGAATTTTAAAGTTAACAGAATATTATAATAAAAATGGTGAAATTGTTCTTTCAAAGAATTTTATTAATAATAAAATTTTAATAAATAAGTTTAACTTTAAAAATAATTTGTATAAAATATCAAAAGGTATATCAAATTATAAAATTCTACCTGATTTTATAAGCAATAACCAAAATAATATTGTTAAAACAAAAAATACTCAGCCAGTTATTTTTAAAGTAATATCAATATCAATTTATCAATCAACATCTAATAATATAGAAAGTAAAACTTGGACCGATAAAGGGCTAATTTCAAATTCATCAAAAATATTATCAAATTTGATTTCAGCAGCTAATTATGCAGCTGATTTGTTTTTTAAAAAAAGTATTCCTGGTTATATTTTGGGTAGCGCTGCTAATCTATTAATAGATTCAACAGCAAATCAGTATATTGTTTTTACAAAATTTGGATATACAGATTTTAAATCTGGAAAAGGAAAAGTTTTAACTTACTTTAGGGATCCTAACGGTCAAAGAACCGTTTTAGATAAAAAAGCACCACAGTATGTTAGATTTTATTCCGAAATAGCTATTAGAAATTATTATGATTTGTTTAAAGATGAATATATGAATTTAAAAGCTCATTATAAAGATTCAAGTGGTATAGAGTGCACTAAAATGAAATCTTATAAAAACTCAGATATTCAAGTTGCAAAAAACAAAGAATCAAGCACATTTAATAAATATCATAATAATAGTTATTTGAGAAATTATGTAAAGACTAGATATGAAATTGATTTAGCAAATTCAGGAGTAATTGTACAATGAAAAAAATATATATAATATTATTAATAATATTGTTATTATTCATTGTAATCTTTTTTAATTATTATAATAATCAAAACCATTTTTCTAAAGAAATAACTTTTGAAAACATATTTGAATATAAAAATATAGATAACATTACTTTAAAAGATACTTACATAGATGAATCATTTGGCTGTAGTGATATACAGTTTTATTTGAATGAATTTTTTAATAAAGAAAGGCAAGAGAGTATTTTTTTAATTTTAAATTATGATATTTCAAAAAATGAATATTTTTTATCATTAAAATTTTCTGATTTAAGAGATAAAAAAATACTAAATTTTATTTTAGAAGGAAAAAATTTGTATATAAAGAAAAATTTAAAAGATATCTTTTATTTGAATGACTTTGATAAAAATGTTTTTTATTTCAAAACTTCCTATAAAAATATAAACAAACTCGTACTTAAGAATAAATTAATTTTAAAATTAATTTATAATGAAAAAAATAAAAATATAGAATATAAAGCTGTAAAAAATTTTGAATCAAGAAAAAATATTTTTAACTTTGAAGTAAATCATCATTTTCCTTATAATACTAAGAATATTGATGCATACTTTGAATTGAGTAAAGTTTTAATGAAGCTAAAAGATAAAAAAAACATCAAATTAGAAAACGCCATAGCTTATTTTTATAGCTTAATAAAATATAAGAAAGTTTTAGAAAAAAACAAATTTATTTTAAGTAAAGAAGATATGGATAAAATTAATTTATTAATTTTAAATATCAAAGGCGGAAAGTATATTAAAAATTTTAGTCAAATAACTTGGAATAGCTTCTATAAATTTGAAGATTATTTAAATAATTTATTTGATACTGCTTGCAATAAATTAGATAATTTGCTATGCAGCATAGAGGATATAACATATAATTTAATAACTGATCATGAAGGAAAAATTGTTATTAATTTTTTTTGGAAAAAAACGAAAAAAGTCGGTGAATTTGTTTTTACAGTCAAATAATAAGTATTTAAGAAAAAATATATATAGATTTTTTTAAGTGATTCCTGGTAATACAGGAATCATTTTTTGGTTAAATTTATTTCATAAATTAATAAATGCTTTATATTAAAAAAAATTTAACTTATATGATCTATCCTCAAAAAATGATATAATTAATAGTAGATTATAAATTTTTTTATATTTATTTTGATTGGAGGAAAAAATGTTTTTTGATAACATCCCAAAAGAAACTTCAGTAAATAAAATTTCACAACCATCTTTTTTTGAAGGTGGAGAAAATGCTGTTCTTTTAATACATGGTTATACAGGAACTCCACATGATATGAGATATTTAGGTCATATGTTACACAAAGCTGGTTTCACAGTTTCAATACCACGTTTACCTGGTCATGGAACTAATTCTGTTGACTTTCAAAATTCAAATTGGAAAGATTGGTTAAGAAAAGTAACAGATGAATATGTAGATTTAAAGTATAAATATGAAGAAGTATATATTTCTGGATTATCTATGGGAGGAGTTTTAACTTTAATATTAGCTTCAAAATTTAAACCTAAAAAAATAGTATTAGCTGCTCCCGCTATTGAAGCAAAAAATAAAAAAATAAAAATAACTCCTTTTTTAAAATATTTTATAAAAAAAACTGATAGAAAATATAAAGAAGTTCATGAAGACGAAAATTTAAATAAATTAGCAAAGGAATATTGGCATTATAATTGGATAAATAAAGCTGCTGATTTAAGAAAACTCCAAAAAATTTCATTAAAATGTTTATCTGAAGTTGAAGCAGATACATTAACTATTTTATCTAAAACAGATGGTTCTGTACCACTTAATGTTGGAGACATTATAGACGAAAAAATAAACTCTAAAAATAAAAAGAAAATAATTTTAGAAAAAAGCAGTCATGTTCTTGTAAATGATATAAAAAGAGAGTATGTTGCTCAAGAAATAATAAAATGGTTTAAAAATTAATATGGAGGTGAATTTATGGCATTGTCAGAAAAGATTGAAAAAATGTTCAATGAACAAATAAATAAGGAGTTTTATTCAGCTTATTTGTACTTAGCTATGGCATCTTATTTTGAAGAACAAAACTTACCAGGTTTTGCAAATTGGATGAGAATACAGTTTCAAGAAGAAGAAGCACACGCATTTAAATTCTTTGATTATTTAGTTGAAAGAAGCGGACATATAGAGTTAGAAAAAATTGAAAAACCAAAAATAACTTGGAAAAATCCGCTTGATGCTTTTAATGATGTTTATGCTCATGAACAATTTATATCCAAATCAATAAATGAAATTTTTAAAGTTGCAAGAGAAGAAAATGACTATCCAACAGAAACTTTTATTCATTGGTTTATAATGGAACAAGTTGAAGAAGAAAAGAATGCTAAAGAAATATTGGATAGACTATCTATGATTAAAGACAATATTCAACCTCTTTTTATGCTTGATTCAGAACTTGCAAAAAGAGTATTTACACCACCAGTATAAAAAATAAAAATGGGCATAGCCCATTTTTATTTTTGTAATTCAATTAATTTATTTAATACTTCTTTTATATGATTTGAAACTTTTACTTTTTCCCAAACATATTCAATAACTCCATTTGGATTTAAAATTACTGTTGTTCTCATAACTCCATAATATTCTCTTCCATACATCTTTTTCATTTGCCAAACTCCAACTTCATTTAAAACTTCATTTTCAGCACTCAATAAAGTTACCTTTAAATTATGTTTTTCTATAAACTTTATATGTTTTTTAGGTTCATCTGGACTAACTCCAACAACTTCAGCATTTAATTTTTTAAATTCTTCTAATGAATTTGTAAAATCAATTGCTTCTGTCGTACATCCTTTTGTATTATCTTTTGGATAAAAATATAATATTAGCCATTTTCCAATAAAATCATTTGAAGAAATTTCATTAGAATTACTATCTATTAAATTAAAGCTTAATTTATTTCCTATATCATATTTAAAATACTTCATTTAGTTCCTCCATCCATGTTAAAAAATGGCCTATAAATATAAGCCATTTTTTTAATTTTATAATTTTTTTACTTTAAACCACCAATCAAATCCTTCTTCAGAATTATTTCTTCTTTCCATAGCTGTTTCATAATCACTTGCTGGTGGTACAATTACCTTATCACCAATTATTTCATTATTTGGCCAATTTTCAGGCATAGCAACTTTATTTTTATCTGATAATTGTAAAGCTTTTAAAGCTCTTAAAACTTCATCAACACTTCTTCCTACTTCTTGAGGATAATACATAATTAATCTTGTTATTCCTTTATCATCTACAATAAAAACAGCTCTTACTGTATTTGTTCCTTTTCCTGGATGAATCATTCCTAATTTTTTTGCAACATTTCCCATATCGTCAGCTATTACTGGAAAAGGAATCTCTACTTTCATATTATCTTTAATCCATTCAATCCATTTAATATGAGAAAAAACTTGATCAATTGATAATCCTATTAACTCTGTATTTAATTTTTTAAATTCTTCTGATTTTTTTGCAAAACCTATAAATTCTGTTGTACACACTGGTGTAAAATCACCTGGATGACTAAACAATACAAACCATTTTCCTTTATAATCTTCTGGTAAATTTTTAACTCCAAGTGTTGTATTAACTTTTAATTCAGGAAATCTTTCTCCTAATAAAGGCATTGTATTTTCCATTTTAATTCCTCCCTTTAATTTTTATTTTTATTTTATACGATTTAATTACATTTAAATTATATTCCAAACTAAATAAAAAGTCAAGTAACTTTTTAATATAATTTATTTAGTTTTAGTTAATTATATAAAAATATAATGTATCTTTTTTTACTTTAAAAGAAAAAAGTATTTAAGTGTAAAAGTCAAGTAGAAAATGTAAGAAAAAGGCAAAAAAAAACAAAAAGAAGATGATAAATCATTAAAAAAGAGAGAGAAATTTATAAAAAAAGAAAAGAGTCAACCTTTTCGGTTGACTCAAAGAAAAGTGGCGGGACAAAAACCTACTCTTGCACACACGAAGTGTACTACCATCGGCAGATAAAGGCTTAACGGCCAGGTTCGGAATGGATCTGGGTGGTTCCCCTTACCTTATCCTCGTCCCAAATTATTCACTCACTAGTGCATAAGAAAGTTTGTCCAAAGCCTCGGGTTATTAGTACCACTCGACTCAATACATCACTGCACTTACATCTGTGGCCTATCTATGTTCTAGTCTCGAACTACCCTTACCTCATAAATGAGCGGGAAGCCTTATCTTGGAGCCCGTTTCCCGCTTAGATGCTTTCAGCGGTTATCGGTCATGTACTTAGCTACTCAGCTCCTGCCATTTGCCTGACAGCTGATTCACCAGCGGTACACTCACTCCGGTCCTCTCGTACTAAGAGCAACCCTCCTCAAGCTTCCTACGCCCGCAGCAGATAGGGACCGAACTGTCTTACGACGTTCTGAACCCAGCTCACGTACCGCTTTAATGGGCGAACAGCCCAACCCTTGGGACCGACTTCAGCCCCAGGATGCGATGAGCCGACATCGAGGTGCCAAACAACGCCGTCGATATGAACTCTCGAGCGTCATTAGCCTGTTATCCCCAGGGTAACTTTTATCCGTTGATCGACCGCGCTTCCACTCGCCTCGGCCGGGTCACTAGGACCATGTTTCCATTCTGCTCGACCTGTCAGTCTCGCAGTCAAGCCGGCTTTTGCCCTTGCACTCACCGGTGGATTTCCAACCCACCTGAGCCGACCTTCGTACGCCTCCGTTACTCTTTAGGAGGCAACCGCCCCAGTCAAACTGCCCACCTAACGCTGTCCGGCTCATGCTCTTCACATTCCACCGTTAGTAAATCATTATAATGAGGGTGGTATCCCAACGTCGGCTCTAGAAAACCTTGCGATCTTCCTTCTTCGCCTCCCACCTATCCTGTACACATTATAACCATTTACAACGTCAGGCTACAGTAAAACTCCATGGGGTCTTTCCGTCTAACTGCGGGTTGTGGGCATCTTCACCCACTCTGTAATTTCGCCGGATCCTCTGTTGAGACAGCTCCCAGATCGTTACGCCATTCATGCAGGTCGGAACTTACCCGACAAGGAATTTCGCTACCTTAGGACCGTTATAGTTACGGCCGCCGTTTACCGGGGCTTCGTTTCGTAGCTCTCACCACTCCACTTAACCTTCCGGCACTGGGCAGGCGTCAGTCCATATACTTCCACTTTTTGTGTTCGCATAGACCTGTGTTTTTGGTAAACAGTCGCCTGGGACTTTCCACTTCGACTCTCAATCGCATTTTGCAACACCATCAAGAGCACCCCTTCTCCCGAAGTTACGGGGCTATTTTGCCTAGTTCCTTAACAGAGGTTATTCCGCTCCCCTTAGTTTTCTCAACCCGTCTACCTGTGTCGGTTTACGGAACGGTCAGTATTTCTCTCAAGCAATATACGAGGCTTTTCTTGGCAGTGTGACTCCTCCCCGTTAGACTTACGTCCTTCCCTTCACAGCTTTTCCTCCACAAGCGGTTTTCCCTACTCGTTTCTTCGGCTTTACTGCTTAGAAGACCTTGCAACTTGGTCTCGGTGATTCACCTCCTGCGTCCCCCCTTATATCTCGTTCATACTGGTACAGGACTCTTTACCTGTTTCCCATCGATTACCCCTTTCGGGTTCACCTTAGGCTCCGACTTACCCTGGGTGGACGACCCTTCCCCAGGTACCCTTAGACTTTCGGGGTGAATGATTCTCACATTCATTTCGCTACTCATGCCCGCATCCGCTCTTGTGTCTCGTCCAGCAAACCTTCCAGTTTACCTTCTCCCTACTACACAATGCTCTCCTACCAATTGGATTACTCCAATTCCGCAGCTTCGGTGTATGGCTTTAGCTCCGTTACATTTTCGGCGCATTGTTCTTCAACCAGTGAGCTGTTACGCACTCTTTAAAGGGTGGCTGCTTCTAAGCCAACCTCCTGGCTGTCTTCAGAACTTCACTACCTTTCACACTTAGCCATTTCTTCGGAACCTTAGCTGGCGGTCTGGGCTGTTTCCCTTTCGACCACGGAGCTTATCCCCCGTAGTCTGTCTCCCGACTATTCAGTATTGGTATTCGGAGTTTGACTGATTTCTGAGGTCGCCCCCATACGTCAATCAGTGCTCTACCCCCAATACTTTCTTTGTCGAGGCCGTGCCTACACACGTTTCGGAGAGAACCAGCTATCACCCAGTTCGATTAGCTTTTCACTGCTATCCACATGTCATCCGAAGATTTTTCACTACCTACCGGTTCGGTCCTCCACTTAGTTTTACCTAACTTTCAACCTGCACATGGATAGATCACTGGGCTTCGGGTCTATCGCATTTGACTTTCGCTCTTTTAAAACTCGGTTTCCCTTCGGCTTCGTCTCTTTCGACTTAACCTCGCCATATACGATAACTCGCGGGCACATTAATCAAAAGGCACACGGTCACTTCCGCTCCCGTTTCCTGTAGGCATACAGTTTCAGGTTCTCTTTCACTCCCCTCACGGGGTCCTTTTCACCTTTCCCTCACGGTACTATTCGCTATCGGTCGACCAGGAGTATTTAGCCTTGGAGAGTGGTCTCCCCTGATTCACGCAGGATTCCTCGTGTCCCACGCTACTTGGGATCAGCTTCGATTAGTTTACGAGTTTTCGTCTACAGGACTTTCACCTTCTTTGGTTTATCTTCCCATATACTTCGACTTCCTCTTTACCTATTCCCTCTATTTACAGTTCGAGTTAAGCTGTCCCTCTACCCCAAATTGACAACGGCTGTACCCTTTTACATCAATTTGGTTTGGGCTTTTCCCTTTTCGCTCGCCACTACTCAGGGAATCTCTTTGATTTCTTTTCCTCCAGCTACTATGATGTTTCACTTCGCTGGGTTCGCCTCCCTTTCGGGTTCTTCCGGGTTTCCCCATTCGGATATCTACGGTTCTTCGATTGCTTGCTTCTCCCCGTAGCTTTTCGCAGCTTGCCACGTCCTTCTTCGCCTCTGGTCGCCTAGGCATCCCCTGTATGCCCTTTTTACTTTGGACTTTCTTTCTTATGCACTTGTCAATGAACTTTGTGATCTGGTGGGCCAGGGAGGATTTGAACCTCCGACCTCACGCTTATCAGGCGTGCGCTCTGACCACCTGAGCTACTAGCCCATCTCACTCAATAATGGATAGAGGTAGTTGTTCTCCTTAGAAAGGAGGTGATCCAGGCGCACCTTCCGGTACACCTACCTTGTTACGACTTCGCCCCCCTCACTAGCTCCACCCTCGATGCATCCGTTCCTTGCGGTTACAGCATCCATCTTCGGGCGTTTCCAACTCGGGTGGCGTGACGGGCGGTGTGTACAAGACCCGAGAACGTATTCACCGCAGTTTGGCTGACCTGCGATTACTAGCGATTCCGGTTTCATGCAGGCAGGTTTCAGCCTGCAATCCGAATTGAGGTACAGTTTGTGAGATTTGCTCCACTTCTCAGCTTCGCTTCCCTCTGTCCGTACCATTGTAGCACGTGTGTCGCCCAGAACATAAGGGGCACGCTTACCTGACGTCATCCCCTCCTTCCTCCGTCTCGTCGACGGCTGTCCCATTAGAGTAGCCCATCTTCACATGCTGGCAACTAATGGCAGGGGTTGCGCTCGTTGCGGGACTTAACCCAACACCTCACGGCACGAGCTGACGACGGCCGTGCACCACCTGTGTGAGACTCCTTTCTTGCGAAAGTTAGTAGTATCTCTACTACCTTATCTCCATGTCAATTCCTGGTAAGGTTCTTCGGTTAGCTTCGAATTAAACCACATGCTCCACCGCTTGTGCGGGTCCCCGTCAATTCCTTTGAGTTTCATCCTTGCGGACGTACTCCCCAGGCGGTTCACTTATCGCGTTTGCTTCAGCACGGAACTTTGACATCCCACACCTAGTGAACATCGTTTACGGCTAGGACTACCCGGGTATCTAATCCGGTTCGCTCCCCTAGCTTTCGAACCTCAGCGTCAGGATTACTCCAGAAAACCGACTTCTCCACTGGCCTTCTTACCAATATCTACGGATTTCACCCCTACTCTGGTAATTCCGTCTTCCTCTAGTATCCTCAAGTTATACAGTTTCAAGCGCTGTTCCACCGTTGAGCAGTGACATTTCACACCTGACTTACATAACCGCCTACGTTCCCTTTACGCCCAGTGATTCCGGGCAACGCTCGCCCCCTACGTCTTACCGCGGCTGCTGGCACGTAGTTAGCCGGGGCTTTTCTTTACATACCTTCCTTGTACTGTCCCCAGTACTTTATATTCTGTAAATTCAGAAGTTTACATCCCGAAGGACTTCTTCCTTCACGCGGCATCGCTGGATCAGACTTCCGTCCATTGTCCAAAATTCCCCACTGCTGCCTCCCGTAGGAGTAGGGTCCGTCTCTCAGTTCCCTTGTGGCCGTTCGTGCTCTCACACCGGCTACCCGTCGTCGGCTTGGTGATCTTTTACTTCACCAACTACCTGATGGGACGCAGGCTCGTCCTTTGGCGCTTCTCTTCCTTTCCTCTCTCGAGCTTATCCGGTTTTACCTACAGTTTCCCATAGCTATCCCAGTCCAAAGGGTTGATTCCTACGCGTTACTCACCCGTTCGCCACTAATACTCTCCACCGAAGTGGATTTCTTCGTTCGACTTGCATGTGTTAGGCGTGCCGCCAGCGTTCACCCTGAGCCAGGATCAAACCCTCCATTCGAATGGTTTGATTCTCACTCTAGTTCTTTCTTACTAGCGTCTTTTCTTTCGAAAAGTTTTATTTTACTACCTCTATCCATTTTTCAATGAGCTTGTTTCTCCTTCGCTTGACTTTCGCTCAGCGACTCAATCATTCTATCACTTTCTCCTTCTTTTGTCAATTGCTTTTCTTTTACTTTTTTGTTTTTTTTATCTTACCCTTTTCCACTTGTTCGTGTGTTTTTGTTTTTTTAATATTCTCTACTATGGATATAGCACCCTTTATATACACAAAATGCCTCAATAAAAATAAATGTAAAAAACAGAAAAATCGATAACTTATGAAAAAACATTAATTGATGAAAAAACAAATACTTATTAAAATATTTCATAAGGTTAAAAGAATTAATATTTGATTAATAAAATATATTTATTATAAAACATCTATAAATTAATCAATATATATTATGGATATGTAAATTTATTTATTTTTTATTTGTAAAATTACATTTTTTTGGTATAATATTTATATAATTGAAAAAAAAGCATGTTAATTTTATATAACTTTAACATATTAAAAACTATAACCTTAAAAATATTTGTGTACACAAACACATATATATTGAAGGAAGTGTGAAAATTGAATTTTATAGTATCAAAGAAAAGAAAAAAAGTGGATATTTTTCTACCTTTGGGTTGTGCTATTATGATAGAAGAACACGGTGAATTTATGGCTCAATGTTAAGTTAAAGCACGTTTTTTAAAAACGTGCTTATTTTTAAAGAAGGAGGAGATTTGATATGAGTAAGTATTATTGGATTTCACTCACAAATGATTGTAACTTTTCTTGTGAGTATTGCTATCAAAAGAAAAAGGCTAAAACTATTATGAATGAATATACAGCTGAAAGAATTATTGATTTATTAAATTTAAATGATTCAATAGAATTAATACACTTTTTTGGTGGAGAGCCTTTTATGAACTTTCCTATTATGAATAAAATTGTAAGTAATTTAAATGTTAACGTAGAAAAGTTTTCAATAACAACAAATTTGAGTCTTTTAAATAATGATTACATTAATTTTTTAGAAAATTATAACTTTAATTTACTTTTGAGTATAGATGGGAATAAACAATCACATAATATGGGTAGAAAAACTTTAACCAATAAAGATACATTTGATAACGTTTTTAAAAATTTGAAAATTCTTTCTAAATCTAATATTTCTAAAAATATTTCTATAGCAAAAACTTTAACTATTAAAAATTATAAAAATCTATACGATGATTTTTTATTTTTTAATAATTTAGGCTTCAATACTAATGTAAATGTAGATATGAATTTAAAAGAATCAAAAGAATCATTTGATATTGAAATATTAAAAGAAAACATAAAAAAAATAATTTCTTTTGTTATGAATAACGATTGTATTGATTTTTGGAATATAAAAGAATATATAAATGTTTATAATAACTTTAAACTAGGAAAAAAATATAAAAATACTTTGAGCAGTTGTACAAATAAGGAAAACTCAATAATTTCAATATCCGAAAATGGAAATTTGTATCCTTGTCATTTTCTATACGAGTATGATAATCAAGGATACTTTCCTCAAAATATTTTTTCTTTTAATAATATTAAAGATATCGAAAGCACTTTTAAAGAATCCTTTATAAAAAATTATTACTTCAAAAATCTTTCTGAGTATGAAATTTTAAAAATTGTTGAATCTGAAATAAATTCAAAAAATTGTAATTATTGTAAGTATATAGATTTTTGTTCTGATAAAATAGTTGATTCAGCTAAAGAAAGTTGTTTTTATAAAAGATATAATTTGAGAAATAATTATAATTCAATTGAAAAAAACACATTATGTTTTCAAAAATTATTTTTTGATTCAATTTCCGAATTATTAAAAGAAGGTGAAAAAAATTTATACAACTGTTTATAGTGATAATATAAGTCTTGATATTTCAATCATTAATTATTTTAAAGCCAATGATATTCAATTTATTTATAGAAATAATTGTTTTTTTTTAAGAGAAAATGATTTTAAAAAGTACTCTAAAATAAATTATGAATTTGATTTACCAGATAATTTAAAATTTATTAAAGATAAGTTAGATGATTGTACCTTAAAAAATTTTAAAAAGAAATCTGATTTTTATATACACAATTATACAAATTTTGATTCCGAATCTATTTTTTATTCACTTACAAACAATTATAAAAGAATTTATTTTAAAAAAAATCCTTTATTGTCTGATTATAAAAAAATAGATGAGTTAAAGATCAAATCTAAATTTGAATTTCCTAAATCAAAATTTTTTTCTGATGGAATATATAAAATAGTTTATTTTAAAGGAAATTTAGTTAGTAATCCAAATTCTATACTAACTAATATTTTTTCTTTTTATGAAGATAAAGATTATGAAAAATATTTTTCTATTATGATGAATTATGAAATTTATTCTAATTATATAATTTATTATTTTATATTTCACTATGGTTATGATGAACTCAACACAAAGAATATAGAAATATATTTAAAAAATTTTTCTGAATTTGTCAATTATAATAAAAAAAATCCTTTAAAAAACTTTAAACACAATGATATGAATAATGCGTTTGAAAAAAAATATTTATCTGAGTATACTAACTCAAAAAATTTAAATAATATAGAATATCTAAAAACTATAACTTTTTGTTCAGGTGATATAAATGAATAAATCAATTAAAATTTTTTTTCATAAGAATAAAAAAAAAGGAGCAATCTTATTATTATTTCTAACTTTTAATTTATTTTCATCATTTTTTATATCAGAAAAAACAAAAATACTTATGAATAAGAATTTTTTAATATCAGAAAACACTTCAATTCTCAAGCTTTTAATTATTATAGTATTTATTTACTTGATTTTACTTTTAACAAATGTCTTTATATCATACATTTCTCATAAACTATTATATTCTGGAATTAAAAATTTAAGAAATTATATGCTTTCTAAAATAATAGACACAAAGTTTGAATACTTTATAAAAAATAAAATTGGAAATATTTGGGGAGATTTTATAAATTCAACTAATAGAGTTTCTTCATTTTATAAATCTTTAATTTTGTTACCAATAAACATAATACAATCAATAGTATATTTTTATATTATTACAAAGTCTAGTTCTAAAATTGGTATATTATTACTATTATTATCTTTACCAATAATTTTATTTTTTACCTTCTTTTTAGGTAAAAAAATAAAATTTCATGAAAATAAAGTTTTAAATATTTATAGAAATCTTTATGGAGAAAGTATAGAAACTTTTTCTGCAATAAAGCAAATAAAACTTCTCAAAACTAAAAAATTTTTTACTGAAAGATTTAATAAAATGCATTCTTTAATGAATGATGAAATAATAAAAACTGCTGTTTATTCGGAAACATGGACAAGTATTTTAAATATATTTATAAATATATTACCCATTTTAATAGTAACAATCACAATTCTTTTAAAAAATGAACCTATTTCTCAAGGAAATATAATTATACTATATACTTTTGTACCTATTTTTATTAATTCTATTAAAGAAATTTATAATTTATATTTATCCTTTTTAGGTATAACTCCTTATATAAAGTCTATGAATGATATTTTAAACTTAGAAAAAGAATATTCTGGAAGCTTAATTTTAAAAAATGTTAATTCTATTGAATTTAAAAATTTTTCTTATAATTATGATAAAAAAAAGATTTACATTCCAGATTTAAAAATAAATAGTTCAGAAAAAGTTATGATTTTAGGAGAAAGTGGTCGAGGAAAAAGCACTCTTTTTAACTGTTTAATAGGTTTATTTAGCTCATATAATGGAGAAATATTAATATCCAACTTGGAAAAAAAACATTATGATATCAATTCTTTAAGAGAAAAGATCATTTTGTTATCTCAAGATAGAGTCATCTTTGAAGGGTCTTTGGAAAAAAATTTGTTTTTTAATGAAGATAATTTTAATAAAAATGATCTCAAAAGAATTTTAAAAATAGTAAAACTAGAAAAATTTTATAAAAATAATAATCGTAATTTAAATAAAGATAAGATCTCTGGTGGAGAAAAAGCTAGAATAAATTTGGCTCAAGCTATTCTAAAAAAACCTGATGTCTTACTTTTAGATGAAGTTTTAAGTTCTCTAGATGAAAAAATGGAAAAAGATATTTTAGAAAATTTAATAAAAGAGTATCCAAATATGTGTATAGTAGTAATATCTCATAGATTAAAAAATTCAAATCTATTTGATAAAGTAATAGATTTAAACAATAAATACGTTTATTAAAAGGTTCTTTCATAAATGAAAGAACCTTTTAATTATATAATAATTTAAATTTATATGTTTCTATTCTTTTTTTAAAAAACTAAAGTCAATTTTTAACTTTAGTTTTCAAAAATTTTATATAAAAACATTTCATCCTCTGACATTATTATCAAATATTTATTATAAATGGTAGTTTTAAATATTTTTTTATCTATTTTTATTTTCTTTGATTCTTCTTCACTTGATTTATTTAAAATTGATATACTATTTTTATATGAAACAAATATATATTCTTCACTAACATTTAAATCTATTATTTGTTCCTTAGAACTTATTGTTTTTAGTTCATTGTTATCTAAATTGTATATATATACATTGTTGTTAAAATCTAAAAGGTATAAAAAATTCTTATACTTTAAAGCCTTTTTCAAATTTATATTAAAATCTTTTATCTTCTTTCCATTTGAATATATTTTTCCAAACTTTGTAACTACATAATTATCTTGTATAAGTTTTATATCTTCTTTATAATCAAATACTTTTTTTACATCATTATTTTCTATATCAAATGAATATAATTCTCCATTTTTTAATGCTACATAAAAATTTTTTTTATTTTGACAATTAATATATGATATTTGATTATCAAATTTTTGATTTTTTTCATTTTTAGAATAATATAGTTCTCCAAAAAAATTGTATGTTATATAATCATTATTTATATATTTTATTTCAATTGGTAGTTTTATTTTTGAATCTATTGATTCTAATTCTTTTAATTCTGAAATAGAAAAAACTTTTATCATATTATTTTGCATAATATAAATTTTATTATTTTGTACATTAAAATCTTTTATTTCAGAATTAATTTTTAATGTATATATTGGATCAGAAGTTTTTGATAAAAATTCAGTTTTTTCTTTGTTTATAATTTTTACATCAGTTATCTTTTTTTCATTCAAAGATGATTTTAAAATATAATTTTCATTTTGATTAGTATAATCTCCATATACAATATCATCACTTGTTGCTATTATCATTTTTTTATTTATTGGCATTTTCAAAAATGTTGTTATTATATCATTTGAAATTTCATGTTCTTGGAATGCTGTTTTTAAAGTTATTGTTTTATCATTAAATCTTTTTATATCTGCATAAAATCTTACTTCATCATTTAAAATAAAATAATACGGCATTTTTGATATCTCTTTTGAAAAACCTGCAAAAGATTTTACATATTTCATATTTGTATTGAATATACCAAAAGGTAAAGTTATTTCTAAATTTTCATTTTCATATTTTAAATCTTTAAATTTGAATAATATCCCATTAGTTAAGAGTATATTTCCATCTGGAATCTTATCAATAGTGTCTCTATACAAAATATTTATATTATCTATTGGAATAATTTCTGTCCCTAATTCTTTTACATTAAATTGAATATTACCATTTTTTATATTTTCTATTTCACCTTTATAAAACGTATTTTTTTCTATTTTTATATTATAATTTTTTGATGAATAATCCTTTTTTGTTTCTTCTTTTATAGTATTTTGTCTTATATTCCAAAATTTTATTACAGATGGATCTGTAATAAAAAATTCTCCTGATGTTGTAACTACTGTTGCTTCATTACTTTCAGCATTGTATTCTTTTACATAACCAGATAAATTATAATTAGATATCAATATTCCCTCCATATCTTTTGAAACATCATCAAAAGATATGTAAACTATATTATCAAGTGGTATTGTTATCTTTCCAGTAAATCTTGATTCTATTTCTGCTTTACCGTCTTTTATTGAAATAACCGTTATCTTTTTTAGTATATTTCCATCTATTGCTTGTATTGTTGCTGAAAAAATATTAATTGAAATCAATAATAAAGCAATAATTATTAATACTTTTTTCATTTTAACACCTCCATTAGCATGAGAAATACTACAAATATCATTTGATAAATAATTGTATCTTCAAATTTATATATATTAAATTTTTCTCCATTGAATTTTTTTAAAATTTTATGAAATACAAAAGCAAAAATAAACATCACATAAGATATTAAAACTTTTTTTAAATCAAATACATAATAATTATAACTCAAAAAGTAAAAAATGAAAAATGAAAAAAACATATATATTTTTAATGGTTTTATTTTAAAGTTTATTTTCATCCCATTTAATAATTTTATAAAATAAAGACCAAATATGAATGCATTTATTTCAAAAATTATTGGAGAATGTATTGCTTTTTTTATAAAATATAATGTTGAAGGATAAATACCGCTCATATTAAATAATAGCAATGCAGTTAAAATAAAAGTATCTAAACTTACTTCTATCTTTTTTTCATTCATTTTTTCCATATGCAAATCTTCTGCTATAAAAAATAAAAATCCTTTTGAAAATAAATGATATATAAAAAAATAAGGAAATAATTCTGGTTTTAAACATATTACAAGTAATGCATAACCCATTTGTGTCATTGTTGAATATGCCAAATATCTTTTAAAATTATTTTGAAAGTATGTAAAAATAGACGATACAATTGTTGCTATTACTGCATAATATACTAACATTCTTTTTATCTTATTATCAAAAGAACCATTAATATAATAAAGTATAAAATATCCAAGCTCAACAACTATACCAGATAAAATAGGCGATATTCCTTTCATAGCTTCAGCATGGGCATCTGGTAACCAGCCTCCCAAAAAAAAGGATCCTGTTTTTATTAAAAGACCCGTCACTATAAAAGTTTGAGCAAAAATAGGCATTGTATAATTTTGTATTTCAATAATATTTAATGTACCAGATACAGAATACCAAATCCCTACCCCTATTAAATAAAAATTTAATGCTACTCCACTCATTATCATGTATTTCAATGATGCCCAAATTCTTTTTTCAGTTCTATCTAAAGGTATTAAAAGAAATACTATCATTGAAATTAATTCAAGATGAACATATAAATTAAAAAAATCTCTACTCATAAAAAAACTATTTATTACACCATTTAAGATTAACCATAAAAATGTAAATTCACTTCCATATTTTTTAATTATTCTTATATAATTTATTAAAGAAAATAAAAATATTGATAATAAAATAACTTTAATTTCATAATTATATAAAAGTTCTATTCCATTTATTGGATTCCATTTTCCAGGTATAATAGTTCCAAATTTTGAAAATATTAAAATATAAAATTCAATTATATAGGAAAATATAGCAAAAATTTTATGTTTTTTATTAAAAATATATGCAAGTATTCCAAAACTTATTGGTAAAAGCGAAGATAATAAAAACATTTTTTTACCTACCTTTATTAATCTTTTTTTCTAATTCATCTATTCTATATGTCTTTAATTTATTAGATAAAATCATAGAAAATACTAAGATTAAAGCTAAATTTGCAAATCCAATTACAACTACTGTAAGTAAAAATGAATGTATAAGTGGATCAGAATATTTTGTAACTCCTTCAGTAATCATTGGAGCTTTTCCTTTATACGCTAAACTTACAAAAAACAATACAACACCACCTTGAAAAACACCTAAATTCATTAATTTTAATATTATATCTTTTTTTAGTATAACACCTGATAGTCCTATAAAACATATAAATATTGAAAATAATTCGTAAGTAAGCACTTTTTTCCCTCCTATTTACAACATTCCTCTATGTTTTATAAATTTATATAAAATTGTCCATGTTCCAGCAAAAACTTCTATACCTATTAAAAAATTTAGAAATATTGCTGATCCTCCACTAAATAAATGACCATAATTTCCAAGTATTGGGAAATTACAAAAGAATTCTCCTCCCCAAATTTTACCAAGCATACCATATATCACTATTATAAGTGGTGTTAAATATTTATATTTTTCTATTTTAGATTTTTTAAATACTCTTTCAATGTCTTCAATTGGTTTAACGAAAGTTACACCTAATAATGCCGTTCCTAAAATAACTCCTGCCGAAAAACCTCCTCCTGTTCCAACATGCCCTGTAACTACTGCATAAAAAGCTAATAAAGCTAATAATTGAAATAAAATAGGAGTTATAATTTCTACAATTCCACTTTCTTTTTCAAATTCAAAATCTTTTACTTCTGGAAGTTTTTTTAAATAATAAGAAACTCCTGTTATTGCTAATGTGAATACAAGGACTTCAAAAAAAGTATCCAGCATTCTATAATCTAAAACTATTGCTGAAACCATATTTTTTGAAGTGTTTTCTAATTTAATTTCTTCTGCAGTATAAACACTAATAGCATTACCTGTTTTTAAATTAATTAATAATAATAAAAATGAAATTAATAGTAATAAAAAAACAATTATCTTTTTCATCCTATATACCTTCTTACTAATTCATTATATAATTTTTCATTTTCTTTTATTTCATTTATATATTCGTTAAAATCTTTTATTAAAAATGCATTTTTTTCATTAAAAATTATTTTGTATCCAGTTTTTTTTACTTCTTCTATATCATCAAATTTTTTTCCTTTATACATCAAATGTTTATATCTTATTACATCTATTACAAAATCTTTTTTTAGTTCATTTATCATTTTTTGTTCTAAATTATTGTATAAAATTCCGTGTGTTGTCTTTAAAGAATTTCCTATTTTTAATATTTTAGTAGGTAAATGAGTTTCTGAAACATGTATACCTTCAATTTTATCTTCAACAACTATTCCACCTATTAAAATATCTCCATTTTTTTTTAATTTGCTTAAAGATTTTTCTGGATCTACTTTTATGTATTCAGCTTCATAACCTCTTTTTTTTAAAAAAGTATCTAGTATATAATATTCAAATCCATACAAATTTCCTTTTTTTATTTCAATTAAATAAGGTGTTTCTACATACAATACTTTCAAAGTTGCTGTTTTCTTTAAAGCTATTAAGTATATAAAAAAAACAAATGCTGATCCTATTGTTATTTCGACTATTGCTACTTCTGGTGCATTCATTATAAAAAATATACCAGATAAAGCTATTCCAAAACTTCCATAAGCTAAAAGAGTATTTATATGTTTTTTTTGAAATAAAATATAAAAAGATATTACAATTAAAATTAAAAATAAAAAATAAATTGTTATTGTCATTTTTCTTTACCACCTATTTTCAAACCACTTTCACTAGCTCCTTGAGCTATTACATGAGAAATAACTGGATTTAAAATTAATGTTAAAATACCTATTAAAAGTAATCTTCCAATTTCTTCTGGATATTTTATTATAAAGGCTATTACAATTGTAAAAAGCCCAACGGTATCTGAAATTCCAACTGCTTGAATTTGAGAAAATATATCTTTCATTGTAAAAAAACCTAAACTTCCAGTTATAAATAAAAAAAGTCCAAATATGATTAAAATATCAGCTATCATCTTTTAAAACCACCTTTTTTAAAAATCTGGTTGTTATCAATATTCCCCATATATTTAATATTAAAACAACTATGATCATATCTAAAAGAATTAATTGTTCACTAATAAAAGTATAGAAAATCATTAAAATTACTATTTTAGTTGAAAATGATGCATATGCTAAAAGTCGGTCCCAACTTGTAGGACCGACTATTAATTTTGTCATTGTTAATATAATTGGTATCATTAATAAAATTTCTAATATATTTTCTATCAAAAGAGTTCACCATCCCATATTCCATCCTTTGAATGAGCTTCTTCATTAGTTCTAGCAACTTTATGTATCAATAATTTATTGTCTTCTTCTTTTAAAAATAAAGTTTTTGGAGTTAAAGTAATACAATTTGCTATTGCTGCTTTTTCAATTTTACTTTTGTTTTTTACATCTAAATAAGATATACCCGAATAATGTTTTCCATATATTAATGGAATAAATTTAAATGTATTTTTATACATTTCAACAACAATACCAACTGCTGAAATAAATATTTCAACTGTACCAACAATTTTCTTATTAAAAAAAACTTTTGTTAAATAAAGAGTTATTAAAACAGAAAAAACTCCAAGTGTTATTGATAAGTCTGAAAAATCACCCATTAAAAGTAACCATATAGAAAATAAGAAAATATATATCATTTCATTATTTCTCCATTTTTTCTGCTATATAATCTGTAACTTCTTCCATTAACTTTTCTATATTATCTGATTCTTTTGAAAATCCAGCAGCTCTAACATGTCCACCACCACCAAAATGTAACGCAACTTCTGAAACATCAAAGTATTTTTTTGATCTCATTGAAGTATGAAAAACATTTTTTTCATGTTCATTAAAAACAATTGCAACTTCAACACCCTTTAATGATCTTAAATCACCTACAAATGGTGGTGTGTTTTTAGGTAATATATTATATTTTTTTAACATATCTAAACTTACATAAGTATAAGCTATTTTTTTATCTTTTTTAAATTTAAGATTTTCTATAACATCTTTAAATAAAAGAACATTTTCTATAGGTTTATTTTCTAATATTGCATTTGTGATGTACGAAATATTTCCACCAAAAGATACTAATTTCGATACATCTTCAAATACTTGTGCATTTGTATTTGAATATTTAAAAAATCCTGTGTCAGTTGCTACACCTAAAAGATTTATTGTTGCTAATTCTTCATCATATTTAACTCCAAGTTTTTGATTTAATTTAAAAACTAATTGTGCTGTTGATGCAGATGTTGCATCTACCCAATTTACATGTCCAAAATTTAAGTTTGTTGCATGATGATCTATAACAACTATTCTTTTATATTCAAATAACTCTTGTATTCTTCCAACTCTATCTGGTGAAGAAGCATCTACTATTATTATTAAATCAGCTGGAGTATTTTTTACACAATCAAAATCTCTTATTTTTTCTTTTAAAATTGGTAATTCTTCTAAATATCCTGGTATTTCATCATCTATTGCCCCAATAACTTTTTTACCATATTTTTCTAATCCCATTACCAATGAACATATAGATGAAACATCATCACCATCTGGCATAATATGACCTGCTACTAATATTGTATCAGCTCTATTGATTTCTTTTATTACTTCGTCTATCATTGATTTACCTCCTAAAACAATTTAATTGATGTTTTTACAACTAATTCAAATTTATCTTTTATTTTGTCTGCAACTTCAATTACTTCTTTATGATTCAATGGTTTTGGTAGTATTCCAGCTGCCATATTTGTAACAGCAGAAAAAGATACAACTTTTATTCCTGTGTGATTTGCAGCTATTACTTCTGGAACCGTAGACATTCCAACTAAATCTGCTCCAAAATTTGCAGCCATCTTTATTTCTGCTGGTGTTTCATATGTTGGTCCAAGCATCCATATATAAGTCCCTTCTTTTATTTCTATACCATTTTCAAAACAGTTAATCTTTATTCTTTCAAACCATTTTTTATCTATTGGTTTCGCCATAGATGGAAATCTTGGCCCAAGTTCTTCATCATTAGGACCTATAAGAGGATTTATAGCAAAATTTATGAAATCAGTATTTGCTACTATATCTCCCGGTTTAAATGTTCTATTGATACCACCAGCTGCATTAGTTAAAATTAATCCTCTTACACCAAGTTCTTTCATTACATATACTGGAAAAATTATTTTACTTAATTTGTGACCTTCATAAGCATGAAATCTTCCTTTTAATGCTATTACAGGAATACCTTCTAAATTTCCTATTATTAACTTTCCTTCATGACCAGAAACCGTTGAATTTGGAAAGTAAGGTATATCTTCATATTTTATTTCTTTTTTATTTTCAATTTTATCTGCAATATAGCCTAATCCAGATCCTAAAATCAAACCAATAATTGGTTTTTCTTCAATTTTTTCTAAAATATATTCTACAGCTTTCTTTACTCTTCCAACCATCTTACTTCCCCCCTATTTAACTATAACATACATTGCATCTTCAAGTAATACTCTTATAGTTTTAGAATTAATTTCTAATTCTATACTTGTTTCATTTTTGCTTTTTACTAAGAAATTTATTCCTGGAAAAAGCCCTAATTTAAAGATTTGTTCTTTTTTTTCATTATTACAAGATATATTTATTATTTCAGATTCTTCTCCAACATTAAGTTCTTCTAATGTTTTTCTAAATACATGTGGCATTTCTTTTTTATATTTTTTTATAAAATCTTTTAGTTTTCTATATTCTATTGGATTTCTCTTTAAAAATATCATCATTGCTTCAAGAGAAACATAAAAATCTTCTGTCATATGATGTTCTACACCACAAGATAATTTATAAGATTGTTCTTTTGAAATATTAAGAATATTTACAAAAAAATCTATTAAGGTTATATATTTTCTATAAACACTTTCGGCTTCTGCTAAACCTTTTTCTGTTAAATCAATATATCCATATTTTTCATGTGAAACATAATCCATATTTTCAAGTCTTTTTATAGCATCAAAAGCTGAAGCGTCCCTAACTTCAAGCATTTTAGATATATCTCTTATTCTTGGGATTTTCCCATCAATATGTAATATATATATTGCTCTTAAATAATTTTCTAAACTCTCAGATATTTTCTTCATAATTTTCTACCTCATCAACAACATCTACAATATATTTTTTTTCACTTTTTAAATCAATAACTTTATCTTCAATTTGAACTATTGGTTGTATATCATTTCCTTTTTGTGAAGCAACAACCGTACCGACTCTAAAATCATTTAATTTTACTATTGTTCCAGGTGGATAGAGTCCAAAAATTTTTATTAAAAGTGTAACTAATTCTGGATCAAACATTTTGTTAGAATTTTGTATTATATGAGAAATTACTCTATAATAATTCCAACTCTTTTTATAAACTCTTTTCGAAGTTAACGCATCAAAAACATCAGAAATAGTTAAAAGTCGTGCAAATAAGCTGATATTTTTTTCTTTCATACCCTCCACATATCCTTTACCATCATATCTTTCATGATGATGAAGAATACCATCTATTAAATCTTCATCCAATATATGGTTTTTTATACAAAGCTCTTTTCCATACACAACATGTTTTTTTATTTCATTAAACTCTTCTGTTGTCAACCTTCTTGGAGCATTTAAGATTTCATATTTAATTTTTGATTTTCCAACATCATGAAGGAGTCCCGCTAAAGTTAAGTTTTTTAATTCTTTTTTATCTAATCCAAATTCAGCTCCTATTAAAGATGCAACCATTCCAACATTTAAACTATGTGTGTATGTATATTCATCGTAATCTTTTAATTTTTTTAAAGGTAAGTATAAAACTTCTTTAAAATTTTTAAGTACACTTTCAGTTATTTCTTCGGACATATCCTCTACTTTTTTATCTATAACCTTATCTTCACTATCTAATTTTTTCCATAAATCTTTCATATCCATATATGATTTTTCTACTTTTTTTTCATCTATTACAGCAACATCTGCTGCTCTATTTTTTAATACTGGAACTGTAAAAATTCCATTTTTTAATAATAAATATTTGTTAGAACTATCAATTATTGTACCTTTTTTTAATTTTAAAGAAGGTATATCAGAAGCAAGAATATATTTCCATGTTTCTAATTTATCAACATCTTTAAATATCATTATCCAATTACCTCTTTAATATAAACACCAGACTTTGGACCAGTTTCAATTATATGTCCATTTAAGTTTATTATAGGGAATACAGCAGCTTTTCCTTTTTTCATAACGACTCCAACTTCATTATTATTAAGTAAAACCTTAGTTCCCGTTGGATATAATCCAGCTATTGAGAAAAAAGTGCTAACATAATATGGATCAAATATTTTCCCAGAATTTTTTAATAAATAACTCATTGCTTCATATGGAGTCTTTTTTATTTCTATGAGTGAATCATAAGCATCACCAATTTGCATAATTCTAATTAATGGACTTATTTTTTCTCCTTTTAATCCCATTAATATTCCATTACCATCATATCTTTCATGATGAGCTATTATAGAATTAACAACTTCTTTAGAAAGTTGCTTTTTTAAATTTTCAAATGCTTTATATCCAGATATTAAATGTGACTTAACATATTTACTCTGTGTTTCTTCATAATCAAAAACGATTCTTTTGTCTATAAAAGCATACCCCATATCATGTATTAAACTCAATTTTAATAGCTGATCTGAAAATATTTTTGGCATTTTCAAATGTATTGATATTATAGAAGATATTATAGAAGTATTTATAGAATGTGATTGTAACGCTTTATCTCCAATCGAATGAAATAAATTCAAAAAAATTTCATCTTTTTCTAAAAATGTACTATAAATATCTTCAACCATATCATTTAATTCAGATGTATCTTCTTGTATTTTAGTTATATCAAGAACTTTATCAAATTGTTCATTCCACGCATTATATTTTTTTGATTCTATAACTGGTGGAATTTCTTTAAACTCTATTTTTATATTACTTTCTTTTTGAAAATCATCTTCATCATAAATATATAATTCATCAACTTTATAGCGTTTTAATCTTTCTATATCTTTTTCAGTAACTACAGTCCCCTGCGTCAAAAGAATTATTGAGTCTTTTGTCAAATTTTCAGCCAAGATTAATCCTGGTTTCAAATTTCTTATCTTTATTTTTTTCATAAATCCACCTCCGGATTTAATCAGTCTCTGGTTTTAAAATAGATACATATTTTTTATTAAAAAAGATAGTTTTAGCAACTTTTTTTACATCTTCCACAGTTACTTTTGAAATATTTTCAATAATTTCATCTATATTCACTATCCTATTATAACTTAAATAAAGGTCTAAACTATTCATCCCCATTGAAACATTACTTTCAATATCCAAAGTTAGTTTCCCAGATATTCTTTTTTTACCATACTCAACCCATTCTTTTATATCTTTTCTTTCAATTATTGTTTCTAATATGTTTTTTAATTTATTTTCAAATTTTTCTTGTTTATCTTCAGAAGTGGCTGCAAAAATAACAAATAATCCACTTTTAGAATACGCATTATAATCCGTTGCTATTTCATAAACTAAACCCGTTTTTTCTCTTATATCAGTAAATAATAACGAACTCATTCCACTTCCAAGTAAGGTATTCAATACCAATGTTGGAAAATATAATTTTGAATTTTTTGCAGGTGCTTCAAATCCATTTATTATATACACTTGATTCAAGTCTCTCTTTGTTTTTTTTACAAAGACATTTTCTTGTTTTAAAATTGGACTTTTAAATGTATTTTTTTCTCCATTTCTTAAACATTTTATACTTTCAAATTTTTCTATTATTTCTTTTTCATTAAATTTACCAGAAACAACTGCTACTGTATTTTGAGGAACATAATATTTTTCATAGTACTCATATACTTTTTTATGATTAAATGCTTTTACATTTTTTTTAGATCCAAGTATTGGTCTTCCAAAATTTTCATCATAAACATTTTTAAAAAGATTTTCAAAAGCATTATCTACTGGATCATCTTCATACATTGCAATTTCTTCTAAAATAATACTTCTCTCTTTTTCTATATCTTCTTCATCTAATGAGGCATGAAAAGTAATGTCAGATAAAGTGTCTATTGCAAGTTCGACTTCTTTTTCTGGAACTTTTGAATAAAAAACCGTTATATTTCTTGACGTAAATGCATTTATTGTTCCACCTATTTCTTCAATTGGTTTTTTTATTTCAATTATATCTCTATTTTTAGTTTTTCTAAAAACAGTATGCTCTATAAAGTGTGAAACACCAGAATTTTCATCAATTTCATGAACAGAACCAGCTTTCACACAGAATAGAACGGCGGCACTTCTCATCGAATCTCTATTTATTAAAATGAGATCCATGCCACTGTTCAATTTGTGCAATTTATACAAAATCAATTCCCTCCATCTTTTTCATCTTTTTTTTCTTCAGGTTTTTTATAAGGTTTTTTTACAAACCCTTCTTCTTTTAATTGAAATTTATTAGCCCCTTCTACTCTAAGAACCTCAACTTTTATCTTATCTCCAATATTATATTTTACATTTTTATTATAGTTAGAAACATGTAATAGTCCTGTTTTTCCTGGCAACACTTCAACAAAAAGACCAAATTTTTCAATCTTTTTTATTGTCCCTTCATAATGTTCTCCTGTTTTTACAACTTTAATTATTCCATCTACATAATTAATAGCTGCTTTAACCTTTTCTCTATCAAAGCCAACTACTTTTACTAAACCTTCATCATTTATATCAGTTTCTACTTCAAATTTCTTATTAATATCTTTTACAACTCTACCGCCAGGACCTATAATTTCTCCAATTTTATCAACTGGAACTTTTGTAATTTTTACATAAGGAACATATTGTGAAAGTTCTTTTCTTGGTTCTGAAATTGTATCATACATTAAATTCAATATATGTTCTCTTGCTTTTTTTGCCTTATCAAGAGCCACTGTCATTATCTCTTCGTTTACTTTTTCAACTTTAACATCCATTTGGAAAGCTGTAATTCCATCTCTTGTACCAGTAACCTTGAAGTCCATATCTCCCAAATGATCTTCCATTCCAAGTATATCAGTTAACACAACATATCCATCTTCTTCAAATATAAGTCCCATTGCTGCACCAGCAACATGTTTTTTTATTGGTACACCAGCATCCATTAATGCAAGAGATGTTGAACAAACAGTTGCCATTGAAGAAGATCCATTAGATTCCAACACTTCAGAAACAGATCTTATTGTATATGGAAATTCTTCTTCAGAAGGTATTAAATTTTTATGTGATCTTTCAGCGAGATGACCATGTCCTATTTCTCTTCTAGCTGGTCCTCTTAAAGGTTTTACTTCTCCTGTACAAAATGGTGGAAAATTATAATGAAGCATAAATTTCTTTTCTTCATTACTAAATATAGTATCAACATGTTGTACATCTGATTGCATTCCTAAGGTTATTATTCCTAAAGATTGTGTTTCTCCTCTTGTAAACAATGAAGAACCATGAACTCTTGGAATCAAACCAACTTCACATGTAATAGGCCTTATTTGATCAACTGTTCTTCCATCTGCTCTTTTATTTTCTTCAATTATCATTCTTCTCATAACTTTTTTAAATCTTTCTTCAAATGCTTCTTTTATGAAAGACATATTTTCATTTATATACTCTTCATCCCAACTTTCATTGTTTTCAATAAAATTTGAAAAAAGTTCTTTTTTATATTCTTTTATTGCTTTATCTTTATTCTTTTTCCCTTCTTTTAACATACATTCTTTAATCATATCATTGTTAACTGTATTCATAAATGCATTTATCATTTCTTCTGGAATTTCAGGTTCTTTTACTTCCCATTTTTCAATACTTACTTCAGAAATTATTTCTTCTTGAAATTCTATTATTTCTTTTATTGCATTGTGTGAAAAAGTTAATGCTTTTACCATTTCTTCTTCAGAAGCTTCTAAAGCTTCACCTTCAACCATTGTAACTGCATCTTTTGTTCCAGCTACAACTATATCTATTTTAGAATTTTTCATTTGTTCTTCAGTTGGAAAAGCTATGTATTCTCCATTAACATATCCAACTCTCACTCCTGCTACAATACCTTTAAAAGGTATTGGAGATAAATTTAAAGCTATTGAAGAACCTGTTATTCCCCAAGTATCTATATAATCTTCATTTCTCATTGAAAAAACTGTATTTATAACTTGAACTTCATTATGAAAAGACTTTGGAAATAAAGGTCTTATTGGTCTATCTATTAATCTTGAAGATAAAATAGCTTCCTCACTTGGTCTACTTTCTCTTTTAATAAAACCTCCTGGAATTTTACCTACAGCATAAAATTTTTCTTTAAACTCTACTGTAAGCGGGAAAAAATCTATACCAGGTTTTTCTTCTTCACTTGCATTTGCAGTAACTAAAAGTGAAGATTCACCATAAATTAATAAAATTGATCCTAACGATTGTTTTGCCATTTTTCCATATTCTATTCTTAGTTTTTTACCAAATAGTTCTTTTTCCCATATTTTCATTTTTTCACCTCACAATTATACTTACTATAATTTTACCATATTTTTATAAATAAATAAAACGGGGCATAAGCCCCGTTTTTTATTAACCTCTTATTCCTAATTTTTTTATTATTTCTGAATAAAGTTCTGTTTTTTCTCTCTTTAAGTATTTAAGCATTTTTCTTCTCTTACCAACCATTGACATAAGTCCTCTTCTTGTATGGAAATCCTTTGGATGAGTTTTTAAATGTTCTGTTAAATGTTTTATTCTTGCTGTTAATAAAGCAATTTGAACTTCTACAGAACCTGTATCCTTTTCGTTAATTCTAAACTCTTTGATAATTTCTTGTTTTCTTTCTTCTTCAATTCCTCTTGACATTTGTCGTTCCTCCCATTTTTTCAATTCCTAAAACTAAGTAATAGGATATTCCTAAAACTGAGTATTAGGTATCGAAATTATAACATATATATTTTTTTTAGTCAATTAAATATTTGTAACTTAAAAATATTTTTTATATTCCTTTTCTCTACTTAAAATTCTATCTATATAATTAGCAGTTTCTGGATGAGTTTTTGTTTTTATTAAATTATAAACATCTTTTACAGACATCTTGTTTACATTATACTTTTTCATTAAATTAAGAACATTAGTTGGTCCATGATTATAACTTGCTATTGCTAAATAATGTCTTTTGGTATTATCCGTAACTACCTTCATATATTGATTTGTTAATATATTTAAATACCCAGCACCATATTTTATATTTAATTCAGCTTTATATAAATCATCTATTCTAACAAATTTTCTTTTACCATAATAATAATAATATCCATCAGCAGCACCATACTTTGGCATCAACTGCATCATACCATAAGCACCTATTTTAGAGTATGCTTTTGGATTAAATGAAGATTCTGTATGAACTATTGCCATTACTAATTCAGCTGGTATTTTTGCTTCTTTTGCATACTTTTTTATTATTGGAATATATTCTTTTGCTTTTTTTAAAATAAAATTTTTTTCAAGAGGAACCTTTACTTTATAAACCTTCTTATCTCCTTTATTTTCTACTTCTACTTTATCAACAGAAATACTTTTTGGTGCTATATCTTTTAAAATTGGCTGTCCTGTAGATTTATCCCTTTCTGAAGAAATTTTGTTATACTGTGTTTTTATATTTGATTTTGCTTTATTTATAGAATCATTTTTATTTAAAATTGTTTTTATTTCTATATATCCACCATTTTGTTCATCAAAGTTAACTACACTATAAGTTTTTTTATCATAAGAATACTCTATCCATTTTTTTGCCGTATAATCTTCTATTTTTCCCCAAATAGCTTCTATTTTTCTCTTATTTTCATTCCATTTTGATTGAACAAGTTGATAATATTTATCCCATTCTTTATTAGTTTTATCTTGCTGATCTTTCCATAATTTTTCCGTTTGTTCAATTTGTCTTTCCCATTGACTTATTTCTGAAAAATTAAATATGAAAGTAATTAAAAAAATAAAAATCAAATACTTTTTCATTAAATCACTTCCTTTGTCATTTTTATATGTTTAATTCCAGCCTCCTCAAATACTTCTCCATCTGCTTTATATCCTAATCTTTCATAAAACTTTTTTGCATAGAGTTGTGCATTCATAGTTAAATTTTTTATCTTCATAATTTTAGCTTTTTCTTCTATTGCTTTCATTAAATCTATACCATATCCATTTTTTCTAAATTCTTTTAAAATAGCAATTCTTTCTACTTTCATAGTATTTGCGTTTATATATCTAAGTCTTCCGGTACCTATTGCTTTCTCTTCTAAAAATATTAAAAAATGAATACAACCAGCATCAAGACCATCTAATTCTTCTTGTGGAGATACCTTTTGTTCATCAATAAAAACTGTTTTTCTTATTTCATATGCTTTTTGAAATAAATCAAAATCTTTAAATAAAAATGATACGGTTGATACATTCATAAAAATCACTCCTTAATTATTTTTACATTATAATAATAATTATATCAAATTCTCATTAATATTCAATGAAAAAAAATAAATGGTACAATAAACAAAAGAAACAATGCAAAAATTAAATTTAAAAAATTTTAATTTTTTTGTTAACCTAAATTTAATTGTTTTTTTTTAAAATAAATGTTAAAATTTATATGAAAAATAAATAAGAATGAAAAGTACGGAGGCGCATCTGCGATTAGTAATCTATTTTCGCTTGAGGAAGCATGGGATAGACGAAAGGCAAAGATGCCGAAGGATATAAAGGTTCCTCACTTTATATTCCTGGTTACTCGGGAAATACCCGTTTAACTGTCACAGTTATGTGGAGAGCCGTTAGCATAAAATTTAATGCTTCCCACAAACTTGTGAGAAGCATTTTTTTAATATTTTTCTGGCAAGGGTTCGGAATGGGCATCCGACCCTTTTTTATTATATCATAAATTCAATACTTTCCTTCATACATTTCCTTTAAATATTGATCATACTTTCCACTTTCTTTCAATTGTTTTAATCCTTTATTAAAAAGCTTAATTATATTTTCATTATTTTTATCTTTTTTATTTAATATTAAATAATATGGGCTAACCTTTGTTGGCTTTTTTGTATTAGTTATTTGTTCTATTTCTTCTTTTTTGAATTTATTCTTTAAAATATCCATTGCTATATCATAAGTTAGAATTGTACAATCTATTCTTCCTGCAAGTAATTTTTTTAAATTAATTTCATCTGATGTAGACTGATCTACTTTAAAAATCCCTGCTTTTTGAGCTTTTTCAAATTCTTTTCCATAATAGTAACCTATAACTATCCCTATTGTTTTACCTCTTAAATCTTCATAACTTTCAAATTTTATTTTTTTATCTTTTTTATAAAATAAAAAATCTTTTAATTCTATAACCGGATCACTATAATAAAAAGATTTTTCTCTTTCTTCATTACGTGACCATCCAAGTGATCCATCCCAACTTCCATTTTCAGCTAAAACATATGATCTTTTCCACGGAAAAAATCCATACTCTACTTTTATACCTACATTTTTAAATGAATCCGTTACAACTCTTGAAAAGAAACCATAATATTTTAATTTTTCTGATAAGTATGGGGCCCATTCTCCATTCGTCAACCTTATAGTTTATTCAGAAAACATTAAAATAGTCACTACTAATACCAATAAAATCAATAAGCTTTTTTTCATATACTTCACCTCCATAAATAATTATAATAATATATATTCTATTTTTATTAGTATTTATTTTCATACATTTCCTTTAAATATTGATCATACTTTCCACTTTCTTTCAATTGCTTTAATCCTTTATTAAATAATTCTATTATTTTTTTATGATTTTCATCTTTTTTATTTAAAATTAAACTATAATGTCCTACTCTTACTACTTTCTTTGAAATACCTATTTGTTCTATTTCTTCTTTAGTAAAGTTTTTTCTCAGTATACTTAAACCAACGTAATAAGATTCAACTATAAAATCAACTCTACCTGCAAGCAATTTTTTAAAATTAATTTCATCTGATTTTGCTTCGTCTATTTTGAAAATTTTAAGTTTTTTTGCTTTTTCAAATTCTTCACCATAGTAAAATCCAATTACTGTTCCTATCGTTTTTCCAATTAAATCTTCATAACTTTCAAATTTTGTTTTCCCACTTTTTTTAAAAAATAGAACATCTTTTAAATCTAAAAAAGGCATTGAAAAATAAAAATCTTTTCCTCTTTCTTCATTATACGACCAACCAATAGAACCATCCCATTCTCCAATCTTTGCTAATTTATATGATCTTTTCCATGGGAAAAATCCATATTCTACTTTTATATTCACATTTTTAAATGCGTCTGTTACTATTCTTGACGCTACTCCATAATATTTTAGCTTTTTTGATAAATATGGGGTCCATTCCCCATTTGTTATTCTTATTGTTTTTTCAGAAAATATTAAAATATTTAATATCAAGATTAATAAAATCATAATTTTTTTCATTAAAACCCACCTCTATGTTAATATTATATCACAAAATCAATTAATATTAAAAAAAATATTTATTACTGATAAATTAATTTTAATTAATAAAAAGTTTATATTGACAAGTTATTTAATTCATGATATCATTTTATAACAAGATTATCTTTAATTGGTGGTGTAAAACATGGATAATTCAAACAAATTAAATAAAAACTTTTTTGAAAAAATTGAAAAAGAACTTATTTTTAATTTTAATGAAGATAAATTTATAAAACTTTTAAATCAATATCCAAAAGAACAATCTAAAATATTAAATAATATAGCAAATTCAATAGAACAAGGTATTGTTCTAATAGAAAAAGATAAATTTATATTTGTAAACAATAGTTTTTGTAATTTAATTGGATATACCAAAAACCAATTAACACATATGAAAATTTGGAAAGTTATTAATTCTAATTATAAAGAAATAGTAATCAAACACAAAGAGTTAAGAAAAAAAAAGATTAAATCAATGTATGAAATTAAAATCATTGATATAAACAAAAAAGATATTCCAGTTTTAATCACTGGAATTCCTGTCTGTACATCTAAAAATCCTGATTTGTTTTTTGGACTTATTACAGATTTAAGGAATCAAGAACATATTGAAAAATTACTATTAAAGCATTCTACTTATGATGATTTAACTGGAGTTTATAATTATAAATCTGGTTTTGATATTTTAGAGAGAGTTTTTAAATATTCTAAAAGATATAAAAAAAAGTTTACTCTTTGTTTTATGGATACAGATAATCTAAAAAAAATAAATGATAAATTTGGACATTCTACTGGAGATACCTTCTTAAAAGATTTTATTAATGTAATACAAGATTCAATTAGAGAAAGTGATTTTATTATAAGAGTTGGAGGAGATGAATTTTTGTTAGTGCTCACTGATGCTAACTTAGATACAACTCAATTAGTTTTTGAAAGAATACAAAAAAATTTAAATTTATTTAATAAAACTTCTACTAAATATAAATTGAGTTTTAGTTATGGCTTTTCTGAATTTAATAATCAATCAATAAAGGAAATGATAATAGAAGCAGATAACAATATGTACAAAATGAAAAAACAAAAAAGGTTCAAATAATTTTTTTATAATATATAGATAATTTTTTAAATTAAATATTTTAAATTTATAATATTTTAATTAAGGGAGATGTTTATTTTGTTTGAATTTGAAAGAATAAAATTTAGAAATTTTATTTTGTACTTTTTTATATTTGCAGTTTGTTTGGAAATTTTATTTGAGCATTTTAATATTAATACAGAAAATTCAATTCTTTTTAATTTTTTTACAGATATTTTCACACTATTTTGGCTTCTTATAAAATTTAAAAAAAATAATATTATTGTAAAAGATCAATATAAAATATCTGAAAACAAGTTTGAAAAAAAATACATTTTGAAATTAACTATAAGTTTAATAGCTATATCAATAATGTTTAGTTTTTTACAAGATTTTATAATTTCATTTTTTCATTTTCCATCTCTTTATAATGACAAGGATCTTGTAAACTTTTATATGAAAAAAAGGCAACCTTTAGAAGAATTGTTTTTTGCTTTTAATTTAATTATTTTTGTACCATTTGTTGAAGAACTATTTTTTAGATTTTTTTTAATTAACAGATTTGCATTAAAATGGGGAATAAAAAAAGCAGTTATACTCTCTTCAACAATGTTTGCTTTAATGCATCCAAATTTTTTTGGTACATTTTTATTTGCCATTGCAGTTTCAATAATATACTTAGAAACAAAAAGTTTGAAATTGAATACTTTTATTCACATGCTCAATAATCTTACAGCTTATATATTTCTAAAAATTTTATTTATTTCAAACTTATTTGTATATTTATTAATACCAATATTTATTTTAATTATATTCTACTCTTCAAAATTTTTATACTCATTTTTTTCAACTTATAGACTTTCAAAATATGATAAAGAATTTTCAAAAAAAATAAATGAAGAAATATCACAAGCAAAATATGATAAATTATAAAAAATTCAAGATTAAAATCTTGAATTTTTTATTTTTTTATTTATTTATTTTTTATATTTTAAAATTGGAAATAAAAATGCAACAACAATAGATATTATACTAACACTAAAAATAACAAATGGAACATTATTACCAAAAATAGCCGAGTATCCACTAGCAATAAATCCTCCTATTGACCACGAAAATCCCATAGCAATAGATGATGCAAAACTTTTATTTTTAGGCATTAAAACTTGAGCTTCAACAAGATTTGCAGACATAGTTAAAAATCCAAAAATATCAAATGACATAAAGGATAAAATTCTTAAAAAATCATTTTCTGAAAAATAAAACAAAAGTCCAAAAACTCCCATACCTAAAAATCCTATCAAGTTTATAACTTTTATTCCACTTTTTTCTCTTAAGTATGCACCAAAATAATTAGTAAACATACCTGCAATTAAACCTATAGAAAGTATTACTCCTCCCATTACCATACTTGAACCTTTTAAATTAACAAATATTGGAACAAAAGTATGAAATATATTCATAATAAATCCTCTTGTTGCTACTAATAAAAAAACTGGTAAAAGAACCATAGTATCTTTTAACTTTGGAATTGTTTTTTCCGAAACTTCTTTCTTTTCATATTTCCATATCTTAGAAGCAGGTATCAAAAGAATCATAAAACTAATAATAGCTATTATATAAACTTTAGAAAATTCATAATTTTTCATAAATAAAGTTATTACCACTGGACCTACTGCAGCTCCAAGCGCTCCAAAAACAGAAAATAAAGCAACATGATTTCCCTTATTGTGTCTACCAGCAAAACTTGCTCCAATAGGATGAAAAGCAGAATTAGTTAACCTCATTAAAAAGATCATCATTATTAACAAATAAAATCCATTTACAAATCCTGTTAAAGAAATTATTATTATTTCTAAAAAGACTAAAAGCACTACATACAAACCATCTCTTTTTTTTCTATCAAAATAAAGTCCAAAAAATATTTGAACAATTGAAGAAAAAGCACCTATTAAAGCTATAGAACTTGTAAATGTTCTACTATCTATTCCATATTTTTCAATAAAATAAGGTCCAAGGGGCTTAAAAAAAGAGTTTAAAAAATCTGCTAAAAAATGTGTAAAAGCTATATAAATTGTCAAACCTCTCACTCCTTTAGTTAGTTTTACTAACTTTTTTATTGATTATATCACAATAAATATTAAATTTTTTTTATTTTATATTAATTTTGTATATCAAAAAAAGTATCCAATTAAAATTGGATACTTTTAATTTTTTTATTATTTAACTACTTTACTAAACCAACTATACAAACTAAACCAGCACCCGCATGAACCGTCATTGCTGAAGAAACTTTTCCAATTAATATTTCTTTATCATAAAACTTTTCTACTTTTTCTTTCAATTCATTTACAAAGTTTATTGTTCTTTGAAGTTCTCCAGATCTATAAATAGCAACTTTTTCTATTTCTTTTCCATTTGTAAATGTTTTAAAATATTCATATAAATTATTTACTGCATTTTTCATTCCACGAGCTTTAGAAACTGTAAAATATTTTCCATATGTATCAACAGATATAACTGGTTTCATATGTAAAACACTTGCAATAGTTGCTTTTAAATGACTTATTCTCCCTCCTGCTTTTAAATACTTTAAAGTTGGTATTGTATATCCACCATCAGATTTTTTCTCTTTAGCTATACTTTCTATTGTCGAAACAATTTTATCAAAAGATTCTCCATTTTTATTCATTTCAGCAGCCTTTAAAACCATTAATCCAGTTCCAATTGAAACACTCAATGAATCTATTACCTTAATTTTAACACTTTTATGTTTATTCATAATGTCTCTTGCAACCATGTTAAATAGATTGTATGTACCACTTAATCCACTTGAAATATTTATAGCAATTATTTCATCATAGCCTTTATTTATCATTTCTAAAAAAACTTCTTCTATTTCCGTATATGAAGGCAATGATGTTTTTGCAAAACTATTTTCCATGTACTTTAAAACTTCTTCTTCATTTATTTCAATTATATCTTTATAAGATTTTTCACCAAGTATTATTTTTAAAAAAACAACATTTATTTCATATTTTTTTATAAGTTCTTGGGGTAAATCAGTTGCAGAATCACAAACTATTCCTATCATAATTTCACCTACTTTTTACAAAATATTATACTTTTATTATATCATAAATAATAAAAAATAAGCATTTAAAATGCTTATTTTTTATTTTGTTTCTAAAAATAATTTTAGTCTATTTATTATATTTATCTCACTAGTTCCCGATTCATAATCTAAAAGAAGTAGGTTCACATCTAATTTATCTTTTAATTCCCTATAAATTCCCTTTGCTATAATATGATTTGAAATACATCCAAAAGGTTGTAAAGATATTATATTTTTTATCCCTTCTCTTGCCATATCTCCTATTTCATTTGCCAAAAGCCAACCTTCTCCAAATTGTAAAGAAAGAGGCAATATGTTATTATTACTTTTTATAGTTTTTCCAAGTTTTGATTCTGGAATATATCTAATAAAATTAGAAAGGATTTTTTCTGAAATATTCCTATAATGGTCTATAGTATTTTTTATAACTGCTTTTGTTAAATACATTTTATTATCATTTTCAATTTTTTCTCTCTTATTATATTGTTTACTATAAAAATCATACTCTAAAAACTTCAAAAATGTTGGAACAATAACTTCATATCCATCATTTTCTAATCTTTTGATAATTTCATTATTAACAAAACAATTTGTTTTCATGTATATTTCTCCAACTAAACCTATTCTATTTCTTTTTTTGGGCATATTAACTTCTATTTTATTGAACTCATTAACAGCTTTAATTAAAAATCTTTTCATCATCTTTTTGCTTGGTTTTTCATTAAACATTTGTTCTTTTATTTCTGATAAAAGCTGTGAAAAAACTCTATTCGTTTCTCCTGAATGTCTTTCATAAGGAGCTGTTGCTAACTTTAATTTTAAAAGGCTATCTCCAATAGAAAATGCTATAACACTATACTTTAAAAGTTTTATAAGATTTATTTTCAACCCTTCAACTGAAGCATTGGTTCCTATTGAAATTACTGGTGTATCTTCAAAACCAGCATCTATTAATGCCTTTTTTAACAGAGGAACATAATTTGAAGCTCTACACTGTCCACCAGTTTGAGAAAGTCCAACCACTGTATTTTTAGGATCAACATCTCCACTTTTTAAAGCTTTAATTACATCTCCAATTACAACTACAGCTGGATAGCACATATCATTATTTACATATTTCAACCCTTCATCTATTGCTTCTTTATTTTGATTCATTATAGTTTTTAATTTATATCCTAAATTATACATTACTCCTTCATACAAAGCTGAGTAGAGCTTTGAAAATTTTGGTACCAATATAGTTTTTCTTTGATCATCTTTCGTATAAGGCTTTACGTTTTTTCTTTTCTTTACAAGATTTATTCCCTTAGTATTATTTAATGCCTCAAAAGCTGATCTAATTCTAATTTTTGCAGCACCTATATTGGACATTTCATCTATTTTTAATACAGTGAATATTTTACCTCCTGATTCAACCAATGATTTAACTTCATCAACAACTACAGCATCTGGTCCACAACCAAAAGAATTTAATTGTAAAGCTAACACTTTATCATATTTTTGCTTTGCTATCCATTTTGATGCTAAGTACAAACGATTATGATAAGACCATTGAGTTAAAGGTAAAACACCATCTAAGTTCATTTCATACAATTCTGGTATATCACTTTCTGTTATTCCATATGCGCCAAGCTCATATATTAAATCCATTACCCCTGCATTTACCATTGGATCCATATGATATGGTCTTCCCAAAACTATTACAAGAATTTTTTTATTTTTTTGTGCTTCTTCAATAACATCCTTTGCCATTAATTTTAAATTTAATAAAAGTTTTTCTTCTTTCTTTTTAGCCAATATATAAGCATTTTTAAATTCTTTTCTATTAATTCCAAATTTATTTACATACTTAAATAAATTTTCTTCTAATCCCTTTTCATATTTAAAACTAAGTGAAGGAGTGTCTATTGGAATATTTGTTTTTATATTTCTTTTTAAAACTTCTCCATAACCAGTTACTATAGGACAATTATAAGCATTTTTAGCATCATTTCCTTCTGTTTTTTCAAATATTATAGTTGGTATAAATATTCTATCTACTTTTTTATCTATTAAATTTAAAACGTGACCATTCGATATTTTAGCTGGAAAGCATATATTGTCTGCAGATACTGTCCTTAATCCTTTATAATATAGCTTTTGTGTTGTTCTATCAGATAAAACAACTTTAAATCCCAAATTTTTAAACAAATTATAAAAAAATTGAAAATGCTCATATATAGATAACATTCTTGGTATTCCAATTACAGGTTTATTTTTATCATATTCATAATTTTCATCAATTTCAAATATCATTTTTTCTTTTTCTTTAAAAAAATTTATACTTTCTTTATCTTTTTGTACCTTTTTATTAGAAAAATACTTCTCACATTTATTTCCAGTATAAAAAATATTATTATTATCAAATACAAATTTTGTAATATTACAATTATTTCCGCATCCTTTACACTGTATAAATTGTTTTTTATACTCTATATTGTTTATACTTTCTATATTAAATTTTGTTTTATAATCTTCTCTACTTTTATATAAATTTCTTGCATATATTGCAGCTCCAAATGCTCCCATATACTCTGAAATATTTAATCTATAAACATTTTTACCAGTTATTTTTTCAAAAGCTCTCAAAACAGCATCATTTTTAAAGGTTCCACCTTGAACAAATATATTATCTCCAAGTTCATCAACATTTTTTAATTTTATAACTTTGTAAAGAGCATTTTTAACAACAGAATAAGCTAATCCAGCAGCAATATCTCCAACATCTACTCCATCTTTAAGAGCTTCCTTGACTTTACTATTCATAAATACAGAACATCTTGTTCCTAAATCAACAGGAAACTTTGCATTTATAGCCTTTTCAACAAATTCATCTAAAGTCATATTTAAATTTTTTGCAAAGGTTTCTATAAAAGAACCTGTTCCAGAAGAACAAGCTTCATTTAATCTTATATCAGTTATTATTTTATTTTCTATTTTTATTGCTTTTATATCTTGACCACCAACATCAACTATAAAACTCAACTTATCATTAAAACTTTGTCCAGAAACAAAATGCGCCATTGTTTCTACAATACCACCATCTAAATTTAAAGCTTTACTTATAAACTCTTCTCCATATCCTGTTGAAAATACAGCTTTTAAATTATTATTTTTTATATATTTTTTAAACTTTTTTAATCCCTCAACTGCAACATTTAATGGAGAACCAAAATTATTTTTATAAAAACTATCTATAATATTATTTTTATCATCAATCATTATTAACTTTGTCGTAGTAGATCCCGCATCAATACCTATGTATAAATTTTTCTTCTCTTTCTTTTCTTTTTCATCTAAATATTTTAAATTAAGATTGGAATGTCTCATTTTAAAATTTTCATACTCATCTTTATCTGTAAAAAGAGGTTCTAAAGTTCTTATTGTTCTTTCTACTTTTTTTTCACTTTTTATTTTATTTATAATTTCATCAATTGTATATTGTTTATCATTATTTTCAGAATATAAAGCAGCACCAACAGCAACTAAAACTTCTGAATTATCAGGAAGTATAAATTTATTTTCATTTAACTTTAATGTTTCATGAAAAGACTTTCTTAATTCTGATAAAAAAGTTAAAGGTCCTCCTGCAAAAATAACCTTTTCTCTTATATCAGCTCCTGATAATAATGTAGTAATTGTTTGATTTGCAACAGCTAAAAATACGGCTTTAGCTATATCTTCTTTACTTTCTCCTCTATTTAATAAAGCCTGTACATCTGTTTTTGCAAAGACTCCACATCTTGAAGCTATATACAATGTTTTGTTTGATTTTTTTGCCAATTCATTTAATTCTAATGGATCAACATTTAATAAAACAGACATTTGATCTATAAAAGACCCTGTACCTCCTGCACAACTTCCATTCATTCTCATTTCAGGGATTTTTCCTTCCTCAAATAATATTATCTTTGCATCTTCTCCACCAAGTTCTATTAAGGTATGAGCTTCTTTATATAAAAGTTTTATGGCTTTTGAAATTGCTATTACTTCTTGAACAAAAGAAAAGTCATTTCTATTTGCAAGTCCCATTCCAGCAGTTCCTGTTATTGAAATAGAAAGCTTTTTATTTCCTACTTTCTTTTTTAATTCTTCTAATTCTGAAATTAAAACTTCTTTTATTTTTCCATTATGTCTTACATATTTTTTATGCTCTATATTAAAATTTTTGTTCAGTAAAACTACCTTTGCTGTTGCTGAACCTAAATCTATTCCTAACATTTTTCCCTCCATATTCATATATATTTTAATATTTTTTTATTTTATATTTTTTAAAACAAAACATCTTGTACCTCCAAAATGAAATTTATACTCATTTATTTTTTCAAATTTATCTTTTGTTATGCTTTCTAATCCACCATTTTTTATAAATTTTCTAAAGTTTCTAAAATGATCTCCACCAACCATAGCTTCAACTATAAATATTTCTAATACACCTAAAATAAATGCGTGTTTATCAAACATATAGTCTACAACAATTAAATATCCATCTTTTTTTATTACACGTTTTGCTTCATTTAAAACCAAATTTTGTACTTCTAATGGTTTTTCATGAAGTGCTAAACTTATTATTCCTAAATCAAAATTATCATCTTTAAAAGATAATTTTGTAGCATCTTGCTGTTGACATTTTAATTTATATTTTCCCCTATTTGCTACTTTCAACATATTTTCAGATAGATCTATTCCAGTTAAATCATCATATCCAGATCTTTTTAACATTTTTAATTGATTTCCTGTCCCACAGCAAATATCTATTATACTTTTTACTCCTAAAGTTTTAATTATTTTTTTTACTTTCAATCTAATGGATATTAAAGGTAAATATAAGAGTATATCATAAACGTTTGAAATAATTTTATACATAATATACACCTCCTAAAATTAGTTTTTATAAACTAAAAAGTCAAACATAATTATATATGGTTATATGTACATATATTATATTCTTTTTATTTTTAAATGTCAATACATTTTTATTTAGATTAAATTAATTTATTTATAAGTGATTACTTACTTTTTAACACATTATATTATATCATATTTTTATTGGAAAAAGGCAATAACTCATTGAGCTATTGCCTTTTTTATATATGCTATTTCTTTTCTGTGATCTTCATCAGTTCCAGGAGTTTCAAGTAATAAAGCTGTATTTAATACTTTTTCATATTTAAAAAAATTTTTAAATCCTTCTTCTCCTATAAATCCTTTTCCTATAATTTCATGCCTATCTTTTCCAGCACCTAGATCAAATTTTGAATCATTCAAGTGTATCATCTTTAACTTATCAATTCCTACATATTCATTGATTTCAAATAAAAGATTATCCATTCCATCTTTTGTTCTTATATCATAATTTGAATCAAATCCATGGCAGGTATCATAAGTTATTCCAATTTTTTCTTTGTAATTCGTTCTTTTTATTATATCTCCAAGTTGATTTATTTTATATCCTATATTTCCACCTTTTTTTGCTACATTTTCAAGTAATATCATAATATCAAAATCTTTGATTTGTTCTATTATAATATCTAAAGCATTTGCAACTCTGTCTATTCCAAAATCTTCTCCTTCACTCAAATGACTTCCTGGATGAACATTGAAATATTTTATACCAAGACTTGCTGTTATCTTTATCTCTTCTATCATAGTATCAATTGACTTTTTCCACCCTTCATCTTTTGGTGAAGCTAAATTTATTAAATATCCAGAATGCACCAACATCGATTCTTTATCAATTTTCATTTTTTTTATTTTATTTTTAAAATTTTCTACATCAATTACATTTAGTTGTTTTATTTTCCATGTTCTTGGAGAATGTACAAATATTTGAAAAGCATTTGCTCCTATTTCATTCATAACTTCTGGTACATTTGCAAATCCTTTTGAAATTCCAAAATGTGCTCCTAACTTTATCATATTCACCTCAAATACTTTCTATATCAATTTCTAATATTTTTTTTGCTGTTTCCTTATCAACAGTAGATAATACACCAAGTGCTGCAAATATATAATTCTTATCATATGCAAATTTAACTTTTTTATTTGGCAACAATTCATTTGGAAAGTTTGCTTCAAGAAAACTTTCCATAATTTCTTTTCTAAACTTAGAACGAGTTAATATTCCACCAGTTCCAAATATATGCTTTACAGCTGTTAAATCCTTTCCACTTGCTATTTCTTGCCTTCCATTTGGTCCATATAAATGTTTTTTCCTTCCTGCATGTCTTCTAATTCCATTGGTAAAACAATATTTTGCTATGAAAGCAGCAAACTTTTCTTGTCTTTCTGTTTTAGGATATGGAGATAAATTTTTTTTCAATTCTTCATAATCAGAAAATTCTTTTTTTATTTCTTCTTCACCTATCATATCTAAAACATTATGAGCATTTACAAATAAACCCATATCTCCTTCAACAGTTCTTTTTGATATTGGTTCTGGTGCAAGCATTATTTTTTGTACTTTTGGATCCCCTTCTGTTACAGAATCAACATCTGTTGTTGCTCCACCAATATCAACAGTCAAAACATCTTCATACATTTCAGCCAACAATTCTGTTGTTAACATAACAGCACCAGGAGTTGGAATTATTTCATCATCAGTCATATTTTGTATTTTCTCCATACCTGGAGCGTGTATTATATGTTCTGAAAAGACTTCTTGTATAGCCATTCTTGCAGGTTTTACATTCAATTGATCAACCTTTGGATATACATTTTCTGTTATTATCACTTTTTTATCTTTTAAAATATTTTTTACTTCATCTGCAACTGCACAATTTCCAGAATAAATAACTGGAACATCTATTGGAAGTTCATTTATTAATTCTGCATTATGAAGAACCGTTTCTTCTTCTCCATAATCAACTCCACCCGCAAGTAAAATTAATTTGGGTTCTATTGCTAAAATATTTTCAAGATGTGTTTTTCTCATCTTTCCAGCAGTAGCATACTTCAAAACAGCTCCTGCACCAAGAGCTGCTTCTTTTGCTGCTTTTACAGTCATATCGTAAACGAGTCCATGAACTGTCATCTTTAATCCACCCGCAGCTGAAGAACTTGCCAAAAATTTATTCCATTTTAAATTTATATTTAATTTTTTTTCTATTTCTTTTATAGCTCTTTCAATTCCGATTGTAACATCACCTTCAAAAACTGTTGTATAATGTTCTCCTTGACCTACTACAATTGGTTTTTCTGTATTTATTTTATCAAAGGCTGTGACTACTGTTGTTGTACTTCCTATTTCTGCAATTAATAAGTCTACAGTCAATTTAATTACCCCCTGAGTTTGTTTACAAAACTTTCTAATCTTTCAAGTGCTTTTTTTAAGTTTTCTTTTGATGTTGCAAATGAAATTCTTATAAATCCATCTTTAAAAAATCCTGATCCAGGAACAACCGCTAACTTTACTTCATCTAAAAGTTGTTTTGCAAAATCTGTATCTTTTATGCCAAATTCTTTTATGTTTATAAAAAAATAAAATGCTCCTGCTGGTTCTACAAATTTTAATCCAATTCTTTTTAATTCTTTAGAAACATACTCTTTTCTTTCTTTAAATGATGTATACATTTTTTCTACTTCATCTTTTACATCAAAGGCTGCAAGTGCTGCATATTGAGCCGGTGTATTTATATTTGATGTTGTATGAGATTGAATTTTAGACACTTGTTTAATCAAATCTTCAGGGCCAACACAGTATCCAACACGCCATCCTGTCATAGACCATGTTTTTGAAAGTGCATTTATAATTATGGTTCTTTCAATCATATTATCTATATTAACTATTGAATAATGTTTTCCTTCATATACCAATAATTCATAAACTTCATCACTTATAACATAAAATCCATATTCTTTTGATAATTTTGCTATCATTTTTAATGTTTCTAATGGATAAACCGTTCCTGTAGGATTATTTGGAGAATTTATTAGTATAGCCTTTGTTTTTGAAGTTATAGCCTTTCTTAATTGTTCTTCTGTTGGTAAAAAGTTATTTTCTTCTTTCAAAGAAACATGTACTGTATTTCCACCAGCAATTTTTATTTGAGCTTCATAACTAACCCAACATGGATCAAAAATTATAACTTCATCTTTTTCATTTAAAAGCGCTAATAGAACATTGTATAATGCTTGTTTTCCTCCATTGGAAACAACTATTTGATTTGTTTTATATTCTATATTTGTTCTACCTTTTATATATTCAGAGATTTTTTTTCTTAGTTCTATTATTCCACTGGAATTAGTATACTTTGTTTTACCTTCTTTCATAGCCTTATATGCAGCTTCAATTATAGAATTTGGTGTTGGGAAATCTGGTTCTCCTGCTGTTAATTTTACAATATCTATTCCTTGTTTTTCTAATTCAATAGCTTTAGAGTTTAATTCAAGAGTTATTGATGGTGTAACTTCTAATACTTTTTTTGAAAAATTCATAAAATCCTCCTTGCTTTTGAAGACGTTTGTATAACAAAAGTCTGATTTTTTATCAAATTGTTTCACCTTTATTTTACTACACGGTTATTACATTAGCAACTTGCTTTTTTACATTTATTATTCTTTAATGCTATTTATTATAATCTTTCTATTAAATACTTATCCTATTTAAATAATAAATATAAATAACGGTTTTTTTCTTTTTTGTCATTACTATTTTTCTGTTTTTTTTGTGATTTTTTTACAAATTTTCATTAATTAGATTCAATTTAGTTAACTTTAAATTAACTATAACGAAATTTCAAATTAATATTTTTGGGTTATAATGTACATAACAAGCTTAGGTATACATTCGTATAAAAGGGGTGGTTTTATGTTTAAAAAAAGAAAAAATTTTTCCATAAAAAAACATTTTGTTTTGAATGAAAATGTAAATTTTGAGCAATTATTTAATTCTGATCCTTATTTTGCTGAAAAAATCGCTGTCTTATACAGAGAATTAAAAGAAAAAGATATGGATATAAAAAACTTTGAAATTGATATAAATTCAACAAACAATGAAATGACAATAAAAATCCCAATATAAAGTTCCTCAAGCTTTAACCCCAAAAATAAAAACCCGCAAAGCGGGTTTTTATTTTATAAACATCATATTTGATTCAATTATCTTATTTTCTTGAGCTATTGTTGCATAAATTTTTCCAGAATTTCTTAAATAAAAATTCATATTACTATAATCAGTTTTATATAGGCCAAATCTCATACTTCTACCTTCTGACCATTCAAAATTATCCATAAGACTCCAGTGCATATATCCTTTTACATCTATTCCTTCTTTTATTGAATTTGCTATTTCATATAAAGTTCTCAATATGTACATTGTTCTATATCTGTCTTGAGAATCTGCTATTCCATTTTCTGTTATTATTATTGGCTTTTTATATCTTTTAAACCTTTTTAATACTTCTTCTATTCCTTCAGGATACACTGGCCAACCTATATCTGAAAGCATATCATTTCTATTTTCTATTATTATTTTATTCTTTGAATACTTAATATATCTTTTGGTATAATAATTTATTCCTAAAAAATCAAAGTCAGAATTAAAACTATATTTTTCGTTCTTTCCAATTGGTTTCTTTATTTGACCTTCTAAAATAGAATCAATAAAAGAATGATCAAAATATTTCATTACTTTTTTGTATGCTATTTGATCAAATATATTAGAACTTCTATATGGTTTATAAACAGCTGTATGTTTTGCAATTGATACTTTAGTATCAGGGTTTATTTTTTTTATTATTTGATAAGACGTATCATAAACATACAATAAATTTTTAAGTATTTTCATTGCTTCATCTTCATTTCTTTTTCCTGGCGGCCAAATTCCTTCAACATATGATTGATATGCATAAACTACTGGTTCATTTATTATTGTATAATATTTAACTTTATTTCCAAACTTTTTAATCATTTTTTCAATATACTTATAAAAATAATCTAAATTTGAACTTTCTTGAAATCCACCCTTTTTAGAAAACCATTTTGGAAGTGAAAAATGAAATAAAGTAACAATAGGTTTTATATTATTTTCCAATAAATTTTTTATAAAAGAATCATACATTTCAATGTATTCTTCATCAAAAGTATCTTCATTTGGTTGTATTTTTGCCCATTCTATAGAAAATCTATAAGTATTCATATTTATATCTTTAATCATTCTTAAATCCCTATCAAAATTATGTTCTGAATCACAACCTGGATCCGAATACGTATTATCTTTTATCCTACCTTTTTCATTTTCCCATTCATACCAATCACTATTTTTATTATTTCCTTCTATTTGGTGTGAAGAGGTTGAAACTCCCCACATAAAATTTTCCGAAAAAACAATATCCCTCATAAAATATCCCCCTTTTACTTCACCCAAAACTATTTTACCACAAAAAATAAAAAAAATGACCATAAAGGTCATTTAATGGTGCCGAGGGCGGGACTCGAACCCGCACGAGAGTATCAGTCCCAGTGGATTTTGAATCCACCGCGTCTACCAATTCCACCACCCCGGCACAACACAAAGTATTATACTATAAAATAGTTATTTTGTCAATACTCAAAATTTAAAACCAAAAGCTTTAAGCTTTTGGTTTTAGATTTTATTTATTTAATTCATTAAATATATATTTCAATACATTTTCTGCTAATTTTGAATCATCTCCCCATTTCCAACCATTGTGTAACATATCGCCTGCATCACCTGTTCCATCATCAAAAGGTGAAGAATCTCCTATTGCAATTACACTTCCTTTTTCAAAGTTTGTTTTTATCATAAATGGTTTGTTTTCTGATGTTCTTATCAATACTTTTACATCTTTTTTTAACACTTTTATTGAAGATCCATTCCACAATCCTATCTTTTTTATTCCTTTAGTTATTTCATCTGATAGTATATGGGCTAATGGTGCTTCTTCTAAGTTATCTCCTACAAATTCAAATCCAAATTTATCTACAAATTCATTAAATATTCTTACAGAATCCCATCCATTTCCATTTCTATCTGAATGTCCATGATCTGATATTATGAATATTCCACCACCATTTTTTACAAAATTAATAATTGCATTTATTTCTTCTTTTGTATATGGTGCATTAGGTTCTGGCAAAATTAAAATTCCAAAAAATTCTAAAAGTTCTTTAGTTATTTTCAATTTTTCTGAATAAAAATTCATTCCAAGTTCTTTTACTTTATCTCCAAAATCCGAAAAGGCTCCATCTGTTACCCAATCAGCATTCCCTGCTTTTTGAGCATGTGCTGCATCAAATAATACATTTTTTATTTTTTTGTTTTTTTCATAACTTACAGATATGGAACTCATATTTAATTTATTACCATTTAAATCTTGAAGAAGTCTAAATATTATTTTTTGATTATTAATTGGATTTTTTGCAGTGATTTTTATTATAGAGTCTGTTAAATACTCTACTTTTTCAACTGAATTTTTTAATATTCTAACAGTTTTATTTGCTTTTAAATTTCTTAATATTGGTTCATTAAACATTACTAATACAGTTTTATCATCTTCCATAGAATAATATCTTACTTTTGGTGGATATAAGTCTTCAGCTATTATATCTTTTTTATCTCTTGGCCATAACTCTCTTTTGGATAAGTATTGACCTTGTATTCCTGTTACTTCAATTTTTATTCCCTTTCTAAAGATAGTGGTATCTATTCCTGTGCCTTCACGTATCCAAACCATCCCTTCACCGCTTCCATCGTCCATTAAAAAGTCCTGTCCTTCTATTTTGGTAATCTTTCCAGAAACTTTTATTAACTTACCTTCATATTTTTCTTTATTTATATCATCTGTTTTTACAGATATTGGATTAATAATTTTTTTTTCTTTTGAAATTATTTCTATTTTATTCTTAGGATTATCAGGATCAACAACTATTTCTAGGTTACCTTTATGTTCCCATACATATCCATTTACTTTTACTTTATATCCTCTTTTTATATTCATTTTTGTTAAATCAATACTTTTAGTATAAATATCAACTCCTCCAGTTTCATCTTGAAGAAAGATATGATTAATATCATACAAACCTGGTTCAACTGTAACTATTCCTTCAAATTCAACTCCATCTAATTGTTTTTGACTTCTAACTTCTTCAATAGTCATTGAATATACTATTAAAGAAAGTATAGAAAACATTAAAATTAAAAAAGCTTTTTTCATTTTCAACCTCCCAATATTTTTTATATAGAACTTAATTATATCATAAAATCAACTAAAAAAGCAAAAGACAAATTTTAATAATTAAAATTTGTCTTTTGCTTTTTATTTTCTATTTAATAATATTATTAATGAATCTATACCAGTTGTTTCTTCAGAGTTTTTACTTGAAACAAAAAAACCAGATAAAATTAGTTTTTTATCATCTATAATTAATGAGTTTCCTATATCTGTTCCTAAAAAATTAGATAAATCTAGGTAATCTTTTTCTCCTTTTAAATTTAATTTTAAAATATATGAATCTTCATCATTTTTAGTAGTTATACTATAACCAGTTATGTATATCTTTTGATCTTTTATTTTAATATCATTTATTTCATCTAAAAATCCACTATCATACAATTTTGACCAAATTATATTTCCCTCATTACTCAATCTCAAAATCCAAATATCTTTATTATTTTTCTCATTATAAGATTCATTTGTTCCTCCAATAATTATAGAATTATCATAAATTTTTATTTTATATCCCTTATCATCAGATTTTCCACCGAATGTTTTTGTCCATAAAACTTTATTTTCTATTGTTCTAACTGATATATACATGTCTAATTTAGAATCGGTGTTATCTTTCCAACCTGTTATATAAAATGTATCATTATAAGTATCTACATCATTTATTTTTATAAAACCTTTTTCAATATTTTCAAAAGTAGATTTTTCATTTAGCATTTCATCATATATTATTTCTTTAAATATACTATTTTTCCCATCATATTTATCACAAAAAACAACTATATTATTTTCTTTATACAACATTTTTATAGGAGTATACCCATCTATAAAATAATAATTTTTTTTAATTATATTCAATTCATTATTTAATAAATAAATTGATGCATAGTTCTTACCTTCAAAATTATATTTTCCAAATAATACATAACCATTTTCTTTTTTTTCAACATTTATTAGTAAAAAATCATTTAATTTTACTTCTTTTATTTTTTTACCCTCTTTACTAAAAGTAATTATATTCATATTTTGTGTTTGTTCTACATTTTCAAAAAAAATATAAGTATCTTTTGCCATTAACGATGCAACAATTTTATTATCATTTATATTTCTATTTTCATAACGCCATTCCTCAATAAAATTTTCAAAAGAAAATGAATATATTGATATAAGTATAAATATAAAAAATAAAAACTTTGTATGTATTTTCTTCATTTTTTAATCCTCCCTTTAATATTAATATGTTATACTATATTATACATCAAAATTTATTTTATTTCAAAAAACAGGAGGGGTTTTATGTCTATATTAGATGTAATAGGCCCAGTAATTGTAGGTCCTTCTAGTTCTCATACTGCTGGTGCTGCAAAAATAGGGAAATTTTGCCACAATTATCTTGGTGGATTACCTGATTCCGTTGAATTTATACTTCATGGTTCATTTGGTAGCACTTATTTTGGGCATGGTACTGATAAAGCTTTAGTTGGTGGAATACTTGGATTCGATGTTTCTGATCTTAGAATTAAAAATTCATTCGAAATTGCAAAAGAATTGAATTTAAAATATTCTTTTTCTTCAGATGATTTAGGAGATGTTCATCCAAATACTGTAAGAGTTATTTTAGAAAAAAATAACTCGCTTTATAAAATAGAAGCAGCTTCTATAGGTGCTGGTGAAATTTTAATTACTGAAATAGATGGAGTTAAGGTTAATTTAAGCGGAAAATCTCCAACATTAGTTATTATAAATAAAGATGAACACGGATCATTAAGCTCTATTTTAAATATAATATCCAGTACAGGAATAAATGTAGCAAATTTATCTTTAACTCGTATAAGTTTAATTCTTGAAGAGGCCACTTGTGTAATAGAACTTGATGATATTCCAGAAAAATGCTTAATAGAAAGATTAAAACAATCTGAATTTGTAATATCTTGTAGATATATATCAAAAATATGAAATAAAGAAATCTTTATTTCATATTTTTGTTCTTTTTACTTTATACCATTTTATATTTTTTTTAATTGATTTAAACAAACTAAAAATCATATTAATATGTTGAGTGCATATCAAACATGGAATGACTATAAATATAATTTTAAATATGTTTAAATTTATACTTTTTAAGTTAAAAATATAACTACTAACTATAACACTCCATATAGAAAAATATATCGGCATTACAAAATATTTTATTAATTTTAATTTATAAAAATAATCTAAAACCACAAATAAAAATGGTGAAAAAACGATAAATAAGCCGATTATAAATGTTAATAGCATACTATAATTTCCTGATTTTATAAAAGAAATTGCTTCTTTTATACCTCCAATATACCATCTTGTATGTTGATTCCAAAGATCTTTAAAGTTTGTTGCATATTGTATTTTTACTTTTGGTTCTATTATAAAATATTCTTTTATTTTACTCTTTTTCAATTTCAATGCCATATGGAAGTCATCAACTAAACTATTTTTATCAAATGGGAGTTCTTTTTCTAAAGTTTCTTTTCTTATAAATAGTCCGTTTCCCATAAATATCATTTTTGAAAATAAGTTTGAATAAAACAGATTTTTAACAACTTCAAAATACAATCTTTGATATTCAAATATTATTTTATTTTGATAATTATATGGTTCAAAATCTGTAAAAATCATTTCTATTTTTTCTTTAGAAAATAATTTTACATAATTTTCTATATAATCTTTCTCTATTAATGAATCTGCATCTAAAAATAAAATTATATCTCCATTTGAATATTTCACTGCTTCATTTAAAGATTCTGGTTTTCCTTGCTTCCCTTGCTTTTTATATAAAAATAAATTTTTATATTTTTGCGTCATATTTTTTACAATATCATAAGTTGAATCTTTTGAATTATCATCTAAAACAATTACTTCTAAATTTTCATAAGTACTATTTAAAATATTAATTAAAGTTTTTTCTATTACTACTTCTTCATTCCATACAGGAACTATTACTGAAACAAAATTTTTTGGCTTTTCTAATTTTACTTGTTTTTTTAAAATATAAGTTTTTAATAAATTTTTATATCTACCCAAAACAGTAATTAACATTGCCAATATAAATATATTAGTATAAATATAAACCATTATTACTTCCTTTCAAAATATGTATCGAGTTTATTCAAATCTATATCCATTGCTATTGGTCTACCATGTGGACAAGTTAATAATTTCATATCCATCAAATTTTGAATTAATGTTTCTATTCCCACAATATTATCTCCTGTTTTTACTGCTGCTCTACAAGACATTGTAGCTATTGCATTATCGTAAATTTTATTCATATTTTCTATACCCTCTAATCTAAAATTATCTAAAAGTTCAAATACAGTGTTTTCAATATTTTCAATTTTAAACTCTGCTGGAACTCCTTTTATGTAAAAGACATCTTCTTTTTTTTCTATTTCAATACCAAGTTTCTTTAAGTTTTCTATATTATTTTTCAATGTTTCTTTTCTTAATTCATCTAATTTTATTTTTATTGGATTTAAAAGTAATTTTGTATTTATTTTTTTATCAAAAAATTGCTTTTTTAATTTTTCAAAAATAACTCTTTCATGAGCAGCATGAAAATCTATTAATTTAATTTTATTTTTAAATTCAAGAATTATATACCTTTTAAAAATTATACCTACTATTCTATAATCATCTACATCTTTAGTATTACTTATAAAAATTTGATTTTTTGAAATATTTTTTAATGTTGATTTGGGAGATTCATTTAAATTTTCCCAATTTAATTTTTTTTGTTCAGTATTATACTTAAAAGTTGACTTTTCTTGATTAAAATATTTTTTATTACTATCTTCAATTGAAAAATCATTGTTTAAAAAATTATTGTATGTTGTTTCTTTTTGTTCAACATTTTCTTTTATTTTATTTTCATAAAATCTATAATCTTCTAACTCATTACTATCTTTTGTGTTTTTTATATCTTCTTTTACTTCATTATCTTCATAAAATTCTAATTTAAATTCTGTTTGATTATCAAGTTCTTCTCTAATAGAAGTTTTTAATAGTTTTAATAATTTACTTGCATCAGAAAATTTAACTTCTAATTTTTGAGGATGTACATTAACATCAACTTCTCTTGGATTTACATCTATAAAAAGAACTCCATATGGATGTCTTCTTGTTTCAAGCATCTCACCATATGCTCTTTCAAAAACAGAAAATAAATCTCCTGATTTAACGTATCTTCCATTTACAAAAAATATTTGTGCACTTCTATTAAATCTTGTAATCTTAGGATTAGAAATGATTCCATTTATTTTTAACCAATTATAATTTTTATTTAAAATTATCAAATCATTATCTTTTAATTCTGGAAATAGTATTTTAAATTTTTCTTTTAAAGTATAATCTTTTGATATATTGTATATTTCTTTATTTTCTCTTTTATAAACAATAGATGTATCTGAAGATAATATAAATTTTTCTATTATTTCAGTTACCATTCTTCCTTCTGCAGAACTGCTTTTTAAAAATTTTCTTCTTGCAGGGATATTAAAAAACAAATCTTCAATTTCTATCTGTGTTCCTACACTTGCAGAAACCTTTTTTTTATTTACTTCTTTACCCCCAATAAAACTTATCATTGTAGCAAGTTCTTCATTATTTGTTCTCGAGGTTATTTTCATTCTTGAAACTCTACAAATTGAAGATAAGGCTTCTCCTCTAAACCCATATGTTTCAAGATTATATAAATCATCTATTTTATTTATTTTACTCGTTGTATGTGGTTGAACTGCATACTTTATCTCTTCTTCATTCATACCAATTCCATTATCAATTACTTTTATAAGCGATTTACCTCCATCAATTATTTCTACATTAATAGCGGTAGCATTTGAATCTATTGAATTTTCAATTAATTCTTTAACAACAGCATACGTACCAGTAATAACTTCACCAGCTGCTATTTTCATAATTGTTTCATCAGAAAGTTTGTGTATTCTCATTACTTACTCCTAATATCTCTTTGTTTTTTTGCTTCAAATAAAATTATTCCACAACTAACTGAAACATTTAATGAATCAACATTATTGTTCATAGGAATTGATACTATACCATCTGAATGTTTTTTTACATTTTCTCTTACGCCTTTGCCTTCGTTTCCCATAACTATACAAGTTCCATATGTCATATCGAGTTCATAATATGGAGTCCCTTTCATGTCTGCAGAATATACCCATATATTTTTTTTCTTTAATTCATCTATTGTTCTACTCAAATTTGTTACTTTTATTATTGGAAGTTTAAATATTTGTCCAGCAGATACTTTTATTACAGTTGAAGTAACTTCTACCGAATTATTTTTAGGTATAATAATAGCATCTACTCCACTTGCAACGGCAGATCTTATAACTGCACCAAAGTTATGAGGATCACTTATTTGGTCTAAAATAACTATTAATGGTTCATGATCAACTGAGTTTAAAACATTAAGATCAGCATAATTAAATTCTCTTCCAATATCTATAATAACTCCTTGATGTTTTGTTGTTTCAACTAATTCTTCAAGCTTTTCATTATCTAAAAAAATATGGCTTATTCCAAGTTCACTAACTTTTTTTATTAATTTTTTTAATTCAGAATCTATATTTTTACTATTCGTAAAGTAAACTTTTTTTATACTATATTTTGCATTTAAAATTTCTTTTAATACGTTTCTTCCGTATGCATACAACTTTCAATCACCTCAAATATTTTTAGAAGCCTATCATATCTTTCTTTTAAAAATAAATATCCTACAACAGCTTCAAATCCCGTTGATTTTCTATAATTTAAATCATTTCCTCTTTTTTTAGCTCCTTTAGAGTTCAATGCTCTTTTATAAACACCAAACTCTTCTTCCGAAAATTTATCTAAAACTTTATCAATAAATTTAGAATGAGCTTTAGCACTAATGAAGTTTATCGAGTCATCATTTATTTTTCTTGTTTTTTTTCTTCCATCTTCTAAAACCTTCATTTTATATCTAAGAGCTATTACTGCATCTCCTATATATGCAAAGTTATCTATTGGAATTTCCCTAAAATCAGCTAAATCTAAAAAAGTAAATAATTTTTTTAGATCTTTAAACTTATCCAAAATTACACCTCTATTTTATTAAGTACTTTTCAACTTTTTCAAATGCAGCATTAATTACTTGATCCATATTATAGTACTTATATTCAGCAAGTCTACCTATAAATAAGTATTTTCCAGTTTTTTCAAGTTTATTTACCTGTTCCATATACTTGTCTTTTTTATTCATGTTTTCTTCTGTCATTACTATATAATATGGTTCACCTTCTGATTTTGGATATTCAAAACAAACAGTTGTTTTGTCAGATTTTTCATTTAAAAAATGTTTAAATTCTGTTATTCTCGTCCAATCATAATCATTTGGATAGTTCACTGTAGCTACTGGTTGGTATTCTTTTTGATCTAATGTTTTAAACTTTAAATCCAATGATCTATATTCAAGCTTTCCATATTTATAATCAAAAAACTTATCAAGTTCTCCAGTATAAACTGTCAATTCTGGTTTAAACATATCTTTTATGTTAAAATAATCTTCTCCTGTTAACACTGCTATATTTTCGTGGTCTAAAATATTTTCAACCATTTTTGTATATCCATGAAGAGGTATACCTTGATATTTATCTGCAAAATACCTATCATCTCTATTTTCTCTAACAGGTATTCTTTTAGCTATTTCTGCTGATAGTTCTTCTGGATCTCTTTCCCATTGTTTTATTGTATAATTTTTAAAAAACATTTCATACAATCTTTCTCCAACTTGTGATACAACAGCATCTTTAAAGTTTTTTGGTGGATTATTGTATTTTGATTTTTCAACTTCTTTATTTAAAAATTCTCTTACTTCATTTGCTCCTATTTCTATTCCATATACCTTACACAATGTATCTCTATTTATTGGAAAAGGTATTAGATCACCATTTGCATAAGATAATACTTTATGTTGGTAAAAATTGAAATCTGTAAATTTATTTAAAAAGTCCCAAACTTTCTTATTTGTTGTATGAAAAATATGTGGCCCATAGGTGTGTACTGTTATTCCATGCTCATTTTTATAATCATGACAATGACCTGCTACATGTTTGTGTTGTTCTACAACTAATACTTTTTTCCCTTTTTCTGCAAAAATTCTTGCTGATGTCGCACCTGCAAGTCCTGCTCCTACTATTAATATATCATACATTATTTTTTCACTCCTTAATTTCTTTTTGCCCTGGTTTTACTATCTTTCCATATACACAATTTAATCCATCTTCCAATCCTTTTTTTGCAAAAGGTACTGTTTCGGGATTTATTCTTTTCCACATTTTCATATCTAATTTAAAGTATAATTTCAAGAAAAATTTTACAAATTCATTATTTTTATACATTAAAAAAGGATTTCTAAAGATATAATAAATTTTCCACAAAGGTAAGTTTAATTCCTTCTTTTTTAAGATATAATCTAATTGAGTTGTCCAAACTGGATGAAATATATAACTTCCAATTACTGTTTCAACTCTATATCCCATCTTCCAAACTCTATTTGTATACTCAACATCATCTGAATAAATAAAAAAATCTTTTTCAGGGAAACCTATTTTACCTACTACTTCTGTTTTTATAAAATATCCAACAAAAGTTCCAACTTTTCGTTTTTTAGCAGTTAATTCAAAAGATTTTCCATTTATTTCATCAAATTTTTTTCTATCTAAAATTCTTTTGTTTTGCAAAACTCCTATTTTTCTTTTCTTTTTTTCAGAAAGACTTTCATAATACGCAATTAATGTTTCTAAACTATTTTTAGCTGGAAGAGCATCATCATCCATTAGCCATATCCAATCATATTCTTGTTTATCATATATATGCTTTATGCCAGCATAAAAACCTCCAGAACCTCCTAAGTTCTCATTTAAAGTTACTACTTCTATGCATTTATTCTTTTCTTCATAATTTTTTAAAATCTCATCTGTTCCATCTGTACTTGCATTATTCACTATAATTATCTTATCTGGTCTTCTTGTTTGTTCTAACATAGAATTTATCGTATCTACAAGTAATTTTTTCCTATTGAAGGTTACTATCAACCCTGCTACTTTCATTCATTTTCCTCCTTGATATTAAAAGAACTATTATTTGAAATGCTATTTGTAAGTAATATGTTGTAAATCTCCATAAAAATATAGCAGCTGTCACATAATGTGGAGTTCCAACAAAACCTACAAGAACCATATTGTATATTCCTTCAACTCCACCACTTGACCCCGGCGTTGGTACATAATAAATAACAAAATTTAATAAAATAAATATTAAAAACAAACTAAAAAAATCAAAGTTCTTGCCTGTTAAACTTGTCAAAACTACAAAAAAAGCATACGTCTGAAAAACTGCACTTAACACGCCTAATGCAAAATCTATTAAAACTATTAAAAATCTTTCTTTCCATAAAAAACTAATACTTTCTCTCAATTCATCTGTCCAATTTTCTAAATTTTCTAAGAGTTTTTTTCCTCTTTTAAACCTAAATATTTTATTTAAAAAATGCAACGTTCTATATATTATTTTAGGATTAATAAAAATAGACAAAATAAAAATGGTTATTCCCATAGAAGCAATTAATCCAATTATTAAAACCTTTGAACCTAAAAATTCTCCATTCATTATTTCAAGAATTTTTTTTAAAAATATTAAAACAGTTACTGTAGAAAAAATTAAAAATTCTATTAACCTTGAAAAAATTATATTAGTAGAAGTCTTTGAATCAACTCCTAATTTTGTTAAATGATAAATTTGATAAGGTTGTCCACCACTTGCCATTGGAGTTAAATTTGCTATAAAATAACCAGAAACACTGTTGTATAAAGCATCTTTAAATTTTATTTTAAAATTCATACTTCTCAACACTAATTTTGTTCTAAAAACATCTATCAAATATATTAATGAGTAAATCAAAAATGCTTTTAAAACAATTAAATAATTTGCATTTTTTAATATAGAAATTATACTTTTAAAATCTGAAAAAAAAGCCATTGAAATATTTGTCAACAAACCTATAATTATTACTAATACTATATTTATTAAATACTTTTTTTTATTTTCAAATGGATTATCATTATTATTATTATTATTATTATTATTATTATTCATATAAACTCACCTTAAATATTTTTCATAAACTTTTATCATTCTTTCAACAAAAACTTCCATTGAATAGTTTTTAGATATTTCCACTGCTTTTTTTGACATTTCTTTTCTTTTTTCTTCATCATCTAATATTTTTATTACGCCTTCCCACATTTGACTTTTATCTTTATATTTATATCCATTAACTTCATTTAATATCATTTCATCAATACTTGGATCATCGTATGCTACTACAGGTAATCCACTTGCAATAGCTTCTATAAAGGTCATAGGATGAACTTCACTATGTGATGCACTCATGAATATATTAGATGCTCTATAAGCTATTGAAATTTCTATAGGCCACTTTAAATATCCTGCAAAAATTACTTTGTCATCTATACCAAGTTTTGATGCATATTTTTGAAGTGCATGCTTTTCTGGCCCATCACCTATTAATAATAATTTAATATCTTTTCTTTTTTCATTCAAAACTTTCATGTTTTCTAAAAGCTTATCAATACTTTTTTCTTGTGCTATTCTTCCTACAAACACAAGAACTTTTTCATTATCTTTTATTCCAAAGTTTTTCTTAAATATCTTAACCTTTTCATCTATATTTTCAACTTCTGGATTATAAAATTTTGATAGATCAATTCCATTTGGAACAACTTCGATAGGTTTACTTACATCATAGCCTAATAAAACATTTTTTATTTTATTTGAAGGAGCTATAACTGCTCTTTGTCTATCACAAATTTTTTTCATTTCTTTTTTTAAATAAAACTTTGAAACTTTTTCAAATAAAGGTACATAATGTAAATATTCTTCATAAAAAGTATGTGTAGTATGTACTGTAGGAATTTTTAACTTTTTAGATATATACTTTGCATAAGTTAAAAGTGAAAACTCTGTATGAGAATGTATTATATCTAAGTTCAATTTTTTTACTTTTTTTGTTATGGTAGGTGAAACAGGAACTCCCAATCTATGCTGTGGTTCCCAAATAAATTTTATTGAGGGTAATCTAAAAACATTATCCATAGGCATAGCTTCTGGATGTTCTACAGTAAATATATATACATTGTGTCCTTTTTCTTTCAATCCTTTTTCTAAATTTCTTATAACAGTTACAACACCATTTACTTGTGGTACATAAGTATCAGTAAAAATACCTATATTCATTTAAATTCCTCCTAAATAAAAATACATTAAAAAAATACATTAAGTATATTATACCAAATAAAAAAATCATATTTGAAACAATTATATTAAAAATAAAACCTAAATACTATAATATTATACACTAAAATTTATTTTTAGTTAAAAAAATAAAGAAGATGTTATTAACATCTTCTTTAATCTTCAAATAACTTTCTTAAATTTTCTTTAAATGGTGGTTTTACAACTCCTTTTTCTGTTATTATTGCAGTTATTAATTCATTAGGAGTCACATCAAAAGCTGGATTAAAGACTTTTACATTATCTAGAACCATCTTTGATTTATGACAAAATCTAACTTCATTGTGACTTCTTTCTTCTATTGGTATTTCTTCTCCTGTTGGTGTATTTAAATCTATTGTAGAAAGTGGAGCAGCTATATACATTGGAATTCCATGCTTTTTAGCAAGAATAGAAACTGAATAAGTTCCTATTTTATTTGCAGTATCTCCATTTGCAGCTATTCTATCGGCACCAACAATTACTGCATTTATTTTCCCTTGTTTCATAACCCAACCAGCCATATTGTCTGAAATTAAAGTTGTATCTATATTGTCTTGCATCAATTCCCAAACTGTTAAACGAGCACCTTGTAAGTAAGGTCTTGTTTCATCTGCATATACCTTAATGTTTTTGCCTGATTCAATAGCTGCTCTTATAACTCCAAGTGCAGTTCCATAATCAACAGTGGCAAGTGCGCCTGCATTACAATGAGTTAAAACTGTATCGCCATCTTTTAATAATTCTGCTCCATTTTTTCCCATCTCTTTGTTTATTTTAATGTCTTCTTCAGCTATTAAAAGTGCTTCTTTTTCTAAAATCTTTGATACTTCTTTTAGATCATTATTTTTTATTACATCATTCATCTTTTTTTCCATTCTATCTAACGCCCAAAATAAATTTACTGCTGTTGGTCTCGTTGCTGCTAAAACTTCTTTTACTTCTTTCATTTTATCCATATAGTCTTTTTTTGTTAGTGTTTCAAATTGAAATGAACCAAGAGTATATCCAAATCCAGCTGTAGCTCCAATTGCTGGTGCTCCTCTTACTATCATATCCTTGATACCAACTGCAGCTTCTTCAAATGTCTTACATTCAACATATAATTCTTCTACTGGTATATATCTTTGATCTATGAGTATGAGTGTATCTCCTGTCCATTCCATAGACATTCCTTTTAATGTTCCCATAAGTATTTCCTCCTTATAAATCTAAGTATTTGAGTATTTTAAAATATATGTACCAATTAATTTTATCATCTTTTTCATTAAAATTTTTAAAATAAGGATCTCCATATCTTCTATACTTTCCATCATAAAATGCTAAACCAAAGTTTATATCATTTTTTTTCATATATATTTTTCCTTCAAAGGTTTTAGTAATATTTGAAAAATCAATACTTTCATCTTTTTTATACTGATAATCATAGTATCTTTTTAAATCAAAATTAAATACACCATATTTAATTTGTAGTTCTGGCATTAAAGTCACATCTGTTGTTCCATTTTCTTCATACATTTTAAAATCAGTTTTAAATATTACTGGTCTTAAGGTGTATCTTCCATTTAGATTTAAATAAAATGCATCAGAAAGTTCTTTTTCTTTTATACTATTTAGTTTCACATAATAATTATTCAATGCATACAATGAAAAATCTTTAGTCACGTAAAACAAATCTAATCCTGCATTTATCGTAGAAGCTTCTTTTGTCAATAACCCCAATCCTTTAAACTCATATCTTTTTTTCATGTAATGATCGTATCCTAATGTATTAACTCCATACCACATTTTTTTATAGTATAAGTTCACATGTGGCTTTACAATAATTCCTCTCATTGGAATTATTGTAAGATTATAATATGTATCAGTTAAATAATAAAGGTTCATTTCTTTTTCTATACTTTTATATTTATAATTAATAAAATCTGTACCAGATGTAATTGTCGTTGTTGAAGTGGTACTTTCATCTGATAATTCTTGAGTTATTAAATTATAGTTTGCACTTATTATTTCGGAATTATAAACTGCAGAAGTATCTGCTTTATAATAAACAGAAGAATTACTCCTAAAACCCTTTAAAAAGCCTGTTTTAAATGAAAAATTTAAATTTCCATAGTATTCTTCTACATTGTATTCAAATTTATTGCTTCTTATATTATTTTCAATACTTCCATATACATATGTCTTTATTGTTGCATTACTTCCATCAATAGTTATTTCTTGTTTTGAACCATCTTTAAATTCATCATATTTTTTTTCATCTGAAGAAGTAGAAAACTTTCCTCCTTCTGTTTTTAAAGTTTTATTATTATACGAAACCTTAAAAGTATATCTATTTCTATTGAAGGTAGCATCTTGCGATATTCCAAATTCATCATTTTTTATTATATTTTTCAAATCAAAATCTTCATTTTCCGTTCCCATAAAAAAATTATTTAAGTTTTCTCTATACTTACCATTTAAATCCTTATAATAAACATACCAATTTTTTGTAAGAATGTAAGGATACAGCCTAATTTCTCCATTTTTATAATAATCAGTAACTAATGAAAGTTGAAAGTTTTGAAACTTTATATCGAGTTTCCCAAAATTAAGATAAAGATAGTACTTTGAATTAGTACTATATAAATATTTAAAGTCAAGATTAACAACAAATTTTGGCTCTTTTAAAAAATCATACTTCATTTCTCTTGTATGAAAGTACATCTTAAAATCATTTTCTGAATCTATACCATCTTGATTAAAATATAAGTTGTATTTAACTTTAAAGTATGAATCTTTAAAATCAATAGAAAAGTTCATACTCATTAATATTAATAAAAACACAATACTAAAAATTATTTTTTTCATAAATACCCTCCATTAAAAAAACCCGGCAAGAATATGCCGGGTTTGATTGTTTTATTATTAGAATGAGTAACTTGCAAAAGCTGATAAATACCAGTGAATAGCTGCAAAGTCTCCCCAGTTTGATTCATTTCCTAAGTGTCCACCAAGTGTTAAGATTGAATTTGGTTTGTAGTTAACACCTAATTCATAAACTGGTTTAGAAACTTCTGAAATTACTGAATAATTTCCATCTGAATCTTTAGCATAGTTGTAAACAGATGCTGTCATTTCTACTTTATCCATTGTGTATGTTAAGTTTGCTTCATAAGCCATATATTTCTTTGTTAAATCAGAAAGTGCATCAAATGCTACATTTGCATTTCCTAAATCCATAACTTGTACAAAGTAATCAAATGAAAGATTATCCATTGTTGTGCTACCATTTAATTTTGCTGTAAATGTGAATGGAGTTGCTGCTTCTGATCCATCAGTTTTTTCAACATTAACATATACATTTGCTAAATCTACTGTTGTATCTGTTAATTTTACACCATATTTATAAGATAAGCTAGAGTCTGCCATAGCATAAGTTACTGTATCATAAACTTCTAAAGTTGTTTTATTCATTTCAGCTTTAAAGTCAACTCCACCATTTGCACAAGATGCATCTGATGTGTAATCTTGATGAGCTAAAGGTAAGTTAGCAACATCTTTTCTGTATTTCATAGAAACGTGTGGAGTTACTGTCATTGTTGGAGCTGAAGTTAAATTGATATCTTTTGAATATGATGCGTCAAAACCCATTCCTGAATTTTTAGCCATCATACCATATGCACCATTAACTGTTAAACCATCTAAATCATTTGCACCAGCAAATTCGAAACCAGCTGCATAACCAATTGTTGTTCCTGCTGTTGTTGGAGTTGAAGTAGCTCCAGCATCAACATCAATATTTCTTGATCCTGCTTCTGCTGCCCACATAGCTGCAGAAAGATTTAATGTACCAACTGAAACATCTAATGATTTTTTTGCACCAAAAACATCTGCCCAAAGCATTTCACCAGTTTCTGTTGAATGCTTTGATTCTTTGTTATCAAGTGTTATGTAAAGTAAGTCTGCATTTAAGTCTTTTAAATTAACTGTTAAGTATCTTGTACCTAAAGCTTCTGTAGGATTTCCATCACCATCAAGTTGGTTTCCTAAGAAATATTTATTTAATGTATCTCCATAAGCACCATTGTTGTAATAAGCTTTTAATAGATTATCTTCATATGTTGCTGAATATAAAGAAGCGCCTACATAATCGCTACCTTCTTGCATTGAACCACCCAAAGCTAAGGTCAATGTTGCATTATCAGATGCAACTGCATCTATAGAAACACTAAAACCCCAATATGCTTGGTATTGAATCCCATTATTCAAATAAAGATCTAATCCTGTTTCATCAAAGATAAGACCAAAAGTTGCACTACCTTCAATAGCTGTTGTTAAAGATGGACCTGTTGCTGTTATACCAGCAAATGCGGCTACTGCGAATACAGTTATGAGCATTACTGCTAAAAGTTTCTTCATATAAACTTAACCCCCTTCAAAAGTTGTCTTTTTGTTTTAAACCTTATTTATTATATCAAATACATTTTTATTTGTCAATAGAAGTTAACAATTCTGGCATAAAATGCCAGAATTGTTTTAAATTATTTTACTATAATTCCAGCTACACCTAAAGCAGCGGCCACAGCAATACCTATCCAAATCATTGTATGGTCTGTTTTTCCTTCAAGTGTTGTAACTTTTTTATTTGTTTCTTCTACTTTTGAGCTTAAAGAAGCCATATCTGTTGTTGCTTCATCTAATTGATCTTGTAAGTCCAAAAGATCTTCTGTTAAAGAATTTGCCATATTTTTTCCTCTATAAGCTGCCATTTTTACGTCATTATAAGAGGCTTGTACTGATTTTAATAAATCTTCATACTTTTTCCAACCTTGATCTACACCATCAATTTTTTTATCTAATTCTTTAATTTTACTGTTTAATTCATCGATTTGTCCAAATGAATCATATTTGAGTTTTAAAATATTTCTTGTAATTCTTTGTTCAAATTCTGGTATTCCTTCTAATTGTTTTGCTAATTCTTCTGATTTCATATTTGTAGCTTTAAGTAAATTTTCTACTCTTTGAATATCTTCATACTTTGCAATCATTGGAGAATTTTCAACATAAGTTAAAAGTCTTGTCAACCAAACTGATGCATCTGCTCTCGTAAGTGGTTGAAATCCGTTAAAGCTATCTTCATCTGTTGGGATAATCCCTTTTTCCGTAAGATTTGTAACATAATCATATGCCCAATAATCTTCCGTAACATCTTTAAAACCTAAGGAAAAAGCAGCAATTGCCACAACAAGAACAACAATCAATGAAATGAGTTTCTTCATCCTTCCTTACCCCCTTTAGTAAAGTGATTTTTTGTTTAAGAATAAATTCCCACTTAATTATACTACATAAATAGCTTTTTTTCAAAATGGTTAATTTAACAAATTTTTATTTTAAAAAATTTTCTTTTACCAACTTTCAATATATCCCCATCTGAAAGAGTTAAAGTTGTTGTAAAATCTGTTATTTTTTCATTGTTTAGTTTAATGCCACCTTGTTTTATTAACCTTTTTATTTCACTCTTACTTCCAAACTTAGTTTTGAAAACTAACTCAACTATATTTATTTCTTTTAAGGTTTCTAGTTCTGGAATTTCGTCTGGTAAATCTTTTTTTCTAAATACATTTATAAATTCTTGTTCTGCATAATTAGCTTTTTCTTCGTTGTAAAACATTTTAACAATTTCTTTTCCAAGAATCATTTTTATATCTCTTGGATTTACTCCATCATTCATTTCTTTTTCATACTCTTTATAATTTAAATCTGTTAATAATTTCATGTATTTTATTATTAATGTATCTGGAATAGACATAACTTTTCCAAACATATCCTTTGGTTCATCAGTAAAAGCAATATAATTATCAAGACTTTTACTCATTTTATTGTGCCCATCTGTTCCTTCAAGTAAAGGTAATGTAACTACAACTTGAGGTTTCATACCAGCTTCTTCTTGTAATTTTCTTGCAACAAGAAAATTAAAAAGCTGATCACTTCCACCAAGTTCAACATCTGCCTCTATTGCAACAGAATCATGACCTTGAGCAAGAGGATACAAAAATTCTGCAACACTTATAGATTGATTTTCTTTATATCTTTTATTAAAATCATCTCTTTCAAGCATTCTCGCAACCGTATACTTTGCAGCCAATCTTATTACATCTTCAAAATTCATTTTATCAAGCCATTCACCATTGAATCTTATTTCTGTCATTTTTGGATCAAGAATTTTAAAAACTTGTTCCTCATAAGTCTTGGCATTTTCAAAAACTTCTTCTTTTGAAAGCATTGGTCTGGTTTTACTTTTACCCGTTGGATCACCTATTCTTGCCGTAAAATCTCCTATTATTAATACTATTTTGTGACCTAATTTTTGAAAATCTCTTAATTTTTTCATTACTACAGCATGACCTAAATGCAAATCCGGTCTTGAAGGATCTGCACCAAATTTTACTCTCAATTGCTTTTTTTCTTTTAATTTTTCAATAAATTCTTCGTCTGAAATAAAATCAATAGTATTATTTTTTATTATTTTTAATTGTTCTTCAGGAGTTATATCAACCCTCTCCTTTCTTTATCTAGTTAAAAATATTGTTGTTACAAAACAAGATATCATGAAAAAAATCCCAAACCACATTGCCAATTTTGCTGCTGGATCGAATCCTTTTTCTCTACCAAATTGAGTATTTGCTGCTCCACCACCAAAAGCACCACCTAATTCAGAATTTTTTTGCATTCTTTGTAATGCAAAATAAATTAATCCTAAAGACAAAATAACGTGTACAATAACAAATATAATTCCAAGTGCACTCATCTTAATATCCTCCTTCAACTTTTTATTAAACTTTATCACTTACGATTATACATTATCAGAAATTTATTTTCAAGTCAAATGATAAAAAAATTTTAATATCTTTAAAAATTTTACTGATTTCATTTTTTATTTTATTCAAAACATCTATAATCTCTATTAAATATCTATAAATATATTAGTTATCTTTTAATTAAAAGGTTAAAATAAAAATAGAAAACGATTTCATTTTTTAGGAGGAATTTTTATGATTAACAAAGAACCAACAATAAAAGACGTAGCAAGACTAGCAAATGTTGGTATAACAACTGTATCAAGAGTATTAAATAATTCAGGAAAAGTTCACGAAAAAACACGAGAAAAAATATTAAGAATTATAGAAGAAATTGGATATGTTCCAAATATGAATGCTCGTTTTTTATCTAGTAAAAGAAGCTATTCATTATCCTTTGTTGCCCCCGATGTTGGAACAAAATTTTTTGGAATAATGTATACTGAAATGGAAAAAAGACTATCTTTAAATAATTATAGATTAATTTATTTTCCTTTAATCGATGATTTTTCACTTCAAATGATAAAAAGGAAAACCGATATAATTTATCATACAGATGCTGTTTTTTTAGCTTCAATACCTGTAAAAAATATTTTTAAAGATAAGATTCCAACAAAAAAGTTAATACTAATGGATTCTAAAGATGAAAGATTTGATTCTGTTTATGTTGATAACTATAAAATTGGACAAATGGCTGCAAAATACTTATTAAAAAATTCTGATAAAAACACTGAATTTTATTTAATTACTTTTAAAGAATTTAAAAATGAGTTCAATTCAGGCGTTTTTGAAAAAAGGGGTCAAGGATTTATTGATACAATTGGAAAGGAAAAAGTAAAAGTATTTTATGGTGATTTAAGATGGAATGGTGGATATAAAGCATGCGAAAAATTATTTAAAACAAAAAAAGAAAAGAAAATAGCTGTTTTTACAATTAGTGACATTATTGGATATGGTGCAAAAATATTTTTTGATAAAAATGAATATATTCCTAATAAAGACTATAATTTAATTTCCACAGATGATTTGCCACAAAGTAAAATAATAGGTTTAACAACTATAAGGCAACCAATAGCAATGATGGCAAAACAAGCTTGTGAATTATTTTTCTCACACTTAAATGGAAGAAAAGAAGTTGAAAATATAGAACTTGAATCAAAATTAATTAAAAGAGAATCTTGAGGAGGGATTTTATGAAAAAAAAGTTTTTTATGGTACTTGTTTTTAGTTTATTGTTGAATGTTATTTTTGCTTCTCAGTTTAAACCATTGGCTCCGAGCATAACATCTAAATCTAAAACTACAGTTATAATTCATTATAATAGACCTGATGGGAACTATGAAAAATGGAATTTATGGATTTGGCCAAAAGCACCTGTTGGTTTAGATGGAAAAAGATATCTTTTTACAGGAAAAGATAATTTTGGAAAGTATGCCATAATAAATTTTGATGATAAATACACAAAAATAGGATTCATAGTCAGAACAGATAAATGGGAAAAAGATGTTTCTATTGATAGATTTATTGACATTCCAAAAAATGGTATTGCTGAAATATGGGTTTTATCTGATACAGAAAAATTTTATACAGATCCTCAAAAAATTGATCTTGGCCCAAAAGTAAAAAGTATAATAATTGATTCATTAGACTCTATAAAAGTAAATTTAACTAAAGGGCTTAATGTTAAAACTTGGAAAAATAAAATAAAAGTTTTATCTGGAAATACTGAATTAAAAATTGATTCAGTTGTAAAAACAGATCCAACAGATATCTCAACTACTACTTCAATAACAATAAATCTTTCTAATAAAATCACTGATGTATCTAAATTGCTTACTGTAAAAATAAGAGGATTTACTTCAAATAATTATGGGATAATGAGAAATGTATTAGATAATGAGATTTTTAGATATGAAAAAAATGATCTTGGCTTAACTTACACAAAAGAAAAAGCAACTTTTAAAGTATGGTCTCCAGTTTCTTCAAAGGTAGAATTAATACTTTATGATGACTTTTATTCAAATAAAAATAAAAAATTTCCAATGAAAAAAAATAAAGAAGGAGTATGGGAATTATCCATAAATGGTGATTTAGAAGGTAAAAGCTATCTTTACGAATTAACTTCTTATGGAGAAAAACACTTAACTCCAGATATATATTCAAAAGCGGTTACTTTAAACTCTCAAAGATCTGCCATTATTAATTTGAATAAAACTAATATAAAATGGAGAAAAAGACCAATTTTAAATGATCCTGTAGATTCAATTATTTACGAAACACATGTAAAAGATTTTACTTTAAATAAAAATTCAGGAGTTACTAATAAAGGTAAATATATTGGATTAGTTGAAGAAAATACTTCTTATAATGGTTATAAAACAGGATTAGAACATTTAAAAGAACTAGGAATAACACACATACATTTAATGCCATTTCAAGATATTGGTTCATTAGATGAAAATAATTTTTCACAGTATGGCTGGGGTTATGACCCTAAATTATACTTTGTTCCAGATGGACTTTATTCTACAAATCCAAAAGATCCTTATACAAGAATAAAAGAAGTAAAAGAAATGGTAAATACTTTACATAAAAACGGAATAAGATTAATCATGGATGTTGTTTACAATCACACATTTCAAATAGGTAAAGATTCTCCATTTGATCAAACTGTTCCATACTATTATTATAGAACAAATTCCACAGGAAAATATATAAATGGATCGGGATGTGGTAACTCAATAGCAACGGAAAGATATATGGTAAGAAAATACATTCTTGATTCATTAAAGTATTGGATAAATAACTATCATGTTGATGGTTTTAGATTTGATCTTCTTGGTATGTTTGATAAAGAAACAGTTGAATTAATTTCTAAAGAATTACATAAAGAGCTACCTTCTATTTTACTCTATGGAGAACCATGGACTGGTGGAGGAAAATTAAGATTTGGAAAAGGCGATCAAAAAAATTTAAATATTGCCGTTTTTAATGATGATGTTAGAAATGCAATACGAGGAAGTGTTTCTGTTGTAAAGCTAAAAGGATTTGGATTAGGCGGATTTGGAAAAGAAACTAGAATTAAAAGAGGTATTGTTGGATCAATAGAATATAACTCATTAATAAGATCTTGGACAAATTCTCCACAAGAAACAATAAATTATGTTTCTAACCATGATAATAATACACTATGGGATAAAAATGCGCTTGCTCTTGGTTTAAAACCTTGGAAAAACAAAATTTCTGAAAAAGATTTAAATCTTTTAAAACAATCTCAAAAATTTTCAAACGCTATAATATTAACTATGCAAGGAATTCCTTTTTTAAGTGGAGGAGTTGAATTTTGTAGAAGCAAAGAAGGTAATGGAAATCCATATAATATAGAAAAGCCAAATATATTTGATTGGTCGTTAAAAGAAAAAAATTATGATGTTTTTAAATATTACAAAGATCTAATTTCTCTTAGAAAAGATCATCCTGCTTTTAAATTAACTAATTCAAAGGATATTAAGAATTCTATAACTTTTTTTAAATCTCCAAAAAAAGTTGTTTCATTTGAAATAAATTATGAAAAAGATTCTTGGAAAGATATAATTGTAATTTATAATGCAAACTTAGATAAAACAATAGAATTTAATCTACCTAACGGAGTTTGGAATTTAGTAGTTAATGGAAACACAGTAAATATGAATTCTATAAAAAATATGAAAAATAATATTGAAGTAACTCCTCTTTCTATTTATATACTTTATAAAAACAACTAATAAAATAGCCAAATCATAATAGATTTATTATTAAATATGATTTGGCTATTTATATTTTTATGGTATAATAAAATGTTGAAAATTCTTTTGTAAAAAATTTTTTGGAGGTGCCATCTTTGTACAACCCAGAATTGATAAGAAATATATCTATTATCGCTCATATAGATCATGGTAAAACTACACTTGTAGATAGAATACTTGAATTAACTCATTCTATTGATGAAAGAAAAATGAAAGATCAATATTTAGATATGATGGATATAGAAAGGGAACGTGGAATAACTATAAAATCTCAACCTGTAAAAATTTACTTTAATTCAAAGGATGGAAATAAGTATGAAATAAATATAATAGATACTCCTGGCCACGTTGATTTCACATATGAAGTTTCAAGAAGTTTAGCAGCATGTGAAGGCGCTGTATTGCTTGTTGATGCATCACAAGGAGTTGAAGCTCAAACAGTTACGAATACATATCTTGCTATTGAAAATGATTTAGAAATAATAGCTGCATTAAATAAAATAGATTTACCAAATGCAAATCCAGAAGAAACAATGTTAGAACTCGATGATCTAATTGGATTAGATGTAGATAGCATTAAAACAATTAGTGGAAAAACAGGAGAAGGTGTTGAAGAACTATTAGAAACAATTGTTTCAAAAATCCCACCACCAACTTCAAAAGGAACATCTAAAGATAAATTAAAAGCTTTAATATTTGATGCAATATATGATAGATATAAAGGAATAATAATTAACACAAGAGTATTTTCTGGCACCATAAAAAAAGGAGACAAAATAAAATTAATGGCCACCGGAAAAGATTATGAAGTAATAGAATTAGGAATTTTTCATCCAGAGATGACAGAAAGCGATAGTTTATCAGCTGGTGAAGTTGGATACATAGTTGCTGGTATTAAAAATATTGAAGAAGCAAAAGTCGGAGATACAATAACATCTTCTCTTGATCCTATTTCTAAACCTCTTGAAGGGTATCAAGAAGTCAAACCTATGGTTTATGCTGGATTATATCCTGGTGTTCCCGATTATTACGAAGAACTCCGTAAAGCTCTTGATAAATTAAAACTAAATGATGCATCATTTAGTTTTATACCAGAAAATTCTCCAGCAATGGGTTTTGGATTTAGATGTGGATTTTTGGGATTATTACATATGGAAGTAATTAGAGAAAGAATTGAAAGAGAATTCGAACTTGCAGTAATATTAACTGCTCCAAGTGTTGTTTATAAAGCAAAATTAAGAAATTCTGAAATTGTAGAAATAAATAATCCAGCAGAATACCCAGAACCTGATAGTATAGACAAAGTTTTTGAACCTTATGCAAAATTAGAAATAATAACTCCTCCTGAATATATGGGCAATTTAATAAACCTTGCTCAAGTTGAAAAAAGAGGAGAATTTTTATCAGTTTCAAATGCTGGTAAAAATAGAGTTGTTTTACATTTTGAAATTCCTTTAGCTGAATTAATCTTTGATTTCTTTGATAAAATGAAAGCAATAAGTCGTGGCTATGCTTCTATGGATTATGAATTTTTAGATTATAGACAATCAGACTTAATTAAAGTAAAAATATTAGTAAATAAAGAACCAGTAGATGCTTTATCTTTTATTGCTCACAAATCAAAAGCTTATGAAACGGCAAGAAAAGTTGTAGATAAATTACAAGATTTAATTCCTAAACATCAGTTTGAAATACCTGTTCAAGGATATGCAGATGGAAGAATAATAGCTCGTTCCACTATAAAAGCCTTTAGAAAAGATGTTTTGGCTAAATGTTATGGTGGAGATATAACAAGAAAAATGAAATTACTCGAAAAACAAAAAGCAGGAAAGAAAAAGATGAGAGAAATAGGAAATGTAAATATCCCACAAGATGCTTTCTTAGCTCTTTTAAGAATAAATGATGAAGACACTAAAAAATAGCTAATTACCAGTTATTTTTATATTTGAAAAATTTTTCATTTTAATGTATAATGTTTTTGAAAATACAAAGTTTATTGTGGAGGTGTGTGTTTTGACTGCAAAAACAGTTACTAACGCAAAGGCTAATAATACTAATTGGCTTTTTGTGTATAGAGTTTCACTATGGGTTGCGGGTTTTGCTATTCTCATTATTTTTTCACCATTATGGAAAAGTATACCTAGTTTAAATCAACCTTTATTATTAGCTATTCCAGTTTTCTTGGCTGCAATTTCTAAAGAATGGTTACTTGGCCTTTTATTAACAGTTGTAAGAGGAACTGGATACTTTGGAATGGCACCAAAAGGTATTGAGATGTTGTGGATAACTTTTACACTTCTCATAATATTTTCATGGGGAATTTATACATTCTTCTTTGATTCAAAAAGATTTTTGAAAATAAAAAGAAAATAAACGGGTATATCCCGTTTATTTTTTATATTGTTTTTTTACTTTATTTATTTCATCTCTATATTCAGCTGCTCTCTCATAATTTAATTCAGATGCCGCTTTATACATTTCTTCTTCAAGTAATGCTATGTAATCTTCCATAGATGTATCTTCTGCTACTTCAAAAATAAATTCATTTTCTTTTATTGTTTCTTTGTAAGTTTCAAATATATCTTTTGGAAGTTCTTTAATTATAGACTTAGGAATTATATTATTTTTTTCATTAAATTCTTTTTGTAATTTTCTTCTTCTATTTGTTTCATCAATTGCAAATTTCATAGCTTTTGTCACTTTATCTGCGTACAATAACACCTTCCCATTGACATTTCTTGCAGCTCTTCCTATAGTTTGAATTAATGTTGTTTCAGAACGTAAAAAACCTTCTCTATCTGCATCCATAATTACAACCAAAGAAACTTCAGGTAGATCAAGCCCTTCTCTAAGTAAATTAATACCAACTACAACATCTATATCACCATTTCTTAATTTTTTTACCACCTCTGTTCTTTCTAATGTATCTAACTCAGAATGCAAATAAGCAGATTTTATCCCTATTAAATTTAAATGTTCTGAAAGCATTTCAGCATCTTTCTTTGTCAACACAACAGCAAGAGATCTTTCATTTCTTTTTATTACCTTATTGAGTTCCTCAATAAAATCATCTATTTGTCCTTCTGTAGGCTTAACAACTACTTCTGGATCTAATAATCCTGTTGGTCTTATTATTTGTTCAACAATAGAGTCTGAAATTTCTAATTCAAATGGGCCAGGAGTTGCAGAAACATATACAGTTTGATTTGTTTTTTCCATAAATTCATCAAATCTCAAAGGTCTATTATCAAATGCAGCCGGAAGTCTAAATCCATACTCTATTAAATTTTTCTTTCTTGCATGATCTCCACGATACATTGCTCTTATTTGTGGAATTGCTATATGAGATTCATCTATAAAAGTTATAAAATCTTTCTCAAAATAATCTAATAAAGTTGAAGGTGTATCTCCAGGATTTCTACCATCAAAAAATCTCGAATAATTTTCTATTCCCTTACAGTATCCCATTACTTCAAGAAATTCTATATCTTGTCTAACTCTTTGTTCAATTCTTTGAGCTTCTAATAATTTTCCATTTTCTTTAAAAAAATTAATTCTTTGATTTAATTCTTCTTCTATTGAAGATAAAGCATTCATAATTTTTTTTTCACTTGTAATAAATTCTTTAGCTGGATATAAAGTTATTTTATCAAATTTTTCTATTGTTGTTTTATTTAAAATTTCAAACGATTTTATACTTTCAACTTCATTATCAAAAAATTCAACTCTTATTCCAAAATCATCATATGGTGGGAAAATATCTAAAATTTCTCCTTTTAATCTGTACGTTCCACCAGCAAAATCATCTTCTTTTCTTGTATACTGCATTTTAGAAAGCTTTTCTAAAATCTTTCTTCTATTATATTCTTCTCCAACCTTTAAATAAAGATTTGTTTCTGCAAAATCTGCTGGATTTCCACTTGCATATATAGCCGAAACACTTGATACAACTATAACATCTTTTCTCGTTAAAATAGATTTTAATGTTGAGAGTCTCATTTTCATTAAAACATCATTTATATCAGCAGTTTTTTCAATATACATATCTCTAGTTGGTAAATAAGCTTCTGGTTGGTAATAATCATAATAACTAACAAAAAACTCAACTCTATTTTCTGGAAAAAATTCTTTAAATTCTCTATAAAGTTGAACAGCTAAAATTTTATTTGGTGAAAGAATCAATGCAGGCCTTTTAGTTTCTTCAATAATTTTTGCCATAGTATAAGTTTTTCCAGAACCAGTTACACCTAATAAAGTATTATATTTTATTCCCATATTTATATTTTCAACTAATTTTTTTATTGCTTCTGGTTGATCACCTTGTGGTTTAAACTTTGATTTTAATTTATACATACCTTTACTCCATATATTTTTTTAATTCATATAAATTTTTTATTTTAAGTGCATATTTATATTTATTATCTCTATCAATTAAAATAGATTTTATTCCAGCATTTACTCCACCTTTTATATCTGTGTCTAAATTATCTCCCACAAATAAAACTTCACTTGTTCTTAAATTACTTTTACTCAATGCAATATCAAAAATTTCTTTTGATGGTTTATAAAATTTTACTTCTTCTGAAATTATTAATTCATTATAAAAAAGTCTATTATTTATTAATCCTTCTTTTACAAAAGATGAATCTGCATTACTAAGAATTATTATCTTATAACCATTTTGTCGTAATTCATTTAAATATGTCACATCTGCATAAAGTGGTAATTTTGAAAATGATTCATACATAAAATCTATAATTTCTTCTATACTTGAAATAAAAGATATTTCTTCTTTTAATTTCTTAAATAATTTCCCATAATAATATCTCTCTGATTTAAATTCATTTAAATAATAATTTTTAAAAATATCATCATACAATTCATAAATTCTATTTTCTATTATTAAAGGATCTATATTAGTTTCATCAGATAATTCAAATGCAACTTTTTTAAATAAAGAACTTGCATCTATAAGAGTTCCATATAAATCAAAAATTATACCTTTTATCATTTTTTTTACCTCCCTCAACTTTTTATTTCAAACTTATTATAGCATAAAAAAAGAAGAATCAGATTTCTGATTCTTCTTTTTTTTATTATTTTATCCTGCTTGTTCTGTAGTTTCTGTTTCTTGACTTATTTTTGTAACTGTTTCAAAATCATTTTCAGAGTATATTTTTAATCCAGTTCCTGCAGGTATAGGTTGTCCTACAATTACATTTTCTTTTAATCCTTTTAAGTAATCCATTTTTCCTTCAATTGCTGCTTCTGTTAATATTTGAACAGTTTGTTGGAATGAAGCAGCTGAAAGCCATCCTTCTTTTTCCAACGAAGCTTTTGTAATTCTTAAAAGTTTCCTTTCATATTTAATTGTACTTCTTGGAGTTATAAGATATGTCTTTTTTACACCTGTTAATACTATTTCTTCTTTTTCATTAATATCTTCTTCATAACTTTCAAAAACTTCTATTTCTTTTACTTTTATTTTTATCATTTCATTCAACATTTCTTTTGTAACTATTTCACCAACATTAAATATTTTTTCTTCATCAGTATCTTCATTTATTTCTATAATGACTCTTTTTGCTAGCTTTTTACCTAGAACAAGTTCTCTATTTTCAGAAATTTTAGAATTTTCATATAAAATTTGTTCATTTATTTTTCTTGCTCTATTGTAACTCAATAAATCTCCAGGCATGAAATCTGTATCTCCACTATCAGTTATTTCAACTTTATTCAACATTTGTTTTATAATTATTTCAAAATGTTTATCGTGGATTTCAACACCTTGTTCTGCATATATTTTCTTAATTTCTTTTAATAGATAGTTAGAAACAGCATCTACACCAAGTTCATCAAGTACTTTCCTTGGCTTAATGTTTCCAGAAGTTAATCTTTCTCCAGGCAATACCTTTGAACCAACATTAACAACAGGTTTAGTTCTAAAGTCTGCATCATATACTTCTGTATCTCCATTTAAACTTTCAACAACAAATCTTAATACAGTTGATTTTTTACTCTCTTCTCTATCTATTGCTTTGATTATACCTTTTATCTTAGAAAAAGTTCCATCTGGACCTTTTGTCTTTTTTCTAGCTTCAAATAATTCTTCAGCTCTTGGCAATCCTTGAGTAATATCTGAAGCAGTTGCAATACCACCTGTATGGAAAGTTCTCATAGTTAATTGCGTTCCAGGTTCACCAATTGATTGAGCAGCAATAACCCCAACTGATTCACCTATGTTAACAGGTTTATGAGAAGCAAGATCCATACCATAACATTTTGCACAAAGACCATTTCCCGCTTCACAAGTCAATACTGATCTTATATAAATTGAAGGTCTTACTTCAACAGTTTTTATGTTGAATTTTTCTAATAATTTTGCCGTTTTTATATCTATTTTTTCTTGATATTTTAATAATTCAATTTCTTTATCATTTTCGTCTTTTACTTTTAATGATTCTCCAATGTGAATAAAATTAACTGCCTTATATTCTTTTACTTTTATTGATTTTATATTATGTAAGGTTAATTCTTTAACAACATCTACAGTTAATCTTTCACCTTTTTCTAAAATAACTTCATTTTCTACTTCTAAATCTTCTAATAATTCATAATAAACATTTTCATTTATATTCTTTACTTTTAATTCTTTTTCTTCAAAAACATTTATTGTTCTATTATAATTTGATAAGAAGGTTCCATCAATTTCATCTAACATCATATTTCTTAAATATTTTTTACCATCTTTTTCTATAATTTTATCCGTTACAGGATCTAAAACATCTTTAGCAAGAACTCTTCCAAATAATAAATCTGAAAGATCTTCTATCTTTGAACCATCTGACCATAATTCTTCTGCTTCAACACCACGATGTGTTCCACAATCATTTTCTGTTATTGTTATTGATTGAGCTACATCTACAAGTCTTCTAGTTAAATAACCTGCAGTTGACGTTCTTAAAGCAGTATCAGCTGATCCTTTTCTTGAACCATGAGTTGAAGTAAAGAATTCAAGTTCTGAAAGGCCTTTTTTAAAGTTTGATTTAATTGGAACCTCTATAATCTTACCAGAAGGATCTGCCATCAAACCTCTCATACCAGCAAGTTGTTTCAATTGGTCAATATTACCTCTTGCTCCAGAATCAACCATCATCCATATTGGATTAAATACATTTTCAGGTTTCATATATTCATCAGCAGTTACATCAGTAACATCTTTTGTAGTATTTTCCCAAATATGAACTATTTCTTTATATCTTTCATTATCCGTCAAGTATCCTTCTTCATACATTTGTTCAATTTCAAAAACTTTTTCTTCAGAATTTTTAATAATTTCTTGTCTTTTATCAGATACTAAAACGTCTCTTATAGATACAGTTAATCCAGAAATAGTAGCATAGTGGAATCCAAATGTTTTAACTTCATCAAGTATATCTGCTGTTTTGTCAATTCCATACTTTTTAAACGTATTAAAGATTAATTTTTTTATTGACTTTTTACCTATTTTAGCTTCGTAATCTCTTAAATCTTCTGGTAAAGCTTCATTGAATCTTATCTTACCAATTGTCGTTTTTATTAATTTATCATTTTTTCTAAATGCAATTGTATTATGTAAGGTTAATTTTGCTCTACTCCAAGAAAATTTATCCTTATTATAAAAAACTCCAGCTGTTGTTACCTTTGAAAATTCATGTGCATATTCTGCATGTAAATTATCTGAGAATATATTCTTTATATATCCTTTTTTATTTAAATCACTGTATTTTTTAGGAACCTTTAATTTATTAAATTCAACAGGATCATGTGTCGTTAAATAATATGAACCTATTATTATATCTTTTGCAGGCATTGATACAGGTTTACCATTAGCAGGTGATATAATATTGTATCTTGATAGCATCAAGAATTTTGCTTCTGCCTGTGCAACAGCAGATAATGGAACATGTACAGCCATTTGGTCTCCATCAAAATCAGCATTAAAAGGAGGACAAACTAATGGATGTAATCTTATAGCATTACCTTCTATTAATTTTGGTATAAATGCCTGTATTGAAATTCTATGAAGAGTTGGAGCTCTATTTAACATAACAGGGTGTCCTTTTATAACTTCTTCAAGTATCTCCCAAGCTTGTGGCATCTCTTTTTCAATTATTGTTTTCTTTAATTTTCTTGCATTTTTACTAGCAACATTTGAATCTTTTAATAATTCTGCAAGTACAAATGGTTTAAACAATTCAAGAGCCATTTTCTTTGGAAGACCACATTCGTGAATTTCAAGATCAGGACCAACTGTAATAACAGCCCTTCCAGAGTAATCAACCCTTTTTCCAAGTAGATTTCTTCTAAATCTACCTTTTTTACCTTTTAATAAATCTGTTAAAGATCTCAAAGGTCTTTTACTTCTATCAGTCATGGCTTTTCCGACTCTACCATTATAAATTAATGAATCAACAGCTTGTTGTAAGATTCTTTTTTCATTTCTTACAATTATTTCTGGAGCTTCCATATCCATTAATTTTTTCAATCTGTTGTTTCTATTTATAACTTTTCTATAAAGGTCATTCAAGTCAGTAGCAGCAAAACGGCCACCATCTATTTGTATTAAAGGTCTTAAATCTGGTGGAATAATTGGTAAAATTTTTATAATCATCCATTCAGGTTTATTTCCAGATTTCAAAAAGTCTTTTACAACCTTTAATCTTTTTAAAAGTTTAAGAGCTTTTTGACTTCTCTTATCTAATTTTTCTAATTCATTTTCAAGTTTAGCTTTTAAAACTTCAAGATCTAATTCTTGTAATAGTTTTCTTACAGCTTCAGCACCATAACTAGCTTCAAACTCTTCATACAAATTTATTTGAAGTTTCTTTTCTTCATTTTCATTTGTAATAACAAGAACATCTTTTATTCCATAATCAATCATTTCATCAAGAAATTCTTGATCTATTTCTATACCTTTTTCATATTTTTTACCATTAACAAATATATCTTCAGATAGAGTAGTCCCTATAATCTCTTCTCTTTGATATTTTACTTTTGAATTAAGAATTCTCATTACTTCTTCATAAGCTCTTGCTTCATCTTCTAAAAGAATATCACCAACTTTTTTACCAATTCTTTTTGAAAATCTTTTATCTATTTCACTTATAACAACTATTGGTGTATCCCTTTCTATATCCCTTTCTATTTCTATTCTTCCTGGATAATAATCAGAAAAAATAGTATACTCTTGATGAGTTAAATAATCTTCTTCAAAAAGGAATCTATCTGCAAGTGCTGTACCTGCTTCTATTTCTTGACCGTCTTCTACCATTAAGGTAACGCCTTCAAATAAAGGATACTTTCTTATTGTACCATCTTCCGCTTTTACCTTTACCCAAGTAATTTCTCTTTCTGTATGAGTCATTTCTGTTTCTAATTCAACTGTTCCAGAAACTTCAGTAGTAGGTAGTCCTTTTATTCTACTAATTCTAATTGCAGGTTCAACTGCCATATCCATATATTGAGAATATATATCATATTCTCTTTGATATAAAATTTCACCTGGATAATAATCTAAATCTAAATCTTCTGTTTCCTCAGAATTTTCGTTTGCAAGAGTTAAATAAGATCTTTCTATAACTCTTTTAGAACCATAATAAATAATATTTTCAAGATCTTTTACACTTGTTCCAAGAATTATAGACAATATTGAAGGAGAAGACTTTAAAAACCATATATGAGATACAGGTGTTGCAAGTTCAATATGTCCCATTCTTCTTCTTCTTGATTCTTTTGATTCAACACGAACTCCACAACGTTCACACACTGTTCCTTCGTATTTTTTGCCTTTATACTTACCACAAGCACATTCATAATCCTTTGTAGGACCAAATATTTTTTCACAGAACAAACCATCTTTTTCTGGTTTACTAGTTCTATGATTCAATGTTTCTGGTTTTTTTACTTCTCCATTTGACCATTCTAAAACTTTTTCAGGAGAAGTTAATCCAACTTTTATCTTAGCGATTTTTCTCTGAAAAGAAGATACCTTTGTCATCCATCTTCCCTCCTTGAGGGTATATTTTTAGAGAATGGGCACACCCTTGTGCGCCCTTCATTATAATTTATCGACATCAAGCTCATTACCATCTTCATCATATAATCTTATATCTAACATTAAACCTTGTAATTCTTTTACAAGAACTTTAAAACTTTCAGGAATTCCTGGTTCAGGAAGATTTTCTGCTTTTAATATAGCTTTATAAACATCATTTCTTCCCCTTATATCATCTGATTTATAAGTCAACATTTCAGTTAATGTATGTGCTGCACCATATGCCTCAAGAGCCCAAACTTCCATTTCCCCAAATCTCTGTCCACCAAAATGAGCCTTTCCTCCAAGAGGTTGTTGATGTATTAAAGAATAAGGTCCTGTTGCTCTTGCATGAATTTTATCTTTAGCAATATGAGCAAGCCTTAACATATACATATAACCTATATCTACTGGATAATCAAATGGAACACCTGTTCTTCCATCTCTCAATATAATTTTACCAGTTATATTTTCATCAGTTTCACCAAGTTCTAAACCATTTTCTTTTCTTAATTTATGTAATTCATTCATTATTTCTTCTTCACTTGCACCATCAAAAATAGGAGTTGCAAAGTATCTATTTGAAAGATTTGCAATCCATCCAAGATGTAGTTCTAATACCTGTCCAATATTCATACGTGATGGAACTCCTAAAGGAGAAAGCATCATTTGTATTGGAGTACCATCTGGTAAAAATGGCATATCTTCTTTATGAAGAATGTTAGAAACAACACCTTTATTACCATGCCTTCCAGAAAGTTTATCTCCTGCAAGTAATGTTTTTTTAGTTGCAATGTAAACCTTAACATAAGTATTTACTCCAATTTCAAGATTAGGTATATCATCTCTAGTAAATACTTGTACATCTATTACTCTTCCTTCTATACCATGATGAAGGGTTAAAGATGAATCTTTTACATCTCTTCCTCTATCACCAAATACAGATTTTATTAATTTTTCTTCAGGAGAAGTTTCAGATTCTCCTCTTGGAGTTACCTTTCCAACTAAAATATCTCCTGATGAAACGTAAGCACCTATTCTTACTATTCCTCTTTCATCCAAATTCTTTAACAATTCTTTTTTTACATTTGGAATATCAGCAGTTATTTCTTCAGGTCCAAGTTGTGTATCCATAGCCTTTGTTTCATAAACTTCTATATGTACTGATGTAAAAGAATCTTTTTCAAGTAATTCTTCACTAACAACTATAGCATCTTCAAAATTATAACCTTCCCAAGGTAAAAATGCTACTAAAATATTTTTACCAAGAGCAAGTTCGCCCATTTCAGTTGAAGGTCCATCTGATAATGGTTGCCTTTTTTCAACTTTTTGCCCCAAATGAACTAATGGTCTTTGGTTAATACACATATCTTGATTCGAACGTACATATTTTGAAAGTATATATTCATCTTTTAATAAGTTTCCATATTTATCCTTTAACGGATTGTCCTTGTCATCAGTTCTTTGAACAATTATCTTACTTCCATCTACAAACTCAACAATACCTTTATGCTTAGCTAAAGATAAGTATCCTGAATCTCTTGCTGCAAGCCATTCAACACCTGTTCCAACATATGGTGCATCAGTATACAATAATGGAACTGCTTGTCTCTGCATGTTTGATCCCATTAAAGCACGGTTAGCATCATCATGTTCTAAGAAAGGTATCAATGAAGCTGATACAGAAGCTATTTGTTTTGGAACTAATGCTATATATTCAACATCTTCCCTATGAACAAAAGTAACTTTACCTAAATGTCTTATTTCAACGTATTCTGGAACTAAATATCCTTTTTCATTTCTTTCAACAGATGCTGGAGCTATTTTATAAACTTCTTCTTCATCCGCCGATAAATAGATTGGTTCATCGCTTAAAACTCTACCTTTTTTTACTTTATAATATGGAGTTTTTAAAAATCCAAATTCATCAGTTTTTGCAAGAATTGCCAAAGAAGTTATAAGACCTATATTAGCACCTTCAGGTGTTTCAATAGGACACATTCTACCATAATGAGAATGATGGACATCTCTAACTTCAAACTTTGCATGTTCTCTTTTTAAACCACCAGGACCAATTGCAGACAATCTTCTTTTATGTGTTAATTCAGATAAAGGATTTACCTGATCCATAAACTGTGAAAGTTGGCTAGTAGCAAAAAATTGATGAAATGCTGTAATTATTGCTCTCGAATTTATCAATGATTGTGGATTTATTTTATTTAAATCTTGAGCCATTGTTATTTTTTCTGGTATGTGTTGAAGCATTTTTGAAAAAGCTTTTTCAAATTCAATTTGCATTAATTCTCCAACAGCTCTAACTCTTTTATTACCTAAGTGATCTCTTGTATCTAAAAATTCCAAGTTCTTTTCAAGTTCTAAAAGATGTCTTGCAGAAATTATAATATCAAGCTTATCTATTGTTCTATTGCTAATTGGATATTCTATTTTTTCTTCATCTTCTCCAAGATCTCTGTTTTCAACTTCTTTTAAATATCTTATATAAACATCTTTTAATCTTGTTTGAATTTTCTTTCTACCTATCTCAGAAAAATCAAATTTATCATCAACAAAATACATATTGTCAATTTCTTCTTTTGCCTTTTGACCCTTTGGAATTTCAGTAGGTCTCAATTTTATATACATTTCTTTATAAGCTTCAAGAGAAGTTAATGGCCCTTCTTTTTCATATCTTTTTTTCATCTTATCTAAAGTTATTTGAGAAACTCTATGAGCAACTCTAACTTTTTCTATACCGTATTTTTCTAAATAAGGCATAGCTTCTTGAAGTCTCATCCCTCTAATTGAAGTTCTAGGTGGTTCTAATTCATCCAACTCTTGAAAATTCATATCCGAAAGAACCATTGAATCTAAATATGATTCAATATCGACTTCAGAACTCAATTCAAGGTCTACAGGGAATAAATCTAATATATCTAAATCATTTTCATACCCTATAGCTTTTAAGAATAGAAAGAAATTAAATTTTCTTTTTCTATCAATTCTTATTTGAAGAATTTCTTTACCAGGATTAGGATTAAACATTATTTCTAACCATGCTCCCTTTACAGGAAGAAAATGAGAAATAAATAATTCCTTGTTAGAATCCTTTTCTTCTTCTTTAACAAAATAAATTCCTGGTGACCTTACAAGCTGACTAACAATAACTCTTTCTGCACCATTAATAATAAATATACCTCTATCTGTCATATAAGGTATATTACATAAAAACACGTCATCTTTTTCGATTGTTTCACCAGTAGAAGTATCCGTAATTTGAACTTTTAAAAAAGTTCTACCCGAATAAGATAAATTTTTTAATTTACACTCTATTTCGGTAATTTTTGGATCTTCATACTTAATACCAGAAAAGTTAACAATAACTTCTTTTGTTTTCTTTCCCGTAATTTTGATTGGAACCTTCATAGGCATATGTTTTTTTATAGATTCCATCAAACCCGTTCTCAAAAATTCATTAAATGATTCTTTTTGAATTTTGATTAAATCATCATAAATGGCAAAATCCTCTTGAACCTTACCAAAAAATACTCTTTCCCTGTTTCCGACCTTTAAGGTGCGGGTGTTCACAATGAATCACCTCGACTTTTAAAAATATGGTTTTCATATAAATAATTTCCGAAAAAATATTTTCGGAAAAATTATGATTTAAATTTGTAATTTGAAACAATTTTAAATTTATTTTATAAATAAAATTCTAAGCAAAACGAAACCGCATTAAACTAATTAGCCCAATGCGGTTTTAATTTTACCATTGTTTTATAAAATTCATATTAAAAAAGCAAAACAATTAGTTAAATTATTTTACTTCTACTTCTGCTCCAGCTTCTTCTAATTTTTTCTTTAATTCTTCTGCTTCATCTTTAGAAATACCTTCTTTAATTTTGTTAGCTGGTCCTGCTTTTTCAACTAAGTCTTTAGCTTCTTTTAAACCTAAACCAGTAATTTCTCTTACTGCTTTAATAACTTTTATTTTTGCTGATCCAAAGCTTGTTAAGATAACATCAAATTCTGTTTTTTCTTCAGCTGCTGCTGCACCTGCTGCACCTGCAACTGGCATTGCCATCATTGGAGCTGATGCACTTACACCAAATTCTTCTTCTAAAGCTTTTACTAATTCTGCTAAGTCAGCAACCTTCATTTCTTTAATAGCTGTAATTAATTCTTCTTTTGTCATTTAAAAACACCTCCACTAAATTTATAATTATTCGCTTTTTTCTTTTTCGTCTTTAATTGCGCTTAAAACATTTACTAAACTTCTAACTGTTCCTGCAAGAACATTTACAATTCCAGAAATAGGAGCATTTAAGCTGCCAACCAATGTTGCAAGAAGTTCTTGTTTTGATGGTAATTTAGAAAGTTCAATTGCTTCTTCAGCTGTAAATACTTTACCTTCAAGCAAACCACCTTTAATAATAGGTAAATCTTTATGTTTTTTTGCAAAATCTGTTAAAAGCTTAAGTCCTTCAATAGGATCGCCCTCTTTAACATAAAAAATACCTGTACTACCCTTTAAAATTTCTTCAAAGTCTTCAACATTTAACTCAGCTTTTTTTATAGCAGTTTTAATTAAAGAGTTTCTAGTTACTTTATAGTTTGCTCCACCTTCAAATTTTTTGAAAATTTCAGTTCTCATTTCATTTGAATCAGAAACTGGAACACCTTTAAAATCTGTAAAAGCAACTATTGAAGATTCCTTTAAAACAACAGCTAATTCATCTAATAATTCAACTTTTTTTGCTTTTGTCAACACTTTTTGCACCTCCTTAAACAAAACTGCGACCTTGAGGTCGCAGAAAAATTATGGACTATTATGCCCTTGTATTCTACATACCTCGGCAGGCGTCTTAATTTATTAAGACTTTAATACAAGTACCTACTGTCTTTGGTATTATATTCATTTTTTAAATTTCGTATTATTATACTATATCCATACCTGTTGTGTCAAGTTTAACTCCAGGTCCCATTGTAGGTGCAATTGAAACTTTCTTTATAAATTTACCTTTTGATGATGAAGGTTTTAGTTTACTCAATTGTTCTAAACCAGAAATTATATTTTCTTTTAATTTTTCATTATCAAAAGATTTTTTTCCAGCTGGAAAATGCACATTACCAGTTTTATCATTTCTAACTTCTAATCTACCAGCTTTAAATTCTTTTACTGCAGCAGTTACATCTGCTGTAACAGTTCCTGCTTTAGGAGAAGGCATTAAACCTCTAGGTCCTAAAAATCTTCCTAACTTTCCAACAACTCTCATCATATCAGGTGTTGCTATTGCTACATCAAAATCAGACCATGCTTCTTTTACTATTTTATCTGCTAATTCATCAGAACCAACGTAATCTGCACCTGCTGCTTTTGCTTCTTCTGCTTTTTCACCTGTAGCAAAAACTAATACTTTAACATCTTTACCTGTACCATGAGGCAAAGAAACTGTATTTCTAACATTTTGATCACTTTTTGTAGAATCAATACCAAGTTGAACATGAACTTCAACTGAATCATCAAATTTTGAATAAGCAACTTTTTTTACTAATTCCACTGCTTCATCTATACTGTATAATTTCAAACTATCAACTAATTTTTTAGCTTCAAGATATTTTTTACCTCGTCTCATTTATTCTCCTCCTCTCTTATCCTTCTATTACTTCTATACCCATTTGTCTTGCAGTTCCTTCGATTATTTTCATTGCTGCATCGATATCTCTTGCATTCAAATCAGGCATTTTTATTTCTGCTATTTCTTTTACTTGGCTCTTTTTAATCTTACCAGCAATTTCTTTTCCAGGATTACTTGCTGCTGATTTTAAACCAAGAGCTTTTTTGATAAGAAATGAAGCTGGAGGAGTCTTTACTACAAATGTAAATGATCTGTCTTCATAAACTGAAATTTCAACAGGTAAAAGTGTACCAGCTTTATCTGCTGTTGCTGCATTAAATTTTTTACAAAATTCCATTAAATTAACTCCAACTTGACCTAAAGCAGGTCCTACAGGTGGAGCTGGTGTTGCCTTAGCAGCTTGCAACTGTAATTTTATAACTCTTGTTAATTTTTTTGCCATTTTTCTACCTCCTTGTGGTTATATCGGAAAAATTCCTCCCACGATTTACTTCTTTATAATAATATATTATTTTTAAAATAAAAAGCACAATCGTAAAATATTGATTTAGAAAAAGTTAAATTTAATCAAGAATTTTTTCTATTTCCGATAAAGAAAGTTCCACTTCTGTTTCTCTACCAAACATAGTAACAGAAACTGTAACTTCTTGTTTTTGTAAATTTAATTCTTTAATTTTACCAGTAAAGAATTCAAAAGGTCCTGAAATTATTTTTACATGTTCATCAAGAGAATAATCCGATCTCATTTTAACTTTCTTTTCCTTATATTCTTCTTCACCAGATGTTCTTAATAACACCCTTATCTCTTTTCTATTCAATTTAATAGGCTTTCCACCAACATTTAAAAACGTTGAAACATAAGGAATAGATTGTATTAATTTTTCAGATTCTTTTAAATGAATCATCTCAATAAAAATATATCCAGGAAATAACTTTACTCTGCTTGTCTTTATTATTTTAATTTCTTTTCTCATAGAATGTTCTTTAATTTCTATTCTTCCAGACGATTTTGCAAAATATTGTTCTCCACTCGCCAATTTTTCATCTTTATTGACAGTTGTTCCAACTTTAAATACCTTACTATTAAAAAGTTTCAATGGAACAACGTAAACATCATTTTCACCATCTGTTGTTTCAACAACTAGCCTTTTTACTTTTATTACTGCTCCAACTTCTCCATCAACATCACTTTCATATGAAAAATCTTTTGTAAATGGAGTACCTGGTTTTACATTTTTACCAACACGAATACCAGGAATTATTCCAGCTCTTTCTGGAATCAAAAATGTTTTTGAATATTTTTTATCATTTGTTTCTACTATTATTTTTCTATAATTCTTTGATTCAATTATTTCTCCGGAATGTTTAACTAATGTAGCGGGTTCTTCTGCGATTAAATCATTCTTTTTTACATCTTTACCTTTTTTTATAAAAATTTCAGCATTTGGAGATACAAAAAATCTATCTCCTTTTTTATTAGAATAATTTATTTCTTCAACTTCTGGAATTAAAATTTTTCCAAAATAATTTTGAATTCCATGCATCTTTGCTTTTTCTTGTATCATTTCTTTTACTTTATTTTCCATTCCGGAGTATGCTTGTAAAACATACCACTCTTTACGCACTTAACATCACCCACTTTTTATTTTTTTTACTTACCGGGTGGCAAAGTTGCTGATGCACCTCCAAGTAATAATGGATAAACTAGTTTTTGGAAAAAGTTCAACATACCAAAATCTACTAGCATAAGGTATAAGGCTATAAAAACTATTATTACTAATACAACAGCTGTTGAATTTAATAGTTCTTTTCTTGATGGCCAATTAACCTTTCTTGCTTCTTGCATTACAGAACTTAAAAAAACCCAAAATTTAGACACAAGTCCACCTCCCCGAGAAAAAGTCGCAGTCATGAAATAAAGCCCCTCACCATGCCGAGGGGCTTATATTATATCTTAGATTCTTTATGTAGAGTGTGTTTATTACACTTCGGACAGTACTTTTTCATTTCAAATTTTTCTTTAACGTTTCTGTTTTTTACTTTATAGTAATTTCTTGTTCCGCACTCTGTACACTTTAAAGAAAAATGGACGATCTGATTCTTTGCAGCCATTTTTTCCACCTCGCAAGTATTTATTTTATATAAAAATGGTGGTGAAGGAAGGATTCGAACCTACGAAGGCAATCCGCCAGCGGATTTACAGTCCGCCCCCTTTGGCCGCTCGGGCACTTCACCACTTTTTAAAAAATGGAGCCGACGAAGGGACTTGAACCCCCAACCTGCTGATTACAAGTCAGCCGCTCTGCCAATTGAGCTACGTCGGCAATTACTTAATTACTTTAAAGATCCTTTGTGTTTTTCGCATTTGTTTTCTGCGCCAAACGTGAATTATTATAGCAGAGATTTACTACGTTGTCAATTTCATTTGTGTTACATGTATATTAAAAATTAAAAAGCTGTTTGAGGGAATACTTTTATATCTAAAACCACTACATGATTCCCAGGCTCTAAATTGCTTGGAATATACATATTCGAATATAATTCTAACTCTGGAAATCTATAAAATCCACTCCAAATATCCCAAGATATTATTGGAAATAAATTTTCTATATGTAATTCTTTTTTTCTATAATTATAAATCTGTTTAATTTTTCTTACTCCAGTAGCAATCGTTGGAAAAGTTCCTCTTCTAAGAGTAATTGTATTTGAATTCCAATTTAAATAAGGATCATATGGAGAATTTTTTGCATAAAGGTATGTAATTGTATTACCTATATTTTTTCTTTGATCTATTTGAGTTATTGTATCAACTGAAATGTCTACATTAACATAAGTATATGCAAAAAGGGCTTTTAATAAATTTTTAGCAATTCCGCGTGGAACTATATCATTTGGAAAAGTTAAATCAAAAAAAGTTCTAACTATACGATAAGCATAACAATTCGAGCTCTCATTTAAAATAGTTCTTACATCATTAAAATTTATTTCTGGAAATAAGCCATTATTATTTTCGGCAAAAGATTCATATAATAAAGGATAAATCATATCTCCTATAGCTAAAACACCGAGTAATTTATCTTTATTTTCACCAGGTTTATTTATTAATATATAATTATTTAAATTTAAACCTCTTCCATTTGCATATTCTTCTCTACTAACAAATTGAACCATAAGTAATCTATCTAAGTTTTTTTGAATATGAGGGTTATTAAAAATATCACCATAATTTATAGTAAAAAAAGATATCAACAAAATACTAAAAATTAAAAATTTATTTTTCTTCATAAAAATCACCTCAATTTTATTTTTTCTACAGTTTAATTTTAATATATTTTACAAAAAATAACAACTCGAATGAAAAGTATTTGTTAAATTAATATTAAAAATTCAAAAACTTTTTTTAAGTTGCAAAAATAATCAATATAAATAAAATTTTTTTTGATTTTTAAATATATTCGTGATAAAATATAAGTAAAAGTGTCGAAAAATTAAATTTATTTAAAAAAATTAGCTTTTTGACTCTCGGAGGTGGAAAAAATAATGTTTGATAATTTTACCGAAAGAGCTGCAAAAGTATTTATTGAAGCTCAAAATGAAGCTAAAAATATGGGACATCCCTATGTTGGAACAGAACATATATTACTTGGACTATTAAAAGTTGGCGGTAAATATTTAGATATAATCTTCAAGGAGTTTGATATTTCATACAATAAAATGAAAAATGAAATTACAGGAGTAGTTGGTGTAAACTCTTCTCAAGGAATAATAGGATCTCCTCAACCAACTCCAAGAGCAAAACGAATAATAGAATTAGCTTATGATGAATCAGAGTTAATGGGGTCAACTAGAATTGACGCCGAACACTTACTTTTAGGTATTTGCAGAGAATCAGAAGGAATAGCTTCTCATATTTTAAAAAGATTAGGAATAAAACTTTCAGAAATGAAACAAAAACTTTCTGAACTAATGCTAAAAAGCAACACCGAAGATATAAATTCTTTAAATTCAAATGAAGAATCCGAAGAAAGAATGCGCCAAAAGCAAACAGCTTTAAGGCAATTAGAAGATTTTGGTACAAATTTAACAGAAAAAGCTTGGAAAAACAAATTAGATCCAATAATAGGAAGAAACACAGAAATAAAAAGAGTTATGGAAATTTTAGCCAGAAGAAAAAAGAACAATCCTGTTTTAATTGGCGAAGCTGGAGTTGGAAAAAGTGCTATTATAGAAGGATTAGCTATAAAAATAGCTTCAGGTGATGTACCAGAAATACTAAAAACAAAAACTATTTTTTCATTAGATATAACTTCTCTTGTAGCTGGCACTAAATATCGTGGAGAATTTGAAAAAAGAATGAAAAAATTAATACAAGTTTTAGAAAAAACAGACGACATAATTTTATTTGTAGATGAACTTCATATGATAGTAGAAGCTGGTGCTGCCGAAGGCTCTTCTATGGATGCTGCAAACGTTTTAAAACCGGCTTTAGCTAATGGTACTATTACTTTAATTGGAGCAACTACTTCAAGTGAATATAGAAAATTTATTGAAAAAGATCCTGCACTTGAAAGAAGATTTCAAAAAATATATGTTTCAGAACCAACAATAGATGAAGCTATTGAAATTTTAAATGGAATAAAAATAAAATACGAAGAACATCATAAAGTAAAGTATACAGAAGATGCTATAAAAGCTGCTGTAAATTTGTCTGTAAGATATATTACTGATAGATATTTACCAGATAAAGCAATAGATGTTATAGATGAAGCTGGTGCAAAGTCAAGATTAGCAATATTGACATTAACAAAAAAATTAAAATCAGATCTTTCAAACATTGAACTTCTTGAAAAAGAAAAAGAAATTAATTTATCAAATAATAACTTTGATGAAGTTGAAATATTAAAAAAGAAAATTGAAAAACTCAGAAAAAAATATAACACAGCATATAATAAATGGAGAAAAGATGCAGAAACAAAAATCATAGATATAAGCGAAGAAAATATAGCAGAAGTTATTGCTCATTGGACAGGTGTCCCACTTAAAAAATTAGAAACATCTGAAATGGAAAGATTATTGAATCTTGAAGCAGTTCTTCATGAAAGAGTTGTAGGTCAAGAAGAAGCCATTGTTTCTGTTTCAAAAGCTATAAGACGATCAAGAAGTGGTTTAAAAGATCCAAAAAGACCTACTGGTGTTTTTATGTTCTTAGGTCCTACTGGTGTTGGAAAAACTGAACTTGCAAAAACTTTAGCTGAATATATGTTTGGAAATGATAGTTCTTTAATTAGGATTGATATGAGCGAATACATGGAAAAATTTAATGTTTCAAGATTAGTTGGAGCTCCTCCAGGATATGTAGGGTACGATGAAGGAGGACAATTAACTGAACAAGTTAGACGTAGACCTTATTCTGTTGTTTTACTAGATGAAATAGAAAAAGCTCATCAAGACGTATTTAACATACTTTTACAAATAATGGATGAAGGAAGATTAACTGATTCGCAAGGAAGAACCGTTGATTTTAGAAATACAATAATAATTATGACTTCTAATCTTGGTTCAGAACATATAAACAAATCAAAAAGAACTTTAGGTTTCGTTGAAAATGAATCAGCAGAGCAACAATATAAAGATATAAAAGGTCAAGTTATGTCTGCAATAAAAAAAGAATTTAAACCTGAATTTATAAACAGATTAGATGATGTTGTTGTATTCCATCCTTTAAATAAGGAAGAAATAAAAGATATTATTAAAATACAAATTAAAGAATTATCAAGTAGAATGTCTGAAAATAATATGTCTTTAAAATTAAATGATAAATCTCTTGAATATCTTTTAGAAAAAGGATATGATCCAATTTTTGGTGCAAGACCTTTAAAAAGAGCCATTCAAAAATATTTAGAAGATCCGTTATCAGAAAAAATATTACAAGGGAAATTTAAAGTTGGAGATAAAATAAATGTTTCAGAAAAAAATGGTAAATTAATTTTTAGAAAAACAGTTTCAAAAAGCAAGGTGGCAAAAATTTGAAGAAGAAACAAAAATACTACGTATGCAATGAATGTGGTTATGAATCATTAAAATGGTTTGCAAAATGTCCTGAATGTGAATCTTTTGGGACAGCTGTTGAATTTTCTGAATCTAAAGAAGAAAATAATTCAACAAAAGCTGAAATTTCATTTTTAGAAGATTCTATTGAAATACCTCAAAAAATACAATTAAGTAATTTGGAAATGAATGAACTTTTAAATGGTGGAATTGTACAAGGTGGAGTTTATTTATTGAGTGGAGAACCAGGTATAGGAAAAAGTACCTTGTTAGCTCAAATAACTTCTCAAATAAATGATTTTTTAATATATGTTTCGGGTGAGGAATCTAAAGAACAAGTAATAAGAAGATTCAAAAGATTGAATATAAAAAAAGAAAATTTAGGATTAATTTTTGAAAATGATATTGAATCAATAATAAAAACCATAAAAACAAGAAAAGAAAAACCAAAAATTTTATTTATTGATTCAATACAAACTATGAAATCCAAAGATTTTGATTCAATCCCAGGAAGCATTATACAAGTTAGAGAGTGTACTAGAAAATTAACTAACTTTGCAAAAAAAAATAATATATCTGTTATTTTGGTTGGTCATGTAAATAAAGAAGGTGCAATTGCTGGTCCAAAAGTATTAGAACACATTGTTGATAGTGTTATACAATTTGAATTAGAAAAATCTTCTGGATTAAGAATGCTTAGAGTATCAAAAAATAGATTTGGACCTACGGATAATGTATTATTGTTTGAAATGACAAATAAAGGATTAAAAACAATTGAAAACATATCAGAATATTTCATTTCAGAATATTCAAATGAACCTGGTAATACATTAACAATGATTAAAGAAGGAAATAAAATAATACCAATAGAAATACAAGTATTAGTAAGTAAACCCGTTTATGGTAGTCCAAGGAGAGTTACATCTGGAGTTCCTATAGACAGAGTTTTAATGATAATTGCTGTTTTATCAAAAAAAATGAAACTACCTTTAGAGTCTAAAGATATTTTTGTTAATACATCTGGTGGATTTAAATTAAACGATAGTGGTATTGATGCTGCTATAGCAATTTCAATGTTATCTTCTTTGTTTGATAAACCAACTCCATCTCCAACTATTGCAATAGGGGAAATAGGTCTTGATGGTAAATTAAGAACCGTACACATGTTAGATAAAAGAATAGAATTCGCAAAAAAAATTGGCATTGATAGTATTTTAGTTCCAAAACATAAAAATTCTTATAAAAAAATCTTAGAAATTAAAAATATTTCTGAGTTTATAAATTTATTTAAAGGTGATAATAATGATTGAAACCTCTATGGAAAGTATTTTAAACCTTTTAGCTCCAGGTAAACCTTTAAGAAAAGGTATAGATAGAGTATTAGAAGCCAATTTAGGTGCCCTAATATTTTTATCAAGTAAAACTGAAGAATACTTAAACGAAGGATTAATTCAATTAGGTTTTAAAATAGACTCTGACTTTCAACCAGAAAAAATATATGAACTCGCTAAAATGGATGGTGCAATAATTTTAAATACAGAAGCCACAAAAATATTATATGCAAATGTTCAATTAAATCCAGATAGAAGTATTCCAAGTACAGAAACTGGCATGCGTCACAGAACTGCAGAAAAAATTTCAATGCAAACTGGAGATATTGCAATAGCTGTTTCAAAAAGAAGAAATATAGTTTCTGTTTTTTATAAATGGTCTAAAAATGAATTATTGCCAGAAAGTGTATTATTTGCACGATTAAATCAAGAAATAACTATTGCGCAAAGATACAAACAAAGTTTTTTAGAACAAGTTGAATTTTTAAATATAGAAGAAACAAAGAAAAAAATAAGCCTTTCCGATGTAACCGAAACTCTTTCAAAAGGTTTATTAACCATAATGATAACAAAGGGAACAGACAAATATATGAGAGAACTTGGAGAAGTTTCTGGAAGTGCTAAATTAGAATACGATGAAATTTTAAAATCTATATCTAAAATAGTTGGTTCAATAATAATGGACTATCATAGTGAAGATTTAAAATATCAAAAAGCAGAAGAAGCTATAGAATTATTTGAAGATATAAAAACAGAAGATCTTGTTAATCAATTTATAATAGCAAAAAAAATTGGCTATGATGTTTCTTCCGATGATGAACTAGAAGAAAAAATGTTAACTCCAAGAGGATATAGAATACTTTATTCAACTAAATTACCAAGCCAAGCAATAAAAAATGTTATTGAAACATTTAAAACTTTGAGTAGTTTAATGGAAGCTTCATTTGAAGATTTAACCGATGTATCAGGAATTGGTAAACGAAGAGCTGACACTATAATGGGATTACTTTATAGAAAGAAAAAAGGAGCAGAAGATGAAGATACTTTCAAACAATAAAAAAGCTTATCATGATTACTTCATATTAAAAGAATACGAAGCCGGAATTGAATTATTTGGATCTGAAGTTAAATCAATAAAAGAAGGAAGATGTAATTTAAAAGATGGATACTGTAAAATTAAAAATAGAGAAGTTTTCTTGTACAATATTCATGTTAGTCCTTATACAAATGCTTCTATATTTAATCATGATCCAGAAAGGCCTAGAAAATTATTAATGCATAAATATGAAATTTTAAAAATTCATAACAAAATAAAAGAAGAAGGATTAACTTTAATACCTTTAAAACTTTATTTGAAAAATGGATTAATAAAAATAGAAATAGGTCTAGCAAAAGGTAAAAAAATTTATGACAAAAGAGAAACTTCAGCAAAAAAAGACTTTGAAAGAAAAATTAAAAAAAATCTCAAATATACAAACTTATAAGGAGAGACTTTAATGAAGGCTATTGAAACAAAAAATTTAAGTAAAAAATTTGGAGAATTATACGCAGTAAAAAATGTATCTCTTGATATTGAAAAAGGTAAAATTTTCGGATTACTTGGACCTAATGGAGCCGGAAAATCAACAATAATGAAAATGTTATCAACCTTAATGCTTCCAACAAGTGGAAGCATAAAAGTATTAGGTCATGATATTAAAACCTCAAAACAAAAGATAAGATCTTTAATAAGTTTAGTTTCTGATTATACAGTCCTTGAAGATGATTTAACTCCCATTGAAAATTTAGAAATGTTCGCTGAAATTTCAAATGTAAAAAATTATAGTAAAAAAGTAAAAGATTTGATAGAAGATTTTGGCCTTGGTATTTACAAAGGAAAATTAACTAAATATCTTTCTTCTGGAAATAAACAAAAATTAAACATAGCAAGAGCCTTAATAAAAGAACCAAAAATTCTTCTTTTAGATGAACCAACTAATGCCATAGATGTAGAAACCTCTAGATTTATACGTGAATATATTATAGAAGAAAATGTAAAATCAGAAATGACTATTTTAATTTCTTCTCATTATATTTGGGAAGTTGAACAATTAGCAACTGAAGTTGGTGTAATTATAAATGGTAATATAATAATAAAAGAAAAAACTAATGATTTAATTAACAAATTCAACTCTATGTTTGGCATATATGAATTAACTTTTAAAAAAGAAAAATTTGAAAATGTTTTAAACAATTTAAAAAAACAAAAAGATATTTTAACAATAAAACCAATTACTAAAGAAAAGATAATAATCGAAGTCTCTAACAAAGATTTCAATATAAAAGATATGAATTTAAGAAAAATTACACCTTCACTTGAAGATATTTATTCTTATATAGTAAAAAATAAAAAAGTAAAGTAGGAGAAAAATGAGATTAGATAAATATATTTCAAATGCTAAAATCGGAACAAGAAGAGAAGTAAAAGCACTTATAAAATCTGGAAAAGTCAAAGTAAATGAAAAAATAATAAAAAAAAGTGATTATAAAGTAACAAACGAAATAATAGAAGTAAACAACAATATAATAACTCCACACAAAAAAATATATATAATGTTTAATAAACCTAAAGGTATACTTTCAGCTAATAAAGATTATAAAAGAAAAACTGTATTTGACCTTATAAAACATCCTTATGTTAATGAGCTTTCAATTGCTGGAAGACTAGATTTAGATGTTCATGGATTACTTCTTTTATCAAATGATGGAACATTCATACATAAAGTAATAAGTCCAAAAAAAAATGTATATAAAACTTATGAAATTATTTTTGAAGGCGTTTTTACAGAAGAAAAAAAGAAAAGATTAGAATCTGGAATTAAATTAAATGAATTTACAACAAAACCAGCTATTGTATCTTTACTTTCTAAAAATAAACTTGAATTAAAAATATTAGAAGGAAAATTTCATCAAGTAAAAAGAATGATAGCTTCAATAGATTTAAAATTAATAGATTTAAAAAGAACATCAATTGGAAGTTTAAAAGTAGATATTCCAGAAGGAACTTATAGAGAATTAAAAGAATTTGAATATTTATCTTTTTTAAAATAGGAATATCAATAATAATTATAGTAATATAAAGTAGAATTGGAGGGTTTTGGGTTATGAAAAAAAAATCAAAAGATATTGAAAAAATTTTTAGAACCATTTGTTTTAACATAAAAGTTGGAGGAAGACGTGTATTAAAAGATTTTGATATTTCTTCTGCTCAATTTGATGTTTTACAAATGCTTTATTTTAAAGGTCCAAAAAGATTAAGCGATATAAGTAAAAAGCTTGGAGTTACAAAAAGTACTACAACTGGCATTGTAAAAAGATTAGAAAATCAAGGACTTTTAGAAAGAAAACAATCTGATGATGATAAAAGAGTATTTGTAATATCCATAAAAGACCCCGGAAAAAAAATTATAGATAAAGTTATAAATGAAAGAAAAAAATTAATGAAAAAAGTCATAGCCGACATGAACTATGATTCTTATTTTATTGAAAAATTAGAAGACTTCTCGAAAAAACTTCAAGAGGTGACAAATGATGTTTAAAAAATTTTTTCTACTCTTTTTTATATCAATATTTAGTTTTTTAACTATCTTTGCATATAACGTTGAAATAAATTCAATAAAAAATAGTTATGTATACATTGATAATGTATACAATACCAAATCTGATACTGGAAAAAACATCTTAAATTTAAATGGACATCATACCTTAAAGATAATTAAAGATGGTTATACTGATTTTATTAAAGATTTAGATATAAATAAAGATCTAAAAATAAATGCATATCAAATCCCATTATCAAATATTTTGATAAATTCTAACCTTTCTAAAATTAATATTTGGTATAATTGGAATAATGAAAAAAAAGAAGTTATATTAAATTCTGGAGAAAGTTTAAAAGTACCTTATACTATTAAAAAAATTTATATTGCTAAAAAAGGCTACAATGAAAAAGAAATAAATATAGAACTCAAACCATTTTCATCAACTGTATTAAACATACATTTAAACTCTTTACAAAAATGTTTAATAAAAACAACTCCTTCAAATGTAAAAGTTTATTCAAATGGTACTTATATAGGAACTACTCCAATAGAATTAGATAAAAATTATAAAAACTTAATATTGAAAAAAGAGGAATATGTTGATTATTCAATAGATGAATTATTAAATTCAGAATACAACATTAATTTAAAAAAAGGAAAAAAATTATCCATTAATTCAAATATTTCTGATGCTATTGTAATTATTAATAAAAAATACACTGGTACAACACCTTTTTCAAAAACACTCCCAGTTGATAATTATTTTATTGAAGTAAAAAAATTAGGATATGATTCAAAGTATTTAAATGTGGATTTATCAAATAATTTAAACTTATCAATAAATCTTAAAAAATCTTTGAAAAAAATAACTTTATTAAATACAGAAAATTATGAATTTAATATTGATGGTAAAACAATTAAAGGATTAAACGAAATTTTATTTGACAATAAAAATCATTTATTGAAAATAAAAAACGGAGATTCTATATATTCAATTTTAATAGATGAAAAAACACCTGAAGTATTAGACTTCAATAAAGTTGGTGTTTTAAATGTTTTTTCAATAAAAAACGACTTTGCTAAAGTATTTGATAAAATAAAAAACTTACCTACTCAATTTTTTATAAATATGATTTCAGAAAGATCTACAGTAACTTTAAAAACCACTCAAAATTACTATAATTTAATAATAAATAAAGGAAAATATGGAAATATTTTTACAGAAAAAAATATTGGAGGTATTTTTGTTTCTTCAAATATAAACAATACTTCTTATTATTTAGATGGAGAATATATTGGAACAAACCCATTTATGTATGGACTAAAAGCTGGGACTCATGAAATCGAAGCAAAAAATGGAAATAAAATAAAAAAAGAACAGTTAAATATTAAAAATAATAATGTTTATTATACAAACTTTATTTTTGATGAAAAAGTTCCTGTTAGACTTTATACAAGTAAAAAAATTAAAATAAATAATATAGAAATAAATAAAACACCTTATTATTTTTATTTAAATAAAGGTGCAAATTATATTGAAGTAAACAATAAAAAGATAGTAGTTTTTATATATGGTCCACAATCAATAAACATAGATGACATACTGTGATGGAGGTGTAATGATGAAACGTAATGTTTTAATACTAACTATTGTTTTAATTTCTATTTTTATATTTTCAGAACCAACGATAAAGGATTTAAAACCTTCATCACCAACGTATCCTCATGTAATAAGAATGATTGAAAATCAAATAATGACTGTAGATAATCAAGCAAGATTTAATGGTGCAAATCCTATAATTAAATATGATTTAGCTGTTTTTGGTTCAAAATTTTTAGATTACTTCAAAGGAAAGTATGGAGTAAAGATAAAAGAGTTTGAAGATAGATTATCTATTTTAGAGAATATGAATTTAGATAAAAGAATAAGTACATTAGAAACATCATTTTATAATTATTCAGAAAAATCTATTTTAATTGAAAATAATATAGATGAAATAAATAAAAAAATAAATGATATATTAATGGTAATAGATCCAAGCAGTAGTATAAATTCAAATAATGCTGTATTTACTGAAATTGAAAACAAAGCCCAAAAAATCGCTCAAAAAGTTGCTTTAGAAGAATTAAAAAGAGTAAGCGATACAACTTTAGCAACAGTTAATGAATTTTCTGATAGGCTTTCAAAATTTGAACAAAGTGTTCAAGATTTAAATAACAAATATGATAAATCAATAGAGTACTTAAACACTATAATAGTTTCAAATGAAGAAAAAAGTAGAAATGAATTAAAAAATTATGTAAATCAAAAATTAAATATAGAAATAGATGCTTTAAAAGCATCCATGAGAAATATTGCTAATTCAGAAGTTGGATATTTAAATGCAACTCTTGATGCAACTTTTTCTAATCTTGATTCAAGAATAAACAAATTAGAAACTAATTCAAATCAAAAAATTGATTCTTATATAAATGGAATAGATTCCAGATTATTGAATTTAGAAGCTAAAATAAATAGTATTGCAAACTTTAATAGCGAAAATATAAAAACAAATACAACCGGAGAGATCCTTAAAATAAAAACAGATATAGAAGTTCTTAGAAACACTTTAAATACTCTTGAAACTTCATTGAAAAATTTAAACAATCAAAATGAATATAATAAATCATATATTGATTCTTTTAACTTAAAAGAAGAATATTATACAAAAAAAATAAATGAAATAGAAAAAAAATATGATAACTTGGTATCTAATTTAATATTTCAAAGTAAAAAAGTTGATGGAATTATGTTTGAAATGTCTAAAATATCCACATCAAATAATATAAATATTGATAATAGTTCCTTAAATGAAAGAGTAGCTAGTTTAGAAAGATTTTTTTCAAATTATTCTGATGAAATTAAAAAAGTAGATATTTATTCTAATGATATAGATAAAACACTAAATGAATTTCAAACTATTAAAGATCAATTCAAAGCTAATAATTCAAAAATAGAAAATATAAACAATAGCTTTGATACAATTAATACTAAAATAGACAGCTTATCAAAAATTTTAAATATTGATTCTCAAAAATTAAAAGATATTAAAAATTTATATGATGTAAATGAAAAAATATTAAATAATCAAAACATCATTGAAAACCTCAATAAAAAATCTTCAAACAATGAAATGAGTATTATAGATCTCTCTCAAAGGTTAAAAACTATTGAAAATGAAATAAATTCTTTTAATGTTAATACTGGAAAAATGGATGAATTAAATAAATCCTATGGAGAATTACTTCAAGAATATTATAAAATAAAATCAAATGTAATTTTTAGTATTAATCCAGATAAAATGAAAGATGAAATAACATCAACAGTTGAAAATAAAATAGCAATAGAATTAGCAAATAATAATCAAAAAATAATGGATTTATCAAAAAAAATAGAAACATTGTCTACTAATTCTAATAATTCAGAAGAACTAACTTATAATAAAAAAATAGAAGATAACAAAAGTAAGTTAAATAAATTAGAAGAAGAAATAAAAATGTTAAAAAAACCTCAAGAAGTTTCTTTTATATCTTCTTTAACAAGTGGTTTAATTGGTGTAGGTGTTGGAGCAGCAATAACTTGGATTTTACTTTCATCTGGATTGTGAGGTTATTATTATGAGATATGGACTTGCTTTAGGTAGTGGTGGCATACGTGGAGTAGCTCATCCAGCATTAATTGAACGACTTATGAATAAAAGGAATATCAATTTTGATGTTGTTACTGGATGTAGTGCAGGTGCAGTAACTGCTGCATTATTTGCTCTTGAAGGACCTAATAAAATAATGAATAAATTTGAAATAGTTATGAATAAGTATAGTAAAAAACTTGATGAATTGAGTAAAGATTTATCTTCAAAAATAAATATTTTTGCAAAATTACTTGCATCAAAAGGTATAGCAAAAAATGATATTGTTTATGATTTTTTAACTGATTTATATGGAAATAAAAAATTTTCTGATTGTAAAATAAAATTAGGAGTAGTTTCAGTAGATATAAATTCTGGAAAGTTACAAGAAATAACAGAAGGATATATTGTTGATGCTGTCATGGCATCATCAAATGTTCCTGGAGCATTTGTTCCTCAACGTTTAGGAGGAATGAACTTAATAGATGGTGGTGTATTAAATGAAGTTCCTGTTGAATTAGCAAGAAAATTAGGAGCAGAATATGTTATAGCTAATCATGTTTCTCCTATTGAATTAAGAACTAAATTTAAAGATGGAATGGATTATATGAGTTATATTGATAACTTTAAAATAGATAGAATAACTAAAAATTCTTTAAAAAAAGCTGATGAATACTATGAATACAAAGGTAAATACATGTGGTTTGAATTCAATAAATATATGAAAGTTTATGAAGAGGGAAAAGAATTGTATGGTGATATAAAATGAATATAGCTATTGGAGATTTATTAGAAGGATTGTACTGGAATTCTGGAGTACTTGAAGGTTTAATAAAATCAAAAAAATCTTTTAACTTATATACAAGTGGAACAGGAAGTTTAATAGGTATATTTTATGGAATGTATGGCGAAACTTTTTTTGGAAGATTAAAAACCTTTTTATTGGAAAAAGAAAACCATTTAAAAAAAATTTTTAACATAAATAAAATATATTCAAACAGATACTCACAAGCCTCTATGTTATTAAAACTCGGTGGTGGGAAATTAGAACTTTATAATCAAAAAGATTTAAAAACATATTTAAATTCCTATTTTAAAGATTTAAAAATAAAAGATTTGAAAAACAAAGTAAACTTTGAAGTATTTAATATAAAAACTGGAAAAAGCTGTTATTTAAAAGAAGAAACAAAACTATCTGATGTATTGTTAATGGAATTAGCAATATCACCATTCTATAAATATTATGAATATAATGATGGATTTTATATTGCTTCATCAAAATTGGGATTTGTGCCAATAGATGTTCCAAATGATACCCTTTACACATCTTATGAATATAAAATATGTCTTGAAAATCCAAAAAATGCATCTGAAATTCTTTTAAAATCATCTTTTTTATTGGCTAAAAAAAATTTTGAAATAATAACAGAAAATCACAACACCATTATACCTTTCAAAGTATCTGAGAATCCTTTCAATATACAAACTTTTTTTGATGGTGTTAAAGCTATTCAAAATTATTTGGAGGAGAATAAATGAAGAAACTTTATATTATTTTATTTATATTAATTACTTTAAGTACTTTTTCAGGAACATTTAGAGTTAAAGCAGAAAATATGTTTGGAAGTGATAAATATTATGTTTTAAAAGGAAATGCTGAAATAAAAAAAGATAATATAACTATAAATACAAATGAAGCAACTATATCATTAGTCGATGATGATTGGAGAAATTTAGAAAGTTTAAATACAAAAATAAAAACTGACACCTTCGAAGCTTCTTCTAATAAAATAAAGTTTGATATGAAAACAGAAAAAGGTGTGCTAAATGGAAAAGTTATAACCATAATAAAAGTTGATGATTCAAGTTTATCAATATACTGTGATAGTATGAATATTGATAATAAAAACAAAAAATATAGTGGTATCTCCGACACTTTAATAGAAATATACAAAGATGATTATATTATAAAAACTAAAAAATTTGAATATAATGAAACTTCAAAAAAATTAATTTTAACTGGAGATGTAAATATAAAAAATGATGTAAAAAAAATGTCTATGAAATCTCAAAAAGCTATATTTAATACTGATACAAATGAAGTTACTGGAGAAAATGTATCTATAACTTTGAAAATAAAAGATGAAGAAAAAAATAATACACAAGATACTAAATAAATTTATTAAATACCACTTAAAGGAGGAAAAATATGTTAGATATAAAATATGTTAGAAATAATTATGAAGAAATAAAAGATATTTTAATAAAAAGAAATGCTGATACTAAATTATTGGATGAATTAATACCTTTAGATGAAAAAAGAAGAAACTTATTGAAAAAAGTAGAAGTCTTAAGGGCTGAAAGAAATAACAACTCAAAGAAGGTTTCAAAATTAAAAAAAGAAGGAAAAAATGAAGAAGCAAATAAAATAATAGTAAATGGGAAAAAAATAGGAGAAGACATAAAAAAAATAGAAGAAGAAATGAAAGAAATAGATGAAAAGTATATGCAAAAATTATTATACATACCAAATATTTTCGAAAAAGATACACCAATTGGTAAAGATGATAATGATAATATAGAGCTTAGAAAGTGGGGAGAACCCAGAAAATTTAAGTTTGAACCAAAACCTCATTGGGATCTTGGCACAAACTTAAATTTAATAGATTTTGATAGAGCCGCTAAATTAAGTGGATCAAGATTTGCTGTTTTAAAAGGACAAATAGCAAAACTTGAAAGAGCATTGATAAACTTCATGTTGAACTTACACACAATTGAACACGGATATACAGAAGTACTTCCACCATTTATGGTTACAAGAGAAACAATAACTGCAACGGGTCAATTGCCAAAATTTGAAGAAGATTTATACAATACAAAACCGGATGATATGTTTTTAATACCAACAGCTGAAGTAACACTTGTTGGACTCAGAAGAAATGAAGTAATTGAAAATAAAGACTTACCTGCAAAATATGTAGCTTACACTCCTTGCTTTAGAAGAGAAGCTGGAAGTTACGGAAGAGATGTTAGAGGAATAATAAGACAACATCAATTTGATAAAGTTGAACTTGTATGGCATACAAAACCAGAAACATCTGAACAAGATTTAGAAACTTTAACTTCACAAGCTGAAAAGGTATTACAATTATTAAAATTACCTTATAGAGTAGTTAGATTGTGTAGTGGCGACTTAGGATTTTCTGCAATGAAAACATACGATATAGAAGTTTGGCTTCCAAGTTATAATTCATACAAAGAAATATCTTCTTGTTCAACAACAGGAGACTTTCAAGCGAGAAGAGCTAATATAAAGTTTAGAGACAAAGATAATAAATTAAAATATGTTCATACATTAAATGGCTCTGGTTTAGCAGTTGGAAGAACTCTTGTTGCAATAATGGAAAATTATCAACTTGAAGATGGTAGAATAGAAGTTCCAGAAGTATTAAGACCATTTATGGGAATGGATGTTATAGGCTGATGCCAAATGCTTTTTATGGAAAATTAAAGAACAATAGTATTTATTTAGATAAAAATGAAACTTCTCATTTAAAGATCGTAAGAAAAAACATTGGAGATACAATAGATGTTTTTACTGGAGACGGAAATATTTATAATTGTATTATTGAAAGTATTAAAAAAAAGGAAAGTATCTTAAGTATAATAAATACTATAAAATTTAAGAAAGAATTTAATCCTAATATAAATTTATATGTTGGAATGAGTAAATGGGAAAAAATGCGTGAAATTATAGAAAAAGCTGTAGAATTAAGAGTAAATTCAATAAATATTTTTAAAGGTAAAAAATCTCAATTGAGCTATAAAAATATTGAAAAATTTAAAAAAATAATAATAGAAGCTTGTAAACAGAGTTACTTACCACTTTTTCCAAACTTAAATTTTATTGAATTTCAAGAAATTCCAATAATCGACTCTATTGTATTTGATTTTAATAATACTTATGACTTTAAAAGTGAAATAAAAAAAATTAATAAAAGTATTAATCTTATATTTGGACCAGATATGGGATTTTCAAATGAAGAAAAACAGTTTTTTTCTGAAAAAAACTTTAAAATAACAAATCTTGGAAATACTGTTTTTAGAATAGAAACAGCAGTTACTTATGTTTTAAGTACTATAAACTATGAATTTAATAGATTAAACCCAATAAAATGACGAATTTATTCGTCATTTTATTTATTTTTATATTAAATTTGGACAAATTATCTTTAAAATAGTATAATACTTTAGAATGATTATTTTAAAACTTATTCTTTTATTCTTTGCTACTCGTTTTTTTAGGAAAAAAAGTCTTTATATGGAAATATAAACTGTAAGGAGGTTTAAAATGGCTGAAAAGAAAAAAGGTGGAATTAAAACTATAATAATATTTTTTATAATAGGTCTTGTTGTTGCAGTTGCATTACTTTTTGTAGGATACATATCATTTGAATTCAATAGATTATCTTATATGAACCTTAATTTAAAATCTGATTGGAGAAGTTATTTAGCTTATTTAACTAAAGATATTCCTTATGTAAATAAAATGGTAAAATACGAATATCTTAAAGTTGGAGATCCAATATTATTGCAAACAAAACTAATAGAAGAAAAACAAAAAGCTATTGAAGATGAAAAAAAGAAACTCGAAGCTCAAAAAAAAGAAATGCAAAAGTTACTTGAAAAAATTACTAAAGATTCAAGTGATTTAATTTTAAAAAAAGAAGAAGTTCAAAAATTAAGTTCTGAATATGAAAAAAAAATAAATGATTATAACAATTACAACAATAGAGTAAAAAAAATTGCAGAATGGCTATCCTCATCAACTCCTTCAAAAATAATTAAAGCATTACAGCAAAGTCAAGTAAAAATAGATTTAATAGTTGATGCATTGTATATTTTACAACCAAGCATAGTTGGAGAACTTTTAGATGCGATGTCTGAAGTTAATCCAGATAAAGCAGCACAAATAATCTCTAAACTAGGAGAAAAAGGAAGTGGAAGTAGTGGAAACTAGCTTATTAATAAAAAATATTCCTATTCCAAAAGAAAATATTAAAGCTATTAAAAATAATGAAAAAAAAGATGATTTTAATAAAGTTTTAAATAAAACAAAATCTAACAAAAAAATTGTAAACCATCATATTCCTAAAAAAAATAAACCTTACGAAGAAGATGCCATAAAAACACCTGTTTTATTAAAAAAAATTATTATTCCTAAAAAATCAAAAATTACTTTAATAGATGAAGAATCTAAAAACATTCTTAAAACAACAAAAAAACAAAATAAAAATGGTACTATTACTTCAATAACAAAAGAAATAAATGAAATTTTAAAAGCTATCAATGATACTCTTAATTTAAAAATAACAAAAAAATCTATGATCAAAAAATTAAAAAAATTATTTCCAAACAAAGATATTTCTTTAAAAAAAATCGTTGAAAAAAATGGTTCAATATCAAATTTAATAGAAGTTTCAGATAAAAATAAAAAAATATTAATTCCTATCAATAAAAAAGAAAACTTAAAAAATATTGAAAAAAAATTTATATTAATAAAACATCTTCCAATAGCTAAATCTAAAAATAATAAAAAAATAAGTCCAACAAACAATATTTTAACTAACACTAAAAAACTTAAAAATAATAATTTAAAAGAAAAAACTTCAATAAAAGAAGTAAAAGATAAATTTAAAATAAAAAATAATTCAGAAAAAAACACAATTTACTTTGTAATACCAAAAGACTTAACTCAAAATAATTCATTAAATAAAGCCTTAAATATAGATATTTCAAAAGGAAAAAATATTCCAAATAATTTTATCACTAACAAAAAAATACAAATACAAAAAAATACAAATTTAAAAAAAATATTTTTAAAAATTTCTAAAAATACTAACTTTAATAAACAAAAAAAATTAAAAAACGAAACTACTTTAAACTTTATTAAAAATGATTTATTAAAAAACAATAGTTTTAATTCAAGTATTTTAACCTTGAAAAATTACAAATTTAAATCTTTAGAAACTCCAAAAAGATCTATAGAAAAAGATTTAAAAACAAACAATTTAAAAATTGATACTTTAAATTTTAACAATTCAAATATTAATAAAAAAAATATTAAACTTTCAAACCTCAATAATGTAAACTCACACAATAAGAAAATATCATCTAACGAAAATATAAAAATAAAAAAAATGCCTTTGAGCATTAACAAATTTAAAATAAAACATGAAATACCTCAAATTAACCTTAATTTAAGTAAATCTAATAATAAAATATCTAATGAAAATATTAAAATTTTACCAAAACAACCTATTCAAAACATACCTCTTGAAAAATTTAATACAAAAGTAGAAGAAGTATTAAATAAAAATATAACTCAAAACATGCTAAAAGAAAGTATTTCAATGAAAATAACTCCACCAGAAATTGGAAAAATAAATGTTGAAATAATAAAAAATGGAAAAGCAGTTACAATAAACATATTAACAGAAACAGAAAATGCAAAAAACACATTATCAAAAACACTTCATTCTTTAGTTGGAAACTTAAGAGACAACGGTTATAATCCTGTAACTGTAAAAGTTGATTCACAACAAAAAGAAGATTTAATGCAACAAGAAAAAGATGATCAACAAAATCAACAAGAACAAAAGAAAAGAGAAGAAAAAGAAAAAACCAATACATTCGAATCATTATTAAGAGGTGAAGAAAATGCTTGATGAAATGAATGGAATATATATGGGAACACTTCAAGCTCAAAGAAGTAAAGCTCCAAAAAAAAGTTTGGATAAAGAAGCATTTTTGCAATTATTAGTTACTCAATTACAAAATCAAGATCCTACAAATTCAATGGATACAAAAGATATGTTGGCTCAAATGTCACAACTTTCAACAACTGAACAAATAATGAATATGAGCACTTCTTTTCAAAACATGATAGATTCTCAAATGAATATGAATAAAATGCAAGCTGCTTCAATTGTTGGAAAAAATGTTGTTGTTGAAAATAATGAAGTAAATCTTATCGATGGAAAATCAGAAAATATATATTTTAAAGTTGATGAAGAATCACCAATAGTAGTTGAAATTTACGATTCCAACGGTAAAGTTGTTAAAAGAGAAGACATGGGAATAAAATCTGCAGGAGGCTATCCTTATTTGTGGGATGGAAAAGATAATAATGGTGTTTCCATGGCAGATGGGAGCTACAAAATAAAAGTTTTTTCATATTTAAATGGTCAAAAAACTGAAATATCTCCTATCGATGGTGGAAAAGCTCAAGCAGTTCAATTTTTAGACAATAAATATTATGTAATAGTAAACAACAAAAAGTATCCAATAAGTTCAATAAAAGAAATAAGTGAAGATGCATAAGGAGGTAATTTTGAAATGATGAGAGCAATGTACTCTGGTATAACTGGATTGAAAAATTTTCAAACTGAAATGGATATAGTTGGAAATAATATTGCTAATGTAAATACAACAGGATTTAAAGCTTCAAGAATAACCTTTCAAACTACTCTTTTACAAACACTAAAAGCAGGAAAAGCTTCAGAAGGTGCTTTGGGTGGAACAAACCCTATACAAATAGGACTTGGTTCAAAAATATCTTCTGTTGATAAGGTTATGAGTCAAGGATCTTTTCAAAATACAGGGAAAAAAACTGATTTAGCAATACAAGGCGATGGCTTTTTTGTTTTATCTGACGGAGAAGCAAATTATTTTACAAGAGCTGGTAATTTTACTCTTGATAAAACTGGTTACCTTGTAAATCCCGCTTCTGGATTTAAACTTCAAGGTTGGAGTGCAAAACTTTCAAATACTGGTCAAAGATATGTTGATACTAATGATCCAATAGGAGATGTTAAAATATCAACAGGACTTGTAATGCCTGCAAAGCAAACATCTGCAATAACATTAGCACATAATTTAAATACAGATGTTGGACTTCAAGAAACAACTATGGAAATAACTTCAAAACTTGGTACAAAGTTGCCAGTAAAAATGACCTTTAGTAGAGATATGAAATCAGAATATAGAGATAGATATGTTTATAAATGGAATGCAAAACTTGTTGAACCTGGTGATAAAATGAAATTTTTAGATGAAGCTAGTGGTAAATCTGACTTAGATGAATTAAATGGATATCTTGAACTCGATGAATCTGGAAATGTTATAAATTGGGTAACTTATAAAGGAGATACTACAAATGCAGCTACAGATACAAAATTTAAAATATTAGATGTTGGTGGAGATTTAAAAACATCAACAGGTGCAGATGTAACATTAACTACTACTAAAAGTGGTGGTGGTGCAGGATCTGGTGCAACTTTTTCGGGAAATATTAAAGTAACAAAATCTGACGGTTCAGAAGTTTATTATAATCCAGCAGATATAAAGATGGATTGGAATGGAACAGATTATAAGATAACTTTATCAGATGTTGAAGGTACTAATGTTGTTTTTGACTACACTCCAGCTGATTCTAAAATATCAACTTTAAATTCAGACTTTGGATCGACTAAATTTGCACTTGCAAATAAATATTCAATTCCAACATCTAATGGTAGTGTTACTTTAGATGGTACAAAAATAACTGCAAAAGATTCATCAGATATCGATGTTACCAATAAAATTTCGGATTTTAATTTATCTTATAATAGCGCTTCTAAAACAGTTACAATAAATGCAACTATCGATGGAAAACAATTGACCTTTACAAATACAGATACAAATCCTATTGAAAACCCTAATGATTTAGCTACCACATTTTCATCAGGAGGTTATACTATAGATTTAAGTTCCGCATTATCTGGAACAGATTCTTTAAATGATTTTTCTATTAATGGTTATAATCTATCTGGATTTAGTTTATCAGGTGAAAATTCTGATACAGTAGACAATTTTTCTGGAACGTATTATTCGGTTAGAGAAGTAATTCAACCACCATCTGGCGGAAATATAAAATTAGTTGATGTTTCAAATCCTCAAAATTTTGCTGTTGTAGATTATTCTAATCCAACAGTTTCAACATCAACTTTAGTATATGATGCCCTAGGAAAAGACTATAATGTTTATACAAAATTTACTAAAATAGATACAAATACATGGTATTGGAAAGCAGAACTCGCAGATGGTACACCGCTTTATAAATTAAACTCTGATGGAACACGCGACACATCTGGTGCAATCGCTGAAGGTGTAATTGCATTTGATGGAAATGGTTCTATAGCTGCAACTAAATGGAGAATAAAAGATGATGGTAGTATAGATACAAATATTACAGATGCTACAAATGGTTCTGCTGGTTTTTGGTTTGATCCATCTCAAACTGGAGCTGCTTTAAATCCAACAGTTACTCCATCATCTACTGCTGGTGCTGGACCTGTTAATGTTGAAATAAAATTCAATGAAATAACTCAATTTTCATCTCCACACTCTATTCAAGTAACTGATCAAGATGGAAATGCTCAAGGGACTCTTGATGCATTTGCAATAAATGAAGTTGGAGATATTGTTGGAACTTTTACAAATGGTAGAACTGATAAATTAGGAAAGGTTTCTCTTGGTGTATTCAATAATCCAGCAGGTTTATTAGAAATAGGTAATTCAATGTATGCACAAAGTTCTAACAGCGGGCTTGCACAAATTGGAGTTGCTGGGGTTGGTGGAAGAGGAACTTTAATACCTGGAGCACTTGAAATGTCGAATGTTGATCTTGCAGAAGAATTTACAAATATGATAGTTGCTCAAAGGGGATTTCAAGCTACTTCAAGAATAATAACTACTTCTGATGCAATTCTTAATGAACTTGTAAACATGAAAAGATAATATGAGGCGATAATATGATAGAACTAAGCAAATTAAACAATATAAAGTTTATAATAAACTGTGAACAAATTGAAAAAATAGAAAGTCGCCCTGATACTACTATTACAATGATGAATGGACATTTTTATGTTGTAAAGGAAAGTATTGAAGAAGTTATAGAAAAAGTGATAAAATATAAGAGAAGCTTTTATTTGCAAAAGGGGGACTAATAAGTGGATATTTCAAGTTTGGCGGGAATTGTATTGGCCTTAGTTGCTTTCATGCTTGGTGTTGGTGCAAACATTGGAGATATGATAGATCCAACTTCTATATTTATTACCGTTGTTGGATCAATAGGAGCTACTCTAATAGCACATCCTAAAGACAAATCATTTAAAATTGTTAATATAATGATGTCTGCTATTAAAAATCCAACGATTGATAATCTTGGTACACTTAGAACATTGTACTCTTTTGCTGAAAAAGCAAGACGTGATGGTATGATTGCACTCGAAGAAGATATACCAAGTATAGATGATGAATTTATAAAAGATGGATTACGTGCAGCAGTTGATGGAACAGATCCTGAAGAAATTAGAAAAATATTAGAAATAAAAATGGAATTATTTGAAGAAGATGACGGTGCGAATGCTGCTGTCTTGGATAGTTGGGGTGCTTTTGCTCCTGCTTTTGGAATGATTGGTACATTAGTTGGTCTCGTTTTACTTTTAAAAACATTAAACGATCCAACGACACTTGGTCCAAAAATGTCAGTTGCTTTAATTACAACACTTTATGGTGCTTTAGTTGCAAATATATTTGCTTTACCTATGGCAGAAAAATTAAAAAAAAGAACTTCAAAATTTGTAAATCAAAAAAGAATGTCAATGGAAGGAATACTTTCAATAGTACAAGGTGAAAATCCAAGATTAATGGAAGAAAAATTAAAAGCTTTTTTATCAGCTGAAGAAAGAAAGGCTTATGAAGCTGAAAAAGGTGAAAATGCATAATGAGGTGAGACAATGGCTAAAAAACAAGAGTGTCCAGCTGGTTCACCTGCATGGATGGCTACTTTTAGTGATATGAACCAACTTTTAATGACTTTTTTTATTGCTTTATTTGCAATGTCAAGTATTTCACCTGGTAAGTTTCAACAAATGGCTCAAAGTTTTAATAATGTTTTTGAAGGAAAACCTATAGGCGTTTTAGTTGGAGGTAAATCAATACAAGATGAACCTTTAATAACAGAAAATAATGGTGTCAAACAAGATTTAATGAAAATAATAAACGATGAAAGATTTAAGGGAAAAATAACTATAAAAGAAACTGATAGAGGAACTATAATTTCATTAAAAGATATGTCATATTTTAAACAAGGAAGTGCTGAATTAACTGCATTAGCTAAGAGTATTCTTGCAGAAATAGGAACTATAATAATTGAACATACAACTAATGAAATAGAAATATATGGTTTTACTGATGATAGCGCAGTTACTCCTAATAATATATATCCATCTAACTGGCATTTAGGTGCTGCGAGAGCAGCAAGTGTTGCTTATTTCTTTACCAATGAATTAAAAAAAAGAAGAATGTTAGAAAGAATAGGAGAAGTTAAAACAGGAAATTTTGATATAGATTATTTTTATAATCCAGATAGATTTTTTCCTATTTCAGTTGGAGATAGAGATATAAAAAAAGAAATAACAAATCTAAAATCAGAATTAGAATCTCAAAAGAGTATTTATACAACAAAATTTCAAACAGGAGAAATAACTGCTGTTGATTTAAAAGAAAAAGAAAAAGAATTAAATAAAAACTATGAAAATGAATTAGAAAGATTAAGAAAGATTTATAGAAGAATAGATATTTTAATCTTAAGACAAAGAATAAGATAATGGAGGTATAAAAATATGGCTGATGAAGAACAAAAATTGCCAGAACAAAAAGAAAAGAAACCATTGAATCCTATTTTATTAATAATAATTGGTGCTGTTTTGATGTTAATAATAGCTGGAGGTGTTTCTTTTTTTATGGTAAAACTCCTTGGAAGCAATATACCATCTCAAGAAAATAAAGCCAACACATCTACTTTAAGGGCTCCAGTTATTTCAAAAGCCGAATTAATAAAAGATGGTTCAAGAGAACCAGTTATGTTAAAAGGCGGTAGAGAAGTTGCCGTAATCAGTGCACTTGAATTTAAAGTAGGAAGCGAAGAATGTGGTAGTACTATAGGTGCTAATAAAGTTGAAATAAAAGATGCTATAAGAATGTTATTTTTAAATAAAACAAGAGCCGAAGTAACCACCCAACAAGGCATGGAGCTATTAAGAAAACAAATAAAAGATGCTGTTAATGAAATAACTGGTTATACTGGTGAAAGAGAAAATTTAGGAGTTAGAAGTGTAAACATTATTATAATGACAATTCAGCAACAATAAACGAGGTGTTACTATGGCTGATACTTTATCTCAAGAAGAAATAGATCAACTTTTAAATTCTATTGGTGATGAAGAACAAACAGATGGAGAGTCCGTTCAACCAATAATAGAAGAAAAAAAAGTAAGAGAATATAATTTTAGAAGACCTACAAAATTTTCACGTGAACAGTCGAGAACATTACAATTAATCCATGAAAATTTTGCAAGGGAACTTTCTACTTATTTATCTGGAAGATGTAGAACTTATGTTGAAGTTAGATATGCAAGTTTGGATCAAATAACTTTCTCTGAATTTCAACAATCTTTAACTTCTCCAACATATATTTCAATTTTTTCTACTGATGTTTTGAGCGGAAATTCAATTTTACAAATAGGTTTAGATGTTGGATATGTAATTATTGATACATTACTTGGTGGACCTGGAACAGCCATTGATGAACTTAGAGCTCCAACAGAAATAGAAACTTCAATTTTGAGAAAAGAATCAAATGTAATGTTAAGATCTCTTTCCAAATCTTGGTCAATAATAGCAGATTTTGATATATCTCTTGAAAAAGTTGAAACTAATCCGCAATTTGTTCAAATAGCTCCACCAAATGAAATGATTGTACTTATAACGCTTTCTATAACAATTAAAGATACTCAGGGATTTATAAATTTATGTTTTCCATCATCAACTTTAGAACCTATAAGCGATAAACTTTCAACAAGAATGTGGCAACAAGTCTTTAAAAAATCAGAAATGTCTCATAAAAATTTAGAAAATTTATTAATGCTTTCAAAATTAAAACTTTCAGCTGTTTTGGGTAAATCCAAATTATATTTAAACGATATTTTAAATTTAAGTATAGGCGATGTCATAAGATTGGATTCTTTTTATGAAGATCCAATAGATTTAAATGTACAAAATACTCCTATATTCAAGGTGAAAGTTGGTACAAATAAGGGATTTTATGCTGTTAAAATTGAAGAAGAAAATGAAGCTTTATTAGAAAAAATTATCATAGAAAAAAATATAAAAGAAGCTACAAATAATAAAAACAATAAAAAAACTGACGGTGGTGTAGAAAATGTTGGGTGATGAATTTTTAAGTCAGGAAGAACTTGATTCTTTATTAAACGGATTAAATGAAGAACCATCTATAGATAATTCCTTATTAGATATGATGGGTGAAGTTGGAAATATCTCAATGGGTGCTGGTGCAACTACCATGTCTACTCTATTGAGAAGAAAAGTTAATATAACATCACCTGAAACAAGTCTTGTAAAATTTAAAGATATAAAAGAAAAATTTAATGGGAATCAATTAGTTATTACAATACAGTATAAAAAAGGATTAGAAGGATTAAATTCATTTGTTTTACCTGAGAATGTAGCCTTAATAATTGCAAATTTAATGATGGGTGGCGACGGAAATATTGATGAAACTCAATCATTGGACGAAATTAGTATGAGTGCTGTTGGTGAAGCAATGAATCAAATGATGGGATCTTCTTCAACTGCCATATCAGAATTTATTAAAACACCAGTTGATATTTCTCCTCCAGAAGTTGGAATTATAGATTTTTCAAATAAAGATACTCAATTTCCACCTATTGAGAGTGATGCTGATGCTGATATAATATCTGTAAAATTTAATATGGACATTGAAGGATTATCTAGCACAACATTTTGGCAATTTATTCCAGCAAAATTTGCAAAACATATTGAAGAATTAATGAAAAAAGTTATGGCTGGAGATGATTCTGAACAATCTACTCAGCAACCCGTTCAACAACAGCCTGTTCAACAAACACAACAACCTATGCAACAACCTATGCAACAACCTATGCAACAACCTATGCAACAAATGCAGCAGCCTTCAGGATTTAGTCAAAATGTAATACAACAAGGGAGTGGAGTAAATGTGAATCCCGTTAATTTTGGAGCAATTTCAGGAAATCAAACTATACCAAATGAAAATGTTGATATGTCAAAATTACAACTTCTATTAGATGTTCCACTAGAAGTTACTGTTGAACTCGGAAATACTTCTATGAGTTTAAGAGAAGTACTACAATTACATCAAGGATCAATGCTTCAATTAGATAAGCTTGCAGGTGAACCTTTAGATATATATGCAAATGGAAAACTAATAGCTCGTGGTGAAGTTGTTGTTATTGAAGAAAGTTTTGGTGTTAGAATAACAGAAATAGTATCTTTAGATGAGAGGTTAAGATCTTTAAAATGATGAAAAAATTGTTATTATTATTATTTTTAATTATCATTTTAATACATGGTTTTTCCATAAATTATTTTGAAAAATACATATCCAGTTTTACGTCTTTAAAAAATTTTTCTATAAAAATAAAAATTGATTTTGAAATAACTGATAAAAAAAATATTTTAACAACAATGAGCGTTATAAATAATAGATTTTATATATTTAATGTAAAAAAGCCGGAGTTATTCTCCGGCATTGTTTACGTATATGATTTGTATACTAATAACTTGTATACAAAAGTAAAAAATAGTTATGATTTTTCATCTGATTTAAATTTATTTACTTCAGAAATTCCAAATATAATGAACATACTAACTTCAATATTTGAACCAACAAAATTTAAAGAAAGTACTATAAAAATTAGAAATTCATTAATAAGTATATATGAACCAAAAGATAAAATTGCTTTAAAACTTTTTCTAGGAATAGACTATGCAAAGTTTAAAGTTTATTTAAAAAATCCAATGAATGATATATATTTTTTTGATAGATTTGAAATTTTAAACTCAACTGAAAAGCAAAAAGCAATAATAACAATTTCACAAATAACTCAATTGAATGATAAAGAAGCAAGCAATATTTTAAATAATTATCTTCCTTGAACTATTTCAGATAACACATAATCATAATATAAATTTTTTAAATTTCTATTTTTTTTATAACTATTCAAATATTCTATTTGATTTTTTATCAACTTTATATCTCCTGGTATACCATGTCCTGGAGATATTTTATTTATATTCATAGTTTGCAATCTTTTTAATATTTTTATCCATAAATCTATATTTTCATTTAAAAATTCCGTATGAACTCTAGAAAACACTAAATCCCCACTTATTAAATAATTTAAAGGTTTTAACATATATATGGTTGAATCATTTGTATGACCACCAACATTTTTTCCAGATATAATAGTATCTTCAATAACTTTAAAAAAAGTATCTTCAAAAATTTCAATATTTTTTAAGTTTAATTTATTTTTTATATTTGTACAATTATATCCAGAAATTTCTGAAACATCTTCTAAATACTTTGAAGTTAAATTATTTAAATTAGAAAATGTCTTTATATTCATTATTATTTCAAAATTTTTTTTAGAAGTCAAACAGCCAAATGAATGATCTGGATGAAAGTGAGTTATAAAAACTTTTTTTAATTTTTTTGAAGTTTTTTCTTCCATTATGTTAGTCATTTCATCAAACTTAGAACCATAAAAGGAACTATCAAAAGCAATTAATTCATTTTTAGTTTCTAAAAAAGTAACATTACTTGCTCCATTTTCAAACCAAAAAACATGTATATTATTATACTGTTCAAGCATACTAATCTCTCCTTAATAATCTTTTCATTTAATTTTTCTTTTTTTATTAGTAAAATCCTTTTTTTAGTGTTATAATATTAGTAAACAAAGCTAACTATTAAAAAAAATAAAAATTATGGATGGTGATCGATTTGCTATTGAAAGAATTTTATAAAAAAGAGTGGTGGAGATATTTACTTGGTATTTTAGTTTTGTTAGTTGTAGATTATATACAAGTAATTATTCCACAAAAAATTGGACAAATTTTCGATATTTTAAATACTAATTCTAGTATGGATTATCTTAAAATATTGATCTCTTCTATATTATTTTTAGCTTTTGGTTTAGTACTTGGTAGATTTTTATGGAGAATATTTATATTTGGTTCTGCAAGACTTTTTCAATACAAAACAATAGATAAAATGTTTTCAAGAATAATAACATTAGATCAAAATTTTTTTGATAAATGGAGAACTGGAGACTTGATGACAAGATTTACATCTGATACACAAATGGCAAGAAGATTAACTGGGAACGCAGTAATAATGCTAGTAGATACAACTTTTATGACAATTTTAACTATATATAAAATGAATCAAGAGGTTAGCTGGAAGTTAACTTTAGTTTCAATACTTCCTTTACCTTTTATAGCACTTGTTTCTTTAATTTTAGGAAAATTAATACACAAAAAATTTATTGAATTACAAGAAAGTACATCTGATCTATCTAATATAACGGAAGAAAGTATAGCAGGAATGAATGTAATAAAAGTTTTTTCAAATCATAAAACAATACAAAAACTTTTTGAAAAGAAAGCAAAAAGAAATTATGATGCTCAAATAAGCCTTATTAAAGTTTGGGGATTTATGTTTCCAGTAATAATGTTTTTAGGTGCATTGGCCACTATCTTGGTTTTTAGATATGGAGGAGAAATGGTAATAACAAAGCAAATTACATTGGGAAACTTTATAGCAACCAATCAATATGTTGGTATGCTAGTTTGGCCAATGATGGCTTTTGGATGGTTAGTTAATATAATACAAAGAGGAAAAACATCAGTAAAAAGAATAGAAGAAGTATTAGAACAAAAAAGTAGTATAGAAGATCCTAAATATATTTCTAAAAATTTTAATGGAGTTATAAAAATAAAAAATTTAACTTTCAAATATCCAGAAACTGAAAGAAACGTTTTAAAAAATATCTCTTTAGATATAAATTCTGGAGAAATGGTAGCATTTGTTGGAAAAATAGGATCTGGAAAATCAACTTTATCAAAATTAATAACTAAGTTATACAAAGTAAAAAATGATAGTATTTTTATAGATGATGTTGATATAAATAAATTAAATAGTAAGTTTATAAGAGATAATATTGCATACGTACCTCAAGATACCTTTTTATTTTCAATGCCAATAAAAGATAACATAATGTTTTCTAATACAGACTCAAGTAAAAATTATAAAAAGTATACTAAAATTGCAAATGTTCACGAAGATATAAATGCACTCGATAAAGGATATGATACTCAAGTTGGTGAAAGAGGAGTTTCTTTATCTGGTGGTCAAAGACAAAGAGTTACAATAGCAAGAGCTCTTGCAAAAGATTCTAAAATGATCATTTTAGATGATTGTCTATCTGCTGTTGATACAGAAACAGAAGAAAAAATTATAAAAAACCTTAGAGAAGAAATTAAAAATAGAACTATACTCGTAATATCTCATAGATTAAAAGCTGTAAAAGAAGCTGACAAAATATTTGTTTTTGAAGATGGAACAATTATTGAACAGGGAAATCATGAAGAACTTATTAATTTAAATGGAACTTATTATTCCATGTATCAAAAACAACTAATTGAAGAAAAACTAAAGGAGGAATAAAAAGTGGCCTCAAGTTATGAAAATATATTAAAAGAAGAAAATGAAAAAGGATTGAGTGATAGACACACTTTTAAAAAACTCTGGGAATATATTAAAAAGTATAAATTAATTTTAGTAATTGCTTTTGTATCATTATTTTTTTCTACAATAATAGATTTAAATATTCCAAGAATAATAAAATTTGGAATAGATAATGTAATTTCATCAGAAAAAACTTATATAAAAAATAAAGACAATACATTTATAGAAAGTGAAAAAGGAGATTACAAATTAACTTATACAGATAATTCTTATTACTTCATTAAAGATAATACTAAAATCAAAGCTTCTGAAAATCAAGTACAAAAAGATCAAAAAACTAAAATAGATAAATTGAGCTTTTTTACAATAATAGTTCTTTTAATACTAATTCTACAATTATTTACAAATTATGGACAGGTTTATTTTTCAAATTTATTAGGACAAAAGGTTGTTTATGACATACGAAAAAAAATGTTTGAACAAATAAATAAAACAAAGTTTGAATTTTTTACAAAAAATCCTTCTGGAAAAATAACAACAAGAGTAGTAAATGATACACAAAATCTATCAGATTTTTTTACAGATGTAATGACCAGTTTAATAAAGGATATAGCAATAATCGTTGGTGTTATTTACTTTATGTTTGTATATTTAAACGTAAAATTATCTTTATATACAATGATTACATTCCCAATAGTCCTTATATCAATGTTTTTATTTAAAACACTTGATAGAAAAGCCTATAATAAAGTTAGAACAAGAATATCTGCATTGAATTCTTATCTTGCAGAAAATATTTCTGGAAGTTTAGTTACAAAATTATTTAATCAAGAACAAAGAAAAAAAGATGAGTTTCAAAGTATGAATAAAAAATTACATAAAGCAAGAATGCAACAATTACTCATTTATGCTATATTCAGACCTGCAATGAATTTATTATATTACCTAACTATAAGTACAATTTTATGGGTTGGATCTAAAGAAATAAAAAATGATTTTATCTCATTTGGAACGCTTTATGCATTTATAGCTTATATAGATATGTTTTTTAAACCATTATTTGATATTGCAGAAAAATATGATATAATGCAAAATGCCTTTTCATCTGCTGGAAAAATATTCAAAATAATGGATGAAGAAAAAGAAGATATTGGAAAAGGACAAATAAAAACTTTAAAAAATGGAAATATTGAATTTGATAATATTAAATTTTCATACTCTCATGATAATAATTATGTATTAAAAGGAGTAACCTTCAATATTAAAGATAATGAAAGAGTTTCAATAGTTGGTGAAACTGGTTCTGGAAAGTCTACTATAATAAAATTAATGAATGGATTATATAAATTTAATGAAGGCAATATAAAAATAGGTAATGAAAATCTTTATGAATATGATTTAAACTATTTAAGAAAAAAAATAGCTGTTGTTCCTCAAGATGTTTACTTATTTACTGGGAATATAATAGAAAACATCCGCCTCTTCAATGAAAATATATCAATTGAACAAGTTAAATCGGCTGCAAAAATGGTTTATGCTGAAGAAATTATTAAAAAATTTCCAGATGCTTATGAAACAAAAATTTTAGAAAGAGGATCTACATTATCAGCTGGTGAAAAACAATTAATAGCTTTAGCAAGAGCAGTAATCTTTAACTCAAAAATAATTATATTAGATGAAGCAACAGCAAATATAGATGTTGAAACTGAACATTTAATACAAAAAGCCTTAAATGATTTATCAAAAACAACAACTATTGTATCAATTGCACATAGACTTTCAACAGTTAAAAATTCCGAAAGAATAATTGTAATACACAAAGGTTTAGCTGTTGAAGAAGGAACTCACCAAGATTTATTAAATAAAAAAGGTATTTACTATGACTTGTATAGATTGCAATTTGAAAATATTTAA